>DASRRQ010000131.1:0-11624 GCA_035695505.1 Marmoricola sp. | reverse complement strand
GGAGATGACGCCGTAGTCGTACCCGCGCCTGCGGTAGACCACCGAGGGGCGCTCGCTCTCCTTGTCGACGAACAGGTAGAAGTCGTGGCCGACCAGCTCCATCTCGTACAGCGCCTGCTCGAGGTTGATCGCCGTCGCGGGATGTGTCTTCTCGCGGACCACCAGGGGGCCGTCACCGGTGACCGTGACCGGACCGACCTGGTGCACGGAGACCTCGTCCTCGAGCTCGACCTCGGCATCGCTGCTGCCGGACCGGGTCATCGCCTGGTGCACCGACTCGGGCGCGTGCTTGCCGTGGTGGACCTTGCGGCGGTCCGCGGCGCGACGCATCTGCGCGGCCATCTTGTCCTCGGCGGCTGCCTCGGCCCGCAGGACCGGGCCTTTCGACTTCGCGGTCAGCTCCACGCGCACCTGGCGCTCGGGCTGACGAGCGTTCCGTTCTCGCTCCAGGAGCACCTCGACCCGGATGATCCGATGGTCGTGCTTCTCCAGGCGGACGAGCTTGTCCTCGACATGCTCGCGGAACCGCTCCGAGATCTCGCAGTGCCTGCTGCTCACCACAACATCCATACATACCTCCCGTTGTCGGGGCGGCCAGCTGGTGGGAGCGACCGCCCGGTTGGTTCCGGCTACTTACTCGGTCCTACCGCCGCCCCCGTCAGGAGGCAGGTCGAAGCGGAGTCCGTCCGGCCGACCTGGTCTTCTACCCCACACCCGCCTGCTGAGACGTTCGCAGCTTGTGCCACTACTGGCCTTCTCCATCGCGTCCCCGCATCTGACGAGGGGCGACAGGCAGGACTGACGACTAAGCCGCACCGTGATCGGCCTCCACCGCCCCAGGATCGCTCCTGGTCGGTCTCGGCCTTACGTGGACCGTTTCGCCTGCGACTGGCATCGGTTTGCCAGCCAGCTCCGTGGTCGGGCCGCGCCCATCGAGACGATGAACGCAGCCCATCCGGGACCTGTCTGACGCAACCACGGACCCGGACGGACTCCATGTACAGACGTTAGCCCTCACCCGGACAAAGCGGTAGCGATCCGAAGTCCTGGTTCGCGGCCCTGCCCAGCCGGCGCCGGGTCGCCGCGACCGTGGCCACGAGAGCAGGCGGCAGACCGCTCGCGGCGAGCGCCCGCTGCGCCTCCCGGGCACTGGAGCCGGTGGTGATGACGTCGTCGCAGACCACGATCAGTACTGTGCGGCCGCGAAGACGCCGATGCCCGCCGTGCATGATCGCGAGCGATCCGGCCAGGTTCTCGGCCCGCGATCCGGCGTCGAGGCCGGCCTGGTCCCGGACGCCTGGCCGCTGGCGCAGCAGTGGCGCGGCGCGCACGTCAAGCCCCTCGCCGCGGAGCTTGGCGGCTGCCGCCTGAGTCATCCGCAGGACCGGGTCGTGGCCGCGTGCGCGCACGGCCGCGCGACTCGACGGGATCGGCACCAGCACCAGGCTCGCTCCCGCCAACCCGGGCGCACCGGCCAGCACGTCGTCCAGAGCGTCGCCCACGACCGCGGCAAGCACCCGACCGAGCGGCACGGCCAGCCCGAACGCCCGGTCCTCCTTGTGTGCGATCAGCAGGGCACGCAGCGGGTCGGCGTACGGGGCAGCGGCATAGGACGGCACCAGCCCCAGCGGCACCGGGTCGGGTCGGATGGCGAACCCCGTCGCTGGGAGCGCCGCCTCGCAAGCGCGGCACAACCGCCGGCCCGGCGTACCGCAGGCCGTGCAGGTACCGCCGAGGGCGAGGTCGAACCAGGCGTCGCGCATCGGGTCAGCCTGCTCATCGAGCGAACTCTCACGGCTACGCGCGTCAAGGCCTGTGGAGCAGGCCGAACCAGCTGGCTACTGCGCGTACGCCGCCGCGGTTACGTTGCTCGCGATCCGGATCCAGCTGTCGGCGCCGGTGAGCTCCATCAGCTTGCCGTCGGAGGTAACCACCCGCAGCGGCAGGCTCGGGTCCGGGCTGGCGGCGAGGCTGACCAGCTCTCCGGGGAGCGGGTCAGGCGAGGTCGCTGGCGAGGCACCCGGGGAGCCGTCGAGCTCGACCGAGATGATCTGGCCGTTGCCCGCCGTTGACCCGGTGAGGACGGCGACCGTGGTCGCCGAGCTCTGGCTGAGGTCCACCACCGGGCCGTGGTCAGAGGCCTCCACCACCGTCTGCCTCCCCGCCAGTGCCTGCAGCAGCCGCCCGCCCTCCGAGCGGAGCAGTGCGCTGACCACCAGCGTCGGGCTCGGGCCCGACGCCAGCCCGGCCACTAGCGACGCCCCATCGCGGGTCACGGTGAAGGCATTGACCCGGTGCCCGCTGATCCCCGGCACATGCACCACCTGGTCGTGGCCATTGGTGATCAGGTGGACGACTGCTCCGCCCTTGGTGTCGTCGAGCGCCCAGAGCCCGCCGAAACGATCGAACGCCGGCCGGAGCAGGTCGGTCGAGCCGTCGAGCACCGTGGTCACCTTCGCGGCCGAGGTCGACCCGCCGTCGGCTGCCACGAAGAGCCGGTGGCCATTGGTCGAGACTGCGGCGTATTCGTGCTTGGAGACCGACTGCGCGACCGAGCGCAGCGCGAAGCCGGTCACGCCGAACGGGCCGCCGACAGGCTTGGCGAGAGCTCCGACGCCGCGGATCAGCTTGCCGCCGGTGAGGGTGAGGATGTCGCGGCCCGGCGCCGCGATCGGGTCGTAGTCGGAGCCGACATTGACGCTGACGTCCGTCTGCCCGTTGTACAGCGGCACCGCCGCACCACCGACGGTGATCCGCAGCCGGGTCACGCCCGGGACCTGGCGCAACGTCCAGGCGAGCTGGACCACCGCCCGGTACAGGTCCGCGGGCGAGAGCCGCTGGATCTCCGGGCCCAGCGGCACCTCGGCCACGCCGTCGTCGCTGACGACCACCGAGAGGTCGAGCCCCGTCCGAGGTGCGAACGCCGTGACCGTCGACTCCGCGGTCGCCGGTCCCGGGCCCGCGAGCAGGCCGCGGACGAGGTTGGTGGCGGTCTGCTCGCCGATCGGCAGGTAGACCCGCGAGGGCACCAGCACGGTGCCGGTCCGATCGAAGAAGTAGAGCAGGTACGGCTGGTAGAGGCTGCTGAAGTAGGGCGTCGGCACCGGCAGCGCCGTCGGTGGGTTGGCGATCCGCCACTCGTCGTGGTCGAGCACCAGCGAGTACGGGTAGGTCACCGTCGAGGGGGTCGCGCCGCCGACCCAGGCGCCGCGCTGGTCCAGTGCATGCGCCTCGCTCAGCCTGGCCCGGACGCCGTACGCCGTCGGCTCCAGGGTGGCGCCGTCGTAGACCATCGTGCCGGTCGGCTTCCAGGTGTTGCGGGCGCCCTCGGAGAGGAACGAGCGGGCCACCGCCGTGCTCGGCGGGTTGGCCTGGGTGGCGAGCAGGAAGCCCCGGACGATGGACTCGCGGTCAGCTCCCTTGATCGGCCCCGGCGGGGCGAAGTACGGTGCCTGGCCCGGATCCGAAGCGCTGCCCGGCTCGGTATGCACGGCCCCGGTGGTCGGCAGCGTCGAGCAGCCGGTGACCAGCACCACGGCCAGGGCGAGCATCAGCCAGCGTCCCCGCCCGGCACGTCGCGCGCTCATCGTCGGTCCCCTGAGGAGCCCGGGCGCTGGTCATCGCTCACGCTCGGGGCGTCGGGCGGGATCAGCGGCAGCGGGCTGTGCCCGAGCGGCTCGCCGGCCCGTAGCGGCACCGTGACCCGGAACTGGGCTCCGGCGCCCGGCGCCCCCCAGACCTGCAGCCAGCCCCCGTGCAGCTGGGCGTCCTCGAGCGAGATCGCCAGACCGAGACCAGTACCCCCGGTGGTCCGGGCGCGTGCCGGATCGGCGCGCCAGAAGCGGTTGAAAACCATCGCCAGCTGCCCCGGCTGGAGGCCTACGCCGTAGTCGCGGACAGTCACCGAGACCGCATGCGCGTCACCACCGACGGTGACCACGACGCGGGCGTCGCCGCGGACGCCGGCGTGGTCTATCCCGTTCGAGACGAGATTGCGCAGGACCCGCTCGATCCGACGCTCGTCGACCTCCGCGACACAGGGCACCGGCGCGCGGAGCACAACCTTGACGCCCCGCGTCCGGGCGACCGGCTCGAACGCCTCGACGACCCGGTGGGCGACGTCGGCGAGGTTCACCTCGGCGAGCTCGAGGCCGGCGGCACCGGCATCGAACCTGCTGATCTCGAGCAGGTCGGCCAGCAGGTTCTCGAACCGGTCGAGCTCCTTCTGCAGCAGCTCGGCAGCTCGGCCGGTGACCGGGTCGAAGGAGGCGCGCGAATCATGCAGCACGTCGCCGGCCATCCGCACGGTGGTCAACGGCGTACGCAACTCGTGGGAGACGTCGGAGACGAACTGGCGCTGTACCCGGGAGAGATCGACGAGCTGGCGGATCTGCTGCTGCAGGGCGTCGGCCATCTGGTTGAACGAGCTGCCGAGCCGCGCGATGTCGTCCTCGCCGTGGACATGCATGCGTTCCTCAAGCCGCCCGGACGCGATCCGTTCGGCGACTCGGCGGGCCAGCCGGACCGGCGCGATCACCTGGCGGGTCACCAGCAGTACGACCCCAGCCGTGAGCACCAGCAGCAGGATCCCGGAGGTCAGCAGCGAGCGGCGGACCAGGCCGAGCGTGCGCTGCTCCGCCTGCATCCGGAACAGGTAGTAGAGCGTGTAGGTGCCTCCGTCTGAGGGCAGCACCACCCGCGATCCGACGACCACTGCGGGGTCGCCCTGGCCGGGCCGCTCACCGAGACGGCGTACGCGGGTGTAGGTCCAGGCGGTCCGGTCGGTGTGGTCGACCACGGCCTGGAGGCGCTGCGGGACACTGGCAGCCGAGATGCCGGGCGTAGTCCGGACCCCCGAAGCGGCCGACGTCGGATCCGCATCGGCTGCATCGCCGATCGGGCCGAGCACGACGACGTCGAAGCCGCGGGCCGAGCCCCGCGAGACCAAGGTCTCCAGCAGCTGGCGCAGCTGGGTGTCGGGATCGAAGTCGCTGCTGCCGGCCGAGGCCAGCCGCTCCCGAGCCGTCGCGGTCTCGCTGGTGGCTTCTGCCACCGAGGCGCTTACCCGGCTACGGACCAGGCCATCGGAGATCTGGCGCAGCACGAACAGCCCGACCGAGCCTGCGACGATCGCCCCGAGCAGCACGATCGCGACCACGACCCGGGTACGGATCGAGCGGCGCCAGAAGCCGAACAGGCTGCCCAGCAGCCGTGCCGGCCCACGGCCGGCACGCGGTGCGTCCTCAGACCGGAGCGGGATCGCCATCGGACGCGCCTGCCTTGTAGCCCACGCCGCGCACCGTCAGCACGACGGTCGGGTTCTCCGGGTCGTGCTCGACCTTGGCACGCAGGCGCTGCACATGCACGTTGACCAGGCGGGTGTCGGCGGCGTGCCGGTAGCCCCAGACCTGCTCCAGAAGCATCTCCCGGGTGAAGACCTGCCACGGCTTGCGGGCCAGGCACGCCAGCAGGTCGAACTCCAGCGGGGTCAGCGCGATCGCGGCGCCGTTGCGGGTGACGCTATGCCCGGCGACATCGAGGACGACGTCCCCGACCGCGAGCACTTCGGGGGCCGGAGACTCGAAGTGCCGCATCCGCGCCCGGATCCGGGCGATCAGCTCCTTGGGCTTGAACGGCTTCGCGACGTAGTCGTCGGCACCGGACTCCAGCCCGACCACCACGTCGACGGTATCGCTCTTGGCGGTCAGCATCACGATCGGGACCCCGGAGTCGGATCCCGGGCTCTCCCGGATCTGGCGGCACACCTCGATGCCGTCGGTGCCGGGGAGCATGAGGTCCAGCAGGACCAGGTCTGGCTTGTACTCGACGAACGCTGCGAAGGCCTCGTCACCGCGTCCGACGATGCGGCTGGAGAAGCCCTCGTTGTGCAGCACGAGCGACAGCATCTCGGCGAGGGCCGCATCATCGTCGACGACGAGGATGCGGGCCCGCCCGACCTGGTCCTGCTGGCTGGTCACCTCAGTAGCGGTACAGGTCCGACTTGAACGGACCCTCGACTGGGACGCCGAGGTAGTCGGCCTGCTCCTGGGTCAGCACCGTGAGCTCGACGCCGAGGGCGTCCAGGTGCAGTCGAGCGACCTCCTCGTCGAGGTGCTTGGGCAGCACGTACACACCGACCGGGTACTCCTCGATCTTGGTGAAGAGCTCGATCTGCGCCAGCACCTGGTTGGTGAAGGAGTTCGACATCACGAACGACGGGTGGCCGGTCGCGTTGCCGAGGTTCAGCAGCCGCCCCTCGGAGAGCACGATGACCTTCTTCCCGTCGGGGAAGATCCACTGGTGGACCTGCGGCTTGATCTCGTCCTTGACGATGCCGTCGATCTTGGCGAGGCCCGCCATGTCGATCTCGTTGTCGAAGTGGCCGATGTTGCCGACGATCGCCTGGTGCTTCATCTTCTGGAAGTGCTCGACCTTGATGATGTCGAAGTTGCCGGTCGTGGTGATGAAGATGTCGGCGTACTCGACGACCGTCTCGAGGCGCTTGACCTCGTAGCCGTCCATCGCCGCCTGCAGGGCGCAGATCGGGTCGATCTCGGTGACGATGACGCGAGCTCCCTGGCCGCGCAGCGACTCGGCCGAGCCCTTGCCCACGTCGCCGTAGCCGCAGACGACCGCGACCTTGCCGCCGATCATGACGTCGGTGCCGCGGTTGATGCCGTCGATCAGCGAGTGGCGGCAACCGTACTTGTTGTCGAACTTCGACTTGGTGACCGAGTCGTTGACGTTGATCGCCGGGAAGAGCAGCGAGCCCTCCTTGAAGCGGTCGTAGAGACGCAGCACACCGGTGGTGGTCTCCTCGGAGACGCCCTTGATGTTGTTGGCGATGTTCGTCCAGCGCGTCGGGTTGCTCTTCAGCGAGCGGTCGAGGACCCGGAGGACCTCCTTGAACTCCTCGTTGTCGGTCGAGTCCTGGCCCGGCACGGCGCCGGCCTTCTCGAACTCGACACCCTTGTGCACGAGCAGGGTGATGTCACCGCCGTCGTCGAGCAGCATGTTCGGACCGACCAGGTTGCCGGCCTCGTCGGTGAAGTCGAAGACCTTCTCGGCCTCGTCCCAGTACTCCGCCAGGCTCTCGCCCTTCCAGGCGAAGACGGGGGTACCGGCCGGGGCGTCGACGGTTCCGTTACCGACCACGACCGCGGCAGCGGCGTGGTCCTGGGTCGAGAAGATGTTGCAGGTGGCCCAGCGGACCTCGGCGCCGAGGGCGACCAGGGTCTCGATCAGCACGCCGGTCTGGATGGTCATGTGCAGGGAGCCCGCGATGCGAGCGCCCTTGAGCGGCTGGGCATCGCCGTACGTCGTGCGCAGCGAGACCAGGCCGGGCATCTCGTGCTCGGCGAGGGTGAGCTCCTTGCGGCCGAAGTCGGCCAGCGAAAGGTCAGCGACCTTGTAGTCCATGGTTTGTCCTTGCAAGTTGAAAGGGTTCGATTCGAGACATGAAGACAGGCAGAACCTGTGCAAGGCGTCTGGCCACGATCTCGTGCGCGAGGCGCGGCAGCCAGTCTATAGGCTCATGACGTGATCCTCACTGCGTTCGTTAACGCGCTGTCGCCCGCCCGACCGCGAGCAAGCTCGGGTACTCGGTAGGCTCCGCGCGTGAGCGCAGGCCTGTTCGGACTCCTCGACGACGTCGCGGCCCTGGCCCGGCTCGCGGCCGCTTCCCTAGATGACGTCGCCGCCGCCGCAGGCCGCGCGAGCATCAAGGCAGCCGGCGTGGTCGTCGACGACACGGCCGTGACGCCCCAGTACGTCCAGGGCGTGGCTGCGGACCGCGAGCTGCCGATGATCAAGCGGATCGCCGTGGGCTCACTGCGCAACAAGATCCTGTTCATCCTGCCGGTGGCACTGGTGCTCAGCCAGTTCCTGCCCGACCTGCTGACGCCGATCCTGATGGTCGGCGGCACCTACCTCTCCTACGAGGGCGCCGAGAAGATCTGGGAGCGGCTGCACGCACGCTTCGGGGGCGGGCACCACGAGACGACCGCCGAGGACGCTGAGCGGCTGGCCAGCCCCGCAGAGGCCGAGAAGGCCACCGTCGCCAGCGCCATCCGGACCGACTTCATCCTCTCGGCGGAGATCATGGTGATCGCCCTGAACGAGGTCACCGACCAGCCGTTCCTGGCCCGCGCGCTGATCCTGGTGCTGGTGGCGGTCGGCATCACCGTGCTCGTCTACGGCGTCGTGGCCGTGATCGTGAAGATGGACGATGTGGGACTGCACCTCGCCGGCACCGGCACCCGCGTGGTCCGCGCGATCGGACGTGGCCTGGTTGCCGGGATGCCGGTCCTGCTCGCGACGATCGCGACCGTCGGGATCGCCGCGATGCTCTGGGTCGGCGGGCACATCCTCCTGGTCGGCCTCGACGACCTGGGCTGGCACCACCCGTACTCGCTCATGCATCACGCCCAGCACCACGTCGAGCACGCGGTGCACACGGCCGGTGCTGCGCTCGGCTGGCTCACCGCCACCCTGTGCGCCGCCCTGCTCGGCCTCGTCGTCGGGGCCGTGGCAGTCGTGGTGATGCACCTGGTGCCCTCGCGCACCGAAACCGCCCACTGAACCGACCACAGGGCCCAACTCAACGCGCATCAAGCCCGAACTCAACAGGCCGCAAGGCCGAACTCAACGAGATAGGCCGAGCTCCAGGTAGCGGGCGGCGAAGGTCCCGGTCGCGAGCAGCGCGGCGTAGCGGGCGACATCGCCGTCGGCATGCGACTGCACGGTCTCGACCCGTACGCCGCTGGCATCAGCCTGCGCGCGGAGCTGGTCGCGGGTCTGCGCGACCACCGGGTCCGGTGATCCGTCGTCGAGGATCACCAGGGACGGCCGCAGATCTCCGGCCTCGTCGGCGAACGGATCAGCGAAGACGTCGGCCAATGGTGCCGCGGCGAGCACCGGCAGCAGGTGCACGGCGTCGGCGGCTAGCGCCGCACGACCGGTAGCCCGGCGTACGGCCTCGGCGACGCGACGCGCGGCCCGGGCCGCCAGCACCGTCCCACCCCACAGCACCGGGCTGGTCTCGGCAATGCCGCTGGCCAGCAGCTTCGCGGGGTTGACCGCGAGGTCACGGTAGGGCCCGCAGCTGGTGGCGACCTCGTCCAGCGCGGACGCGACCACCTCGGGATCGGTGTCCGGACCGAGGTCGAGACGGTCGAGCAGGTCCAGCATCACCGTCGCGGTGGCGAGCTGGTCGCCGGTCACCGTCGGCAGCAGGGTCGAGTAACGGCCCGGTACGTGCCGGCCGACCAGCGACTCCTCGGGTGTGGCCACGACGAGCTGGCAGCCGCGTCGGACGGCTTCGGCGACGCCGGCAGCCGTGCTGGGGTCCGCTCCGTCGGGGGCGAGCACGACGACCAGGTCCAGCGCGCCGGCCCAGCCGGGCAGGCCGGCGCCGGGCCAGGCCACGAACGGCACCGGGCAGACGGGCTCCAAGACGGCGCGGAGCAGTCGCGAGTCCGGGCCGGCCGCGACCACCGCGCGCGGCCGTGACTCCGAGAGCCGCGCCAGTGCCTGGTTCAGCGCCTCGGCGGACTCGGCCGTCTCCCGGCGTACCCGCGCGCCGGCTTCGGCGAGGTTGCGCAGGTCGGGCTCCGCACGGCGGAGCTCGACCTCGTCGTCGAGCAGGCCGTCGTCGAACGCGGTCGCCATCGGGAGGCTCTAGTCCTGGCTCTGCCGGGCCTCGTCGACCAACAGCACCGGGATGTCGTCACGCACCGGGTAGGCCAGGCCGCAGCCGGTGCAGACGAGCTCGGAGGCGGCATCGTCGGTGGCGAGTGCCGCATGGCACGACGGGCACACGATCACATCAAGGAGCTTGGGGTCGAGGTTCATCGGCACACCCGCTTTCGAGTCGGTACTGCTTCAGGTCAGGATCGGATGGCGGCGAGGACCTCGTCGCGGATCTGCTGCATGGTCTCGGCATCCTTGCCTTCGGCGTTGAGCCGCAGCAACGGCTCGGTGTTGGACGCGCGGACATTGAACCACCAGTCATCGTGCACGACCGAGAGGCCGTCGAGGTGGTCGGTAGTGACGCCGTCCTTGCTCCCCCACTCCGCCTCGATCGCAGCGACGACGGATTGCTGGTCGGCTACCTCGGAGTTGATCTCGCCGCTGGCGACGTGCCGGACGTAGGGCGCGAGGACCTGCGAGAGGGGGGCCTCGACCTCGGCCAGGGCGGCCAGGGCGTGCAGCGCCGCCAGCATCCCGGAGTCGGCGCGCCAGAAGTCGCGGAAGTAGAAGTGCCCCGAGTGCTCGCCGCCGAAGATCGCGTCAGTCTCCGCCATCGTCGCCTTGATGAACGAGTGCCCGACACGGGTCCGGACCGGCCGGCCGCCGTGCTCGGTGACGATCTCGGGCACCGCACGAGAGGTGATCAGGTTGTGGATGATCGCCGCGCCCGGCTCCTTGGCCAGCTCGCGGGCCGCGATCAGCGCGGTCAGCACGCTCGGACTCACCAGCTCGCCGCGCTCGTCGACGAGGAAGCATCGATCCGCGTCGCCGTCGAAGGCCAGGCCGATGTCGGCCCCGGTCTCGCGCACCGCGGCCTGCAGGTCGACGAGGTTCGCCGGCTCGATCGGGTTGGCCTCGTGGTTGGGGAAGGTGCCGTCGAGCTCGAAGTAGAGCGGGACGACCTCGGCATCGATCTGGCTCAGCACCGCAGGCGTGGTCAGGCCACCCATGCCGTTGCCGGCATCGACGACGATCTTCAGGTGCCGTCCGGTGACCGGAGCGAGCTCGAGGAGGTAGCTCGCGTACTCGGCCAGAAGGTCCTGCTCGTCGAGGCTGCCCGGGGTATCGGCGGTCAGCGTCTCGCCAGAGGCGACCCGGTCGCGGATCTCGGCCAGGCCGGTCTCCATCCCGATCGGCTGCGCGTGGGTGCGGCACATCTTGATCCCGTTGTACTGCGCGGGGTTGTGGCTGGCGGTGAACATCGCGCCAGCCCGGCCGAGGTGGCCTGAGGCGAAGTAGAGCCCGTCGGTGGAGCACAGCCCGATGATGGTGACGTCCGCGCCGGCGGCCATCGCTCCTTCGGCGAACGCCCTGGCCAGTTCCGGCGAGGAGGGCCTCATGTCGTAGCCGACCACGATCGGGTCGGCCCCCACGACCGCGACGAACGCGTTGCCGACCTTGCGGACGAGCTCGACGTTGATCTGGTCCGGCACGGTGCCGCGGACGTCGTAGGCCTTGAAGAACGCGTTCAGGTCGGTCGCCATGCTCCGAACCCTAGTCGGGCCGATCAGTCCTCGTTGCGCAGGCTGCGCAGGTGGCCCCTGCGGACGCCCTCGCGCATCTCGAACGGCTCGCGGGCGACCTGGGCCGGACGCGGCTGGGCGGCCTCGCGGACGGCATCGGCCAGGGCGAGCAGGTCGTCACTGGAGTGTGCATGCGGGTCGTCGTGGACCAGCCGGAGCACCTCCCACCCACGCGGTGCGCTGAGCCGCTCGCTGTGCTCCTCGCAGAGGTCGTAGGCGTGCGGTTCGGCGTACGTCGCCAAGGGCCCGAGCACGGCGGTCTGGTCGGCGTAGACGTAGGTAAGCGTGGTTGCGGCAGGACGACCGCAGGCGGTACGCGAACAACGACGCAGCAGACTCACGGAGCAGAGG
>DASRRQ010000130.1:0-32485 GCA_035695505.1 Marmoricola sp. | reverse complement strand
AACGAAAAGAGTCCGGGAACAGCGAAGGCGTTGAGGAACGTTCCCCCAGGTCATCGATGCTGTCCTGTAAGGCGGACCAGGTCAGATTCGATCCACCTTTAGATGTCGTAATAGAGCTCGAGCCGGAAAGCCCGGTTCTTCGGAGGCCATCGAGTCATCAGCTTACTGACGGAATCCCGCAGCGCATCCTCGCCAGCCCGCACGTAGTGATTCAACACAGTCGTCAGCTTGTCGCCGAGATACTGAGCCACCACCTCCCAGGGCTCGCCGAGCTCGTCGTGGAACCACTTCGTGGCGGCGTGGTGCCGCATGTTGCGGTAGACGATCGTCTTGGGCCAGGCGTTCTCGGGGTCGTTCTCCTCGACCCATTCACGGACGCGGTGCCAGCGGTCGTTGTGCATCTCGGGCTTCACGGGCAGACCGGAGACCGTGTCGACGAAGAGCCATTGCTCGTCCGCCGGATCGACCGGGTAGTTCCACTACGCGAGCGTCGAGTTGCCGTCGCGCAGGGCGAGCTTGGTGCGCCGCTCGCGTTCCTCATCCTGTCTGTTGAGTACTGCTGCATCGAGGCCGTCTCAGGGAGGCCGAGGAGTTCCTTGACCCGCGGCAGCAGTTCGCCGTGCATGAGCGAGCGGGGGAGGGGGACCTCGTGGATGACGTGGTTCTTCACCGGGCCACGGAAGCCGGGGGCGCGGCGCGGTGTGATCCAGCTGCCGTTGACCTGGACGTAGCCATGGTCGAAGAAGACATCGATGGCGCGCAGTCCGTTCTGTTCGCTGAGGCGCAGTCCGCCGTACGCGGCGATGCGGATCTTGGTGCCGAACAGCGGCAGTCGGGTCATGAGCGGGTCAGTGCCGCCCGGACCGCAGAGGGCATCAGCGCCCGCAGCCATCGCCGTCACCTGACGGGTTTCGGGGCGCAGGCGCGGATCGACATAGTGCGCAGTGGCCCCGTGGAGCACATCTGATCGTCCGATCTCGAGCCCGTCCAGCGGGTCGACCGAACGATCAAGCCAACCCAGACGCCAGGCGAGCTTGCGCATCGCGGCCAACTCGGTGCGCACATCCTCCTTGCCGCGCGCTGAGTGCACTGTCTTGGTGGCTCGCTCCATCACCTTGCGGGTGTGCTCGAGTCGCCACTTCGCGACGGGGACGGTGCTGATGGCCGGGAGGATGTGGGCATGGAGCCGCGACTCGCAGTTGTCGAGGGCCGCCTGGGCGTGGGAGCAGATCTTCCGCGCCTCGACTTCGGTCGCGGCTCGCCGCAGGACTCGCTTCCACGGCTTCCCCTCACTTGCGGGCGCCTTGAACAGCACTTGGCAACCCGAGCCGTCCGCGTAGTCATCGTCCGATCCCTCCTAGGGTGGACCCAGCGGGTCCCGAAAACGACATCAGTCCATGTCGAACCGGGGTCGAATCCCTATCGCCGGGATCTAAGCGATCCACGCGCCACTGTTGAGGAGTTGCAGAGATGCCCAACCGTCTGGCCTCCGCGACCAGCCCCTACCTCCTCCAGCACTCCGACAACCCGGTCGACTGGTGGGAGTGGGGGCCCGAGGCCTTCGCCGAGGCACGGCGGCGCGACGTACCGGTGCTGCTGAGCGTCGGATACGCGGCCTGCCACTGGTGCCATGTGATGGCGCACGAGTCGTTCGAGGACGAGCCGACGGCTGCCTACCTCAACGAGCACTACGTCAGCATCAAGGTCGACCGCGAGGAGCGGCCCGACGTCGACGCCGTCTACATGCAGGCGACCGTCGCGACTACCGGCCACGGGGGCTGGCCGATGACCTGCGTGCTGGACCATGAGGGCCGGCCGTTCTTCGCGGGCACCTACTTCCCCGATCAGCCACGGCACGGGCAACCGAGCTTCACCCAGCTGCTGCAGGCGATCACCGAGGCCTGGGCCGAACGGCGCGACGACGTCGGCGCGACGGCGGAGAACATCGCGGCCCACATCGCCGCGACGGCTGTCCTGGAGGGCGCGGCACCCCTGGACCGCGCGGTGATCGACGCGGCCGCGGCAAAGATCTCCCGCGAGTTCGACGACGTCAACGCCGGGTTCGGTGGCTCGCCGAAGTTCCCGCCGTCGATGCTGCTGGAGTTCCAGCTGAGGCACGGGGTCTCGACAGGCTCAACCACCGGGGTGGAGCAGGCCGCGAAGACCTTGGAGCGGATGGCCCGGGGCGGCATCTACGACCAGCTCGGCGGCGGCTTCGCGCGCTACTCGGTCGATGCCCGCTGGGTGGTGCCGCACTTTGAGAAGATGCTCTACGACAACGCGCTGCTGCTCAGCGCCTACACGTCGTGGTTCGCGACGACCGGGGATCCGCTGGCCGAGCGGATCGCGCGTGAGACCGGGGACTTCCTGCTCGGCGAGCTCTGCACACCACAGGGCGGGTTCTCCTCGGCGCTGGACGCGGACTCCGAAGGGGCCGAGGGCACCTACTACGTCTGGTCGCCGGCCCAGTTGGTCGAGGTCCTCGACCAGGACGATGGGGCCTGGAGCGGCGCTCTGCTCGAGGTCACTCCGGGCGGCACCTTCGAGCACGGGAGCTCGGTGCTGCAGCTGCTTGCCGATCCTGACGACGAGGCCCGGTGGGGGTTGGTCCGCGCCCGCCTGCTCGCTGCTCGGAGCAAGCGCGAACGTCCGGCCGAGGACGACAAGGTGGTCGCGGCCTGGAACGGCCTGGCGATCGCTGCGCTCGCCCGTGCGGCCGGTGTCCTAGGGGAGCCCAGGTTCCTCGACGCAGCGCTCGCTGCGGGACAGCTGCTCGTCGACGTGCACCTGCAAGACGGCCGTCTGCGCCGGGTCTCGCGCAACGGCGTCGTGGGCAAGCACGCGGGCGTGCTCGAGGACTATGGCTGCGTCGCCGATGGATTCGTCGCGCTCGCGGAGGCGACCGCCGACGGCGTCTGGCTGGACCGGGCGCGGCTGCTCCTCGATGTCGGGCTCGAGCAGTTCAGCGACGGTGACGGCGGCTTCTATGACACCGCCGACGACGCCGAGGCGCTGATCTCGCGACCGCGTGATCCCTCCGACAACGCCAGCCCATCCGGGCATTCGGCGATCACCAACGCGCTGCTCCGGTACGCCGCGCTCACCGGTTCCGGTCGGCATCGGGACGCTGCCGAAGCCGCCCTGGCATCCGTACGACGCCTCGCCGAGCGCGCACCGCGCTTCGCCGGCTGGTCGTTGGCGGCAGCGGTAGCCGCGATCGATGGGCCGCTCGAGATCGTCGTCGTGGCCGAGTCCGAGGACGAGGACGGGAGGGCTCTCGCTGCGATCGCGCACCGGGTGCTCGGTGCGGTCGTGGTCGTCGCGACGCCGCAGCAGGCTGCGGCATCGACCATCCCGCTCTTGGCGGGCCGCGGGCTGGTCGACGGGCGCGCGGCGGCGTACGTCTGCCGGGCCATGGTGTGCGAGAGGCCGGTGACCGCTCCGGAGGCCCTGGCGGAGGCGGTGGCTCGCGGGCGGCACGACTCGCGTGCCTAGCGCAGCTGGTACGTCGCGATCGAGGCGGCCGTGTAGTGGCAGATGAACGCCGCGATGGTGAAGACGTGGAAGATCTCGTGGAAGCCGAACCATCCGGGGAACGGGTTCGGCTTCTTCAAGCCGTAGACGATGCCGCCCAGCGTGTAGAGGGCGCCGCCGACCACGATCAGCGTGGTCACCGCCGCGCCGCCTGAGGCAAGGTCGTGGGCATAGAAGATCGCGGCCCAGCCGAGCGCGATGTACACCGGGGTGGACAGCCAGCGGGGCGCGTTCACCCAGGCCATCTTGAAGGCGACGCCGAGGATGGCGCCGCTCCAGGCGATGACCAGCAGCGTGATCCGCGCGGACCCGTGCAGCAGGGTCAGGGCGAACGGCGTGTAGGAGCCGGCGATCAGGAAGAAGATATTCGCGTGGTCGAAGCGCCGGAAGAACGCCCACCACTTCGGTGACCAGGTGCCGCGGTGGTAGACCGCACTCACGCTGAACAGCAGGATCGCCGCTGCCGCGAACAGCGACGAGCCGACCCGGGTGGCTGCTGTCGGGGACAGGCAGATCAGCACGGTCCCGGCGGCGATCGCTAGCGGCGAGGTCGCGGCGTGCAGCCAGCCGCGCAGCCGGGGTTTCGCGGCGTTCATGGCGTCGTGCACCTTCAGGGCTGCCTCGTGGGACAGCTCGGCCGCCTTGTCGGCGGTAGGCGCAGGCGCGTTCATGGAGCAAGGTTACGCGACCGTAGGTAGCCCGGCACCCGAGTCGTTGAACTAGCGCGACCGAGCTGCGGCGGTAGCCTGGGAGGGTGGCGGACTGGAAGCGGGGACTCCGGCGGGTGCTCTACCCGGCGTACGAGGCGCGGATGGTACGCCGGATGCCGACCGACAGGATTCCCCAGCATGTGGGCGTCATGCTCGACGGCAACCGGCGCTGGGCCAAGGCCGTCGGAGCGGAGACGTCGCACGGCTACCGCGCCGGCGCAGCGAACATCGAGCCGCTGCTGGAGTGGTGCGAGGAGGTCGGCGTCAAGGTCGTCACCCTGTGGCTCCTCTCGACCGACAACCTGAACCGCCCGGCCGACCAGCTCGAGGGCCTACTTGACGTGATCGAGGGCGCTGTCGCCGCCCTGGCCGAGCAGCACCGATGGCGGCTGCACCCCGTGGGCGCCTTGGACCTGCTGCCCGCCGAGACTGCCGAGCGGCTCAAGGCCGCTGAGGAGTCGACCCGCGACGCTGACGGCATCCTGGTCAACATCGCCGTCGGGTACGGCGGCCGTCGCGAGATCGCCGACGCGGTCCGTTCTTTGCTGCACGCCGAGGCCGCGAAGGGCCGCACCATCGAGGAGCTCGCCGAGGTGATCGACGTCGAGCACATCGCCGAGCACCTCTATACCAAGGGCCAGCCCGACCCTGACCTCGTGATCCGTACGTCGGGGGAGCAGCGTCTCGGCGGCTTCCTGCTCTGGCAGAGCGCACACAGCGAGTTCTATTTCTGCGAGGCCTACTGGCCCGACTTCCGCCGCGTCGACTTCCTGCGCGCCGTCCGCGCGTACGCCGTCCGCGATCGCCGTTACGGCGGCTGAGTGAGCGCGCGTCGAGCTTGCTCGTCCGTGGCGTGAGCGAATAGCGGTTGAGTCCGGAGGGCGATCACGACGGCTGATTCCTCACGGACAGCAGATCGCCGGGCTGGCAGTCCAGGGCCCGGCACAGTGCCGTCAGCGTGCTGAACCGGATCGCACGGGCCCTACCGTTCTTGAGGATCGACAGGTTGACGACCGAGAGCCCGACCAGGTCGGCCAGCTCGGTCAGCGTCAGCTGCCGCTCGGCGAGGAGTCGATCGAGATGGAGCACGACACCGTGCGCCTCGCCGTCGTCGCTGGGCGGGCTCAAATCGTCGCGTCCTGGTCCTGCTGGAGGAGCACAGCTCGACTCAGGATCCGTCCCATCGAGATCAAGCCGAGGCCGACCACGATCTCGGTGAACGGGAGGTCGAAGCTGCCGAAGATCGATCCGACGTCGGGTCGATCGTGCACGGTGACGCTGAGGACGACCTCGCGTGCGCCAACCTGGCGAACCAATTCAGTGACCAGGCTGCCGAGCAGGATGAGCACGCCAAGCCTGCTGACGCCGGTGGCGGCGCTCGTCGTGAACGGGCCATCTCGCCGTGCGCGGCGCAGTACGCGTTGGAGGCCGATCAGGGCGACGATCACGAAGAGCAGTCTGGCAAGGGTCGAGACCGACGCCGCGGTCGTGATCCACGCGGACGGCTTCGTATTGCAGACCTCGGTCGTCTGGGCATTGAACCGAGCGTGCCGGTACGGCGAGTCGTAGGTGTCGACCTTGAACTCTCCGCCGGGGAGCGTCTCGGAATTGACTGTGGCGCAGGCGCTGCCGGCGCCGAACGACGCGAATTCGCCCGTGCCGGTGAGGACCAGGATCGAGGAGAGGATGAGTCCGGCGAGCATCAGCACGAGGACACCTCGGGTGATCCCCTCGAGCGGCGAGAGGAGGTCCTTGCTGGATGCCGCACGGGTCTGACGCATCACAGCAGCATATCGATTATCGATCGTATCGACAATCGTTGTGTCCCGGGTGTCAAGAGGTGTCTGGACCGTTCACCCAGTCGTAACCCGCGCTCTGGCGTGTCGTCCCGGAACGTCGCGTGACGAGTCGTACTTTTCAAGGAGTGGTTCGCAACCGTTGCGATCCGCACCTGGAGGCGAGTTCGTGAGCAATCACGATCTAAGGGGTCGGCACTCTGACCCTGGCCAGTCCTGGTCCAAGCACTACTGCTGACGACCGGGGCGCTGAGTGCGCGTGCCGGTCTGCGAAGGGGAACACCCGTGGCCACAGCGAAGCGCCCTGCAGGCAGCACTGCCAGCAAGACCCCCGACACGACGACGAGCAAGCGCAGGACGTACGTCCTGGACACCTCGGTGCTGCTCGCCGATCCCGGGGCGATGAAACGCTTCGACGAGCACGAGGTCGTGCTCCCGGTCGTGGTCATCACCGAGCTCGAGGGCAAGCGCCACCACCCTGAGCTCGGGTACTTCGCGCGCTCGGCGCTGCGGATGCTCGACGAGCTCCGGATCGAAGCCGGGCGCCTGGACAGGCCGGTGCCGATCGGCGAGCACGGCGGCACCATCCGCGTCGAGCTGAACCACACCGACGCCGAGTCGCTGCCCTCCGGCTTCCGCCTCGGGGACAACGACACCCGGATCCTCGCGGTCGCCAACAACCTCGCCAACGAGGGCTACGCCGTCACCCTGGTCTCCAAGGACCTGCCGCTGCGGATCAAGGCCTCGGCGGTCGGCTTGGACGCCGAGGAGTACCGCGGCGAGCAGATCCATGAGTCGGACGCCGGCTGGACCGGGATGGCTGAGCTGGACGTCACCGGCGCCGACCTCGACGAGTTGTACGACGACGCGGTGATCGACCTCGACGATGCGCGCGACCTGCCCTGCCACACCGGCCTGGTGCTCATGTCGGACCGCGGCAGCGCGCTCGGCCGGGTCGGCGCCGACAAGCGCGTGCACCTGGTGAAGGGCGACCGCGAGGCGTTCGGCCTGCATGGCCGGTCGGCTGAGCAGCGGGTCGCGCTGGACCTGCTGCTGGACCCGGAGATCGGCATCGTGTCGTTGGGAGGGCGAGCGGGGACGGGGAAGTCGGCGCTCGCACTCTGCGCCGGTCTCGAGACCGTCCTGGAGCGCCGCCAGCACAAGAAGGTCGTCGTCTTCCGGCCACTGTTCGCCGTGGGCGGCCAGGAGCTCGGCTACCTGCCCGGCAGCGAGTCGGAGAAGATGTCGCCCTGGGGCCAGGCCGTCTTCGACACCCTCGGCGCAGTCACCACGCCGGATGTGATCGACGAGATCCTGGATCGCGGCATGCTCGAGGTGCTCCCGCTGACCCACATCCGCGGGCGCTCCCTGCACGACGCGTTCGTGATCGTCGACGAGGCCCAGAGCCTCGAGCGCAACGTCCTGCTGACGGTCCTGTCTCGGATGGGCGCCAACTCCAAGGTCGTGCTGACCCACGATGTCGCCCAGCGCGACAACCTCCGGGTCGGCCGCCACGACGGCGTCGTCGCGGTCGTCGACAAGCTCAAGGGCCACCCGCTGTTCGCGCACGTGACGCTGACCCGGTCCGAGCGCTCGCCGATCGCTGCCTTGGTCACCGAGATGCTCGAGCACGTCTCGATGTGAGGTTTCGACAGGCTCAACCACCGGTGGTTGAGCCTGTCGAAACCAGTCGTGGCGGATCGTGCCACCTGCCGATACGCCCGTCACATAAGCCCCACCAGCCCCATCGACTGGACCAGTGTGTTGCAGGCACGCTGCGGACTTGACCCGTTCCGTAAATCGGGTCAAGGTGGACCCTGACTCGACGCAACGAAGCGTCGTCAGACGCCCGCCGTCGAGCCCCGGAGTTCTCGTCTTGCCTGAGAAGTACGTTCCGAAGCACCGGGACGTCCCGCCGAAGCACCGTGCCGAGCCGCCTCAGCGGTTCCGGTCCGGCGCGAAGAAGGCAGTGGTCATCCCCGGTATCGCGGTGCTCGCGACCGGCCTGGCCGTCGGTGTCGGCGTCGCGGCGAGCAATGGCAGTGCCAACGGCTCGCTGGTGCATCTCGCGGCAGGCAAGACCCTGACCGGTGCTGCTGCTCAGGACCTGCTGGCCAGCCGGCAGGAGGCCGTCTCGCGGTCCTCTGACGACCGCGTCAGCACGGCCGCCAGTCCGCTCAAGACCGCCGAGCTAAGCACCGCGTCCGGCGTCGCGGTGACCCGGTCGGTGGACCTGACCAACGCCGACCCGCAGGCGCTGACCCGGGCGCTGATGCCGGAGTACGGGATGGCGTCGTCGGACTTCGAGTGCATCAACGAGATCTGGACCCAGGAGTCCAACTGGAACGTGCACGCGAACAACCCGTCGTCCTCGGCCTACGGGATCCCGCAGGCACTGCCCGGCTCGAAGATGTCCAGCGCCGGCCCGGACTGGCAGAACAACGCCGAGACGCAGATCCGGTGGGGCCTGTCCTACATCGAGAAGCGCTACGGCAGCCCCTGCGCAGCCTGGTCCTTCAAGCGCGCGCACGGCTGGTACTAAGCCTCAGGCCGAGGTCATCTCCCGGCTCACCTCGACGAGCCGGCGCCCGACCTCCTCGTCCTTGGCAAGCTCGGCCGGTTCCTTGAGCTTGTTCTTCTCGTAGTACCCGCCGCTGCGGCCCTCCACCGCGGGGCTGGTCGCGAGGTACGCCAGCGTGGCGCCGCCCTGGGCGGGGGTGATCATCAAGAAGCGCTTGGCCAGGCTGAGCACGGGCTTGGCGATCGCAGGAGCCCCCGCCCAGATGTTGGTCGCGACGGCGCCCGGGTGCAGGCAGTTGGCGGTGACACCGGTACCGCCGAGGCGGGTCGCCAGGTTGCGGGTGTACAGCACGTTGGCCAGCTTGGACCGGCCGTAGGCCCGCATGATCTGGTAGCCGCGCTCGAAGCCGAGGTCGTCGAAGTCCATGGTGGCCCGGTAGTGCCCGACCGAGGAGGTCGTCACGATCCTGGCCGAGCCACTGGCGACGATCCGGTCCAGGAGCAGCTCGGTGAGCAGGAAGCCGGCGAGGTGGTTGACCGCGAACGTCGCCTCGTAGCCGTCGCCGGTGAGCTGGCGCTTGTCGTAGACGGTGCCGGCGTTGTTGACCAGCACATCGATCCGCGGGTACGCCGCGAGCAGCTCGGCAGCCAGGCGGCGTACGTCGGCCAGGTCGGCGAAGTCGCAGGTGAACGACTCGACCGTCGCGTCCGGCGACTCGCTCGCCAGCCGCGCCACTGCCGCAGCAACCTTCGCCGGGTTGCGGCCGACCAGCACCAGGTGGTGGCTCTCGGCAGCCAGCTGGCTGGCGCACTCGGCGCCGATGCCGTCACTGGCGCCGGTGATGATGATCGTCTTCGGGGTGCCCTGGTTCGGGGTCTGCGTCATGGGTGGGTCATGCCTTCCACATCGAGGGCAGCGTCGAGCTGCTCTTCGGTGAGTACGCCGCGGTCGACGTACCCCATCGCCAGGACCTGCTCCCGGACTGTGCGCCCTGCCTTGAGTGATTCTTTCGCAACCTTCGCCGCCTCCTCGTAGCCGAGGTACTTGTTCAGCGGCGTCACCACCGACGGCGAGGACTCGGCGTACCGGTGCATCCGCTCCGCGTCCGCGGTGATGCCGTCCACGCAGCGCTCGGCCAGCAGTCGTGTCGAGGTGGACAGCAGCCGCACCGACTCGAGCAGGTTGCGGGCGATCACCGGCATCATCACGTTGAGCTCAAAGCTGCCGGCCGCCCCGGCGATGCCGATCGTCGCGTCGTTGCCCATCACCTGAGCACAGACCATCAGGGTCGCCTCGGGCAGCACCGGGTTGACCTTGCCGGGCATGATGCTCGACCCAGGCTGCAGGTCGGGGAGATGGATCTCGGCGAGGCCGGTCGTGGGGCCCGACGACATCCAGCGCAGGTCGTTGCAGATCTTGGTCAGTCCGACCGCGATGGTGCGCAGGACGCCGCTCAGCTCGACCAGCGAGTCGCGGGTGCCTTGAGCCTCGAAGTGGTTGCGGGCCTCGGTGAAGGGCTGGCCGGTGAGCGTCGAGAGCTCGGCGATGACTGCGGCCGCGAAGCCAGGCGGGGTGTTGATGCCGGTGCCTACGGCCGTACCGCCGAGCGGCAGCTCCCGGACTCGGGGGAGCACCGAGTCGAGGCGCTCGCCGGCGAGCCGGAGGGTGGCCGCGTAGCCGCCGAACTCCTGGCCGAGCATCACCGGGGTCGCGTCCATCAGGTGCGTGCGCCCCGACTTCACCAGGCCGGCGAACTCGGTCGCCTTGGCCTCGAGCGACGCAGCCAGCACAGCCAGGGCCGGCTGCAGGTCCTCGACGACGGCGGTGGCAGCCGCGACGTGGATCGAGGTGGGGAAGACGTCGTTGCTGGACTGGCTGGCGTTGACGTGGTCGTTGGGGTGCACCGACGTGCCGGCGTCGGCGGCGAGGTGGGCCACGACCTCGTTGGTGTTCATGTTGGAGCTGGTGCCGGAGCCGGTCTGGAAGACGTCGATCGGGAACTCGCCGTCGACCTCGCCCGCGGCGACCCGGCCTGCGGCCGCGGTGATGGCTCCGGCCTGGTCCGCCTCCAGGATGCCGAGGCTGCCGTTGACCGTCGCCGCCGCGGCCTTGATCAGACCGAGCGCGCGGATGTGCCGGGCCTCCAGGGTCGCACCGGAGATCGGGAAGTTCTCAACCGCACGCTGGGTTTGCGCACCCCAGAGGGCAGGGGCCGGGACCTGCACCTCTCCCATCGAGTCGTGCTCGGTCCGGTACTGGTGTTCGGAGCTCATGCCTCCGAGGCTACTTGTGCGCCGAGTACAGCCAGTACTGCTCGTCTCGGTCGTTCAGCCGGACGTCGTACGGCGTCGCGGTGACGTTGCCGAAGACGGCCTCCAGGGTCGCAGCGAGCTGCGGCGCCTCGTCGGCCGACCAGATGACCAGGGTCTGGCGTACCGCACGGTGGGCGACCTTGAGCAAGGTCTCCGCATAGAGCGCCTCGTTGGAGTCGTGGACCAGGTAGCCGGGCCCGTTGTCGACATCGAGCAGCACCAGGTCGTACGCCGCCTCGCCTGCCTCGGCGAGCGCGCCGGCGATGTCGCCGACCACGACCCGGAGCCGGTCGTCGGCGAGCAGCTGCGGACCGTGCGCGATGGTGCCGTCGCGCATCCAGTCCACGACGGCCTGCTCGATCTCCACGACCGTGCAGGTCTCGACCCGAGCATCGGCGAGCACCTCGTGCATCGTGAAGCCGAGCCCGAGGCCGCCGACCAGCACCGATCGCGGTTCCACGACCAGCGCCAGGGCGGCCGCTGCCAAGGCTCGTTCCGAGATCGTCTCCAGGGTGTCCATCACGAACACCCCGTTGACCCGGAGCTCGATGATCGACGGGGTGTTCGGCGCGCGCCGCTCGCGCAGGACGACCTCGCCCCGCGGCGTCTCGGCGCGCGCTATCTCGACGTACTCCATCGCGTGGAGGCTAGTCGAGGAGGCCAGCCTCAGCCGACCACGTCGTAGGCGAGGGTGATCGTGAAGCTCTTCACGTCGTAGCGGCCCTTGGCCTCGGTGATGAATCCCCAGGCAATCTCACGGTCGGGGAAGACGAAGCCTTCAGCGCCGTTGTCCTTGTCGAAATTCCAGACCGGGTGCTCGCCGATGGCGCTCTTCAGCGGTGCCGCCTCCGTCCACCGGTCGTTGTTCCCGAGCATCCGCAGGTAGCCGTGGCTCTTGGGCTTGCTCCGTGCAGCACCGCCGTATGCCGCGATGTCGAGCTCGGTGTAGCTGAAGGCAGCCGGGACCCGGGCCACCTGCTCGGTGGAGACAGCGCTCGCCTTCCAGGTCTGCTTGCCGCACTTCGTATTGGAGTAGAAGCCGAGCGAGCCATGCCAGCGTCGCAGCGACGGCTTGCGCAGCTGGGAGCACCGGCCCACGAATTTGCCGGCCAGGCTGCCGGCGGCGGTCACGGTCGTCCGGTACGTCTTGTGGATCCGGTGGAGCGGCGAGACCGTGATCGTCACGGTGGCCGGCGACTCGTTCCCGTACGGGTCCTCGAGCACCACGGTGTACGTGCCGGGCGACACCTTGGTCCGCCCGTCCGTGGTGCCGTTCCAGTCGTCGTAGTAACCGGTGCCGTCGCTGGTCGAGCCGCTCGAGCCGATGGGCTGGAGGACCTGGCCGGCGGAGTTCTTCACCACGGCGATGTCGGAATCAGAGAAGCCGGAACCGGTCCAGGCCACCGTCGTGGTCCCCGGGTACGGCGTGGCCGCGATCTGGGGATAGATGGTCGACGCTGTGGCCTTCACGCTGGTGACGGCGGGAGGCGTGCGAACGACGGTGATCGTCGTCGGTTGCAGAAGGACCGTGTCGGTTGCGGCAGTCGCTGGATCGCTCATCGTCACGTCGGCGCTGAGGTCGTACTGGCCGTCGGGGAGGCTGGCGCCGGAGATCGTGAAATCGTCGAGCGAGCCGTCGGCATGGGTCGTGCCGGTCTGCGTGCCGGTCAGAGGCGTTCCGCCCCCGCCAGACAGTGATGCGGTCCAATCGATCTCGTAAGCCTGGCCCGCCGCCGAGGTATCCACCTGCACGATCGTGCTCGGGCTCGCTGCAGTGATCGGCGCGGGTCGCACGAAGCTGGCGTACACGAGCGCCGCCTGCGCCGGGCCAACCCCGACCAAGGTCAGGACCAGCCCGGCGACAGCAGCGAAGACAGCTGTGCGGACGCGCAAGACTCAGCCGAGGACCGAGTAGTGGACGATGATCGTGACCGCCCGGACCGAGGTGCGGAACTTCATGTTCTCTCCCGAGTTGAGGGGGTGCCCTTGTGGCACTGCCGAGGATCGTAACTGCGACAACCGGCGTTCGGGCAGGATATGCACATGCGTCTCGCCCGTTTCGTCGTACCGGTTGCCGTCCTGCTGGCGACGGCGTTGCTGACCGCGGGCTGCGGCGGCTCAGGAGGCGGGTCGTCGCGTCCTGCAGCCGGGACGGAGCCGGTGCCGATCGTTCCGTCGAGTACGCCGGTGACGTCGTCGCCGTCGACGGCGACGAGCACCCCGACCACGCCGGCCGAGCCGATCGACAAGTCCGTCGATTGCTCCCGGATCTTCAGCCACAACGCGGCAGTAGCGCTTGCTGGCGAGAAGCTCGGAAGCCCCACCAGGGAGGCGTTCTCCGGGCTGACCGCGTGCCGGTGGACCTCGCCGACCACGGGCAGCTGGGTCCAGGTCGTCGCAGTCCCCGGGGCGAAGTGGGTCAAGGGCATCCCGCAGGCCGTCAACGCGGTGATGAGCTCGGATCTGCAGTTCGAAGGCCGCAACACGCTCAAGAAGGCGCTGGCACTGATCAAGTCCGGCGGCAAGATCAGCGATGTACGCGCCTGCTCGATCTTCAGCACGATGGTGTCCTCGCTGCAGGGTGCTCCGAAGGGCTCGACCCGGGCCTTCAACTACCTCCCGGACGCGAGCGAGCCGCAGGCGATCAACGGCCAGGCCTGCGTGGACGGCAGGTACTACTCGGTGCAGTTGACGTCGGCGAATCTGACGGCGGGCAAGCCGCTGCGGACCCGGATCACCACGGCGCTGCGGGTCGCGACACGTTGAGGATCGCCGTGCGTCTCGGCTGTGAGCCGCAAATTTTCCGGCGTTGAGGTCTGTCGGACCTGGCCTGGTTTGTGGTTGTCTGCACCAACGAGGTTGAGTTGCGGGCGCGAGTGCGTCCCGCGATCTGGGGATCGGATCCGGTCCTCGTGTTACTCGGGCACCCTCGGGTTTGAGGCAATCCGCATGACGAACAATTCTCGGAGCTCGCGAGCGGTAGCAGTCGCTGCCACTGTCGCCGTCGTCGCAGGTCTCGCCGCCATCGGTGGAGCCGCGACGGCAGCATCCGGCAGTGCATCGCACGGCACCAGCGGGATCTCTGTCACGAAGTCCAACCTGACCAAGGCCGTCGCAGCGCGGCACTCGCTGCCGCGCGCGCTGAAGCAGAAGCCGGCGACACCCGAGCCCGGGTCCGCCCTGCCGGCTGGCGTGCCGAGCAGTGGACGTTATGCGTTCCTGATCAAGCTGAACGCGCAGGACACCGGCCAGGCCTACGCCGGCGCGCTTGCCCAGGGCAAGGGCGCCGCTTCGTCGGCCGCCAAGGGTCAGCTGAGCCACATCGTCACGGCGCAGAACAAGGCCGTCGACGAGCTCCCGTCCGGGTCGAAGGTGCTCTACCGGATGCACTCGGTCCTAGCGGGCATCGCCGTGACCACCGACGTGAAGAACTACGGCAAGCTCCAGGCGATGTCGGGGGTCACCGGCGTGTACCCGATCGCACCGAAGTCGACGACCAACTCCTACGCCGTACCGCTGCAGGGCGCTCCGACCGCCTGGGAGGCGCATGGCGACCTCGGCGCGAACAGCACCGTGGCGATCATCGACACCGGCGTCGACTACACCCACGCCGACTTCGGCGGCGAGGGCACCAAGGCGGCGTACGACGCGGCCAAGGCGGACCTCGGTGCCGACCCCAACGACTTCCCCGGCCAGAAAGTCGTCGGCGGCTACGACTTCGCCGGGGACGACTACAACGCCGACCCGACCGACCCGGCGTACAACCCCACGCCGTCGCCGGACGCCTATCCGCTGGACTGCAACAGCCACGGCTCCCACGTCGCCGGCACGGTCGCCGGGTACGGCGAGAACGCCGACGGCACGACGTACACGGGCGACTACAACACCAGCACCCCGTTCGACCAGATGAAGATCGGGCCCGGGATGGCGCCCCGCGCGAAGCTCTACGCCTACCGCGTCTTCGGGTGCGAGGGCTCCAGCGACCTGATCAGCGAGGCCATCGACCGCGCTGCGGACCCGAACGGCGACGGCGACCCGTCCGACCATGTCGACGTGATCAACATGTCGCTCGGCTCGGACTACGGCTCTCCGCAGGACGGTGACTCGGTCACCACCGAGGCCGCCACCGCCGCGGGCATCCTGGTCGTGGTCGCCTCCGGCAACGCCGGCGACCTGTACGACGTCGGCGGCTCGCCGGGCAACACCCCGTCCGCTTTGACGGCGGCTGCGAGCCGGGACGCCTATGCCCAGGTCGACGCTCTGAATGTGACTGCGCCGGCGAGCATCGCCGACTCGTACGCCGCCGAGCGCTCGATCGCCTACGACTGGGCGGACGACCCGGACCTGTCCGGAGACGTCGTGAGACTCACCGACCCGACCAACCTCGACGGCTGCGACACGCTCAGTGCCGCCGACAAGGCTGCGGTCACGGACAAGATCGCGTTCGTCGAGTGGACTGACACCGACGCTGATCGGCGGTGCGGTTCGGCAGTGCGCGGCGACAACCTCGCCGCCGCCGGTGCCACGGGATTCATCTACGCCGACGACGAGGAGCAGTTCGCGGCCGGCATCACCGGCAGCGTCCACATCCCGGGCGTCCTGCTGGCCAAGTCCGGGGGTGACAAGATCCGCACCGAGCTCGAGGCTGGCCACACCGTGACGATCGGCAGCACGACGGCCAACGGCAAGTCGACGCTCGACACCTCGTTGAACGACACGTTGGCGAGCTTCTCCTCGCGCGGCATCGGCGATGCCGGTGACGTGAAGCCCGACATCACCGCGGTCGGCGACAGCGTCTTCTCCGCAGGCAGCGGGACCGGCAACGAGGGCCTCAACGACTCGGGTACGTCGATGGCCACGCCGATGACCGCCGGAGCTGCAGCGCTGGTGCGCTCGCAGCACCCTGAGTGGACGCCGGAGCAGGCGAAGGCCGACCTGATGAACACCGCGGGAGCCGACCTCTACACCGGCACCAGCAAGACCGGCGACACGTACGCCCCGCAGCGGGTCGGAGCCGGACGCCTCGAGGTCGACCAGGCGCTCGACAACGACGTGCTCGCCTACAACGCCCAGGACAAGAACGCCGTCAGCGTGTCCTTCGGGCCGCAGGCGGTGAGCGCGCCGACGACGCTGACCAAGACGATCAAGGTCCAGAACACCGGGCTGAGCTCGGCGACGTACGACGTGGCCTACGACTCGCGGACCTCGGTCCCGGGTGCGACGTACACGGTCACGCCGTCGTCGGTGGCCCTCGACCCGAGGTCGAGCGCGACGGTCACCGTCACGCTGGCCCTCGATCCGTCGCAGATGACCAAGACGATCGATCCGACCGTCGATGCCGACCAGGGCGGTCTGCCGCGGCAGTTCCAGTCCGACACCAGCGGCTTGGTCGTGCTGACGCCCTCGGGCAGCGGCCCGGACCTGCGGGTGCCGGTGTACGCCGCGCCACGGCCGGCGTCGGTGATGACCCAGGCGTCGTCGCTGACCCTGCCTGGCGGCGACGTACAGGTTGCTCAGCTCCCGCTGACCGGCCAGGCCGTCAACCAGGGCAGCGGCGCGGAGAAGATCCAGGCCGCCGTGGCCGGGTTCGAGCTGCAGGCGACCAGCGGGAAGGTGCCCGGCTGCTCGACGACGGTGACCAGTGGCTGTGTCAGCTTCCCCGACGAGCGGGCGGCGGATCTCGCGGAGGTCGGCACCACGTCGAGTGCGCCGGAGCTGGCGTCGGACGGCGAGGATCCGATGGACGGGGAAGCGTACTTCGCCATCAACGCCCAGGGCCGCTGGCGCACGCCGGCGACGTTCCAGGAGTACGACATCTACATCGACGGCGACGGCGACGGGGTCGCGGACGCGGTGCTGTTCAACACCCGGCTGCCCTCGACCGACGTGATGGTCGCCGAGCTGGTGGACCTGAGCAACGGCGACGTGCTCGATGCCGAGGGGATCAACGACACCCTCGGTGACACCGACACGGCGATGTTCGACAGCGACACGATCGTGCTGCCGACGCTGATCGGCGCGATCCCCGGTGTGACGAGTGCGAGCTCGCGGATCACCTACGCGGTGCAGGCGTTCAGCCCGTACCAGGGTGACCCGGTCGACCAGATCGGCAACGTCGACGGTGACGGCACGATCACCGACGGCCTGACCACCGACGTCCTGCACCCGGGCGTGGCGCTGTACGGCACCTACACCGGTGACGCGAGCCCGCTGCTCTACCCGGACGGGCCGAGCTCGGTGCTGAACCTGCGCCGCGATGCCGCCGCGTACGCGACGGACGGCGGCCAGGGCGCGATGATCGTGCACTTCCACAACACGATCGGCAACAAGGCACAGGTGCTGTCGCTCAAGACCGCGCCGGCCGTGACGCTGGCGTTGTCGCCGAACCCGGTCGCCCGTGGCGGGAAGGTGACCGCGACCGTCTCCGTTCCGGGAGCCGGTACGCCGGCCACCGGGGCCGTGGTGATCAAGGCGGGCAGCGCGACGCTCGCCAGTGGAACGGTCGCCGGTGGCTCTGCGACGCTGTCGTTCTCGCTGGCGAAGGCCGGTGCGTACTCGGTCGTCGCCCAGTACGCCGGTGACGACCAGCATCTCGGTGGCAGTTCCACACCGGTCGCCCTCACGGTCGCCAAGACCGCTCCGTCGGTCTCGATCGCGGTCTCGCCGAACCCGGTGAAGAAGGGCAAGAAGGTGTCCGCCGTCGGCCGGATCGCGCCGGTCGCCGGGGTCCCCGCCGCCGGGAGCGTCATCCTGAGGCGCCTGAACGGCACCGTGCTCGCTCGCGGCACCGTGACGAACGGGTTCGTGTTGTTGACCTACACCAACAAGTACCGAGCCAAGTACACGATGCGGCTGGTGTACTCCGGAGACGCGAACTACCTGACGGGGACGTCTGCGGCGATCGTGGTGCGGATCAAGAAGTAGGGGAGGCTGTCGGGCCCGGCCGGTTACTGCACCGGCCGGGCCTGACGGTTGGCCGTTCCTGTCGCTCCGTTTCTAGCTCGAGACCACGACGTACTGCATGGTGACGAAGGAGGAGCGGACGTCGTACCGGTTGCCCGGCTTGCTGGGGCTGATGACCCAGCCGATGCTGCGGTCGGGGAAGACCACCTGTCGATAGTTCGAGTTGATCCATGCTGAGTTGGTCCGCCCGGCCTTCGGCTAGCGCTGATCCGGGCCGCGCGAGTGCCGTATCTGACGGGCCATTGCCGAATCGGCTCCAGCGTAGGGTCGCGCCATGAAGGCCCCGGTGCTGCTCATCGCGATCATGGGACTGCTGGCCGCGTCCGTGCCGACGTCCTCGGCGGACTCACCGCCCGGGCCGTCCCTGACCGTGACAGCGGCTCAGCTCGACACGGCGCTGACCTGTAGTGGCCCGCTCACCGGCCTGACACACGACCCGGTGCTGCTGACCCCGGCCTTCTCGACCGGCCCGGAGTCCTACGGTTTCAACTACGAGCGCCAGCTGCCGGCGATCGGGATCACCACCTGCACTCTGACGCTGCCCGACGACGGGTACGGCGACCTGCAGCACGATGCCGAGTACGACGTCCTCGCGATCAGGCGGATGCATGCCGAGAGCGGTCGGCAGATCGTGCTGCTCGGTCATCAGCACGGCGGGCTCGACGGGCTGTGGGCGCTGAGGTTCTGGCCGGATCTCGCTACCGACGTCTCCGACTTCATCTCCCTGGCGACGCCGTACAACGGCACCCGGTACGCCGCGAACCTCTGCCACAACCTCGGGCGCTGCCCGGCGTCGTACTGGCAGATTGCGACGGGTTCGCGGTTCCTGGCGGCTCTCGCCGGGCCGTTGCCTGCCGGGCCGGCGTACACCTCCATCGCGAGCCAGTACGACGAGCTGATCGTGCCGGAGCCGTTTGCGAGCCATCTGGACGGTGCGTCCGATGTGATCCTGCAAGACCTGTGTCCGGGGCGCCCGATCGAGCACTTCACGATCCTGGCCGACAACGAGACCTATGAGCTGGTGCTCGATGCGATGTCGCACGCCGGCCCAGCCGAGCTCTCCCGGATCCCGAAGTCGGTCTGCACCGGCCCGCTCTACCTGCCGGGCGTCATCGGGCCGTCGGGAGCGGTAGGTCTCGTCCAGGGCTTTGGCGGGTTCCTGGTCGGTCTGATCCAGCACGTTCCAGCCTCGGTGTCCGCCGAGCCGGCCCTGATGCCGTACGCCCGCTGAGCACGAGGCCCAAACTCAACGGGCCACAAGGCCCAACTCAACGAGCCACAAGCCCGAACTCAACGGTCACTCGGCCGAGCGGACCCGGATTCCAGAGATGGGTACGTTGACGGCGCCACCGGGGTCGGTGAAGAAGTCGTTGCCCTTGTCGTCGACGACGATGAAGGCCGGGAAGTCGACGACGTCGATCTTCCAGACGGCCTCCATACCGAGTTCGGGGTACTCGATGACCTCCTGGCTCTTGATGCAGTCTTGGGCCAAGCGCGCAGCCGGGCCGCCAATCGAGCCGAGGTAGAAGCCGCCGTAGGTGTCGCACGCCTCGGTGACCTGCTTGGAGCGGTTGCCCTTGGCCAGCATCACCATCGAGCCGCCGGCGGCCTGGAACGACTTCACGTAGGAGTCCATCCGGCCGGCGGTGGTCGGGCCGAATGAGCCGGACGCCATCCCTTCGGGGGTCTTGGCCGGGCCGGCGTAGTAGACGGGGTGGTTCTTCAGGTACTCCGGCATCTCCTCGCCGGCGTCGAGCCGCTCCTGGATCTTGGCGTGCGCGATGTCGCGCGCGACGACGAGCGGGCCGGTCAGCGAGAGCCGGGTCTTGACCGGGTACTTGCGCAACTCGGCGAGGATGTCGGCCATCGGCTGGTTGAGGTCGATCTGGACGACCTCGCCGCCGGCAATGTCTTCAGCCACGCCGGCGTCGGGCATGTACTGCGCCGGGTCGGTCTCGAGCTGCTCGAGGAAGACGCCGTCCGCGGTGATCTTGCCGAGCGCCTGGCGGTCTGCCGAGCAGGACACCGCGATCGCGACCGGGCAGGACGCGCCGTGCCGGGGGAGCCGGACCACGCGGACGTCGTGGCAGAAGTACTTGCCGCCGAACTGCGCCCCGATGCCGAACGACTGGGTCAGCTTGAAGACCTCCTCCTCGAGCTCGAGGTCGCGGAAGCCGTGCGCGCTCATCGAACCCTCGGTGGGGAGGTTGTCGAGGTAGTGGGCGCTGGCGTACTTCGCGGTCTTCAGTGCGAACTCGGCGCTGGTGCCGCCGATCACGATCGCGAGGTGGTACGGCGGGCAGGCGGCCGTGCCGAGCGAGCGGATCTTCTCGTCGAGGAACTCCAGCATCCGCTTGGGGTTCAAGACGGCCTTGGTCTCCTGGAACAGGAACGACTTGTTCGCCGAGCCGCCGCCCTTGGCCATGAAGAGGAACTTGTACTCCGGCCCCTTCGGTCCCTGGGTCGTCGAGTAGAGCTCGATCTGGGCCGGCAGGTTGGTCCCGGTGTTCTTCTCCTCGTACGTCGTCAGCGGCGCGAGCTGGGAGTACCGGAGGTTGAGCTTGGTGTAGGCGTCGTACACGCCACGGCTGATCGCCTCGCCGTCGTCGGCCCCGGTCAGCACGCCCTCGGACTTCTTGCCCATCACGATCGCGGTGCCGGTGTCCTGGCACATCGGCAGCACGCCGCCAGCCGAGATGTTGACGTTCTTGAGCAGGTCCAGGGCGACGAACCGGTCGTTGCCCGACGCCTCGGGATCGTCGATGATCTTGCGCAGCTGGGCTAGGTGAGCCGGTCGCAGGTAGTGCGAGATGTCGTGCATCGCCTCGGCAGTCAGCGCCTGGATGGCCTCGGGGCTGACCCGCAGGAAGGTCTGGCCGTCGGCTTCGAACGTCGAGACGCCTTCGGCGGTGATCAGCCGGTACGGCGTCTCGTCCTTGCCGGTGGGAAGGAGGTCGGAGTAGCGGAACTCGGGCCCAGAAGCTGCTGGTGTGCTCACGGGCAAAGGCTAGTCGTCCGCAACCTGAGCTACGACGTCGGGAGTCAGGATCGACGCGCGCATGTTCGTCCTGGAACACGCGCTTTTGCCCAGAAAATCGTGGTCTAGATTCACACAGGTTTTTCTCAGGAAGGTCTTGTCACTGCTTGAAAAGCGGGTCGATAGTGAGTGCCTGAAACACGTGTGCCGCTCGCTCGGGCGACGCATTCTTCAACTGCGTGGGGCAGGTGCGGAAACGCTATGCGTGCAAAAATTCTGGTCATTTTCGTTGCCGTGATGAGCATGGCTCTCACCGGGTTCATGAGCGCCGGCCTGGCGGCCGCCGCCGCGAGCGCTGCCGATGACACCGTCATCTCAGCGTGCTCGAACCCGCCGGACAACCCGGATGCGACCGCGGCCAACCGCGATCGCTTCGTCCAGCTCTGGTCGGCTCGCTTCGCCGACCACGACTGGCTGACGAACTACACCAAGCTCGCCAAGGTGCCGGACGACATCCAGGCCGAGGGCTTCAACGCGATGGATGCCGACACCCAGGCGTGGCTCGGTGCCTGCCTGCTCGACACCATGCTGGCTACCACCGGCGAGCACCCGTCGGACAAGAAGCGCCAGGACTACCTGCTCGGCATCCAGATGATCGTCTTCGGCAAGTCCCAGCTCGCGCAGATGCGCCAGGGCCTGACCAACGAGGCGCCGTCCACTGACATTCCCAAGCCGGGCCCAGCGCACACCGGCGCGACGAGCGCTGCGCTGGACTCGATGAGCCAGCACCTGATCTCCGACCCCAGCCTGACCTCGTCCGACCTTCCGCAGACCGACGTGTCCACGCCGACGTCGACGACCTCCTCGACGCCCGCGGTCCCGCAGTCCTCCGGACTCAAGGCGCTGCTGGGCACCCCGGAGGCGCTGACCGCGACCGCTGCTCCGAAGGCCGCAGCGCTGACGCCTGCCGTGGTTCCGACCGGTCTCGAGCCGAACCCGATCACCAAGCTCCCGTTGGTGCCGCAGGTGCTGGCCGCCGTCAATGAGCTCCTGCAGCTGGTCAGCAAGATCGAGGGCGTCCTGTTCACGCTCCCGGTCGTTAACATCCTGGCCTCGGCGTTCTACAAGATCTGCGCCGAATCGGCCACGATGCCACTCTCGTGCAGCGTGTCGCTGCCAGTCGGAATCCCGATCCCGGCGGACGTCAACGGCGACAACATCCCGGACGTGCTCGGGGACCTGGTACCGGTCACGAACCTTGTCGACGTAGGCGCCAAGTTCCAGGTAACCCGTCTGCACACTGCTCCGCTGCCCGCGCACGTCTTCGCTGTCTACGACACCCCGATCGTCAAGAAGCGCATCGAGATCGGCTTCGACGGCCGTGCTTCGACGCTCGCCTACAACTCCGGTGCGACCTTCACCGTGAAGAACGTCGCGAAGGCCATCGCCGGCGACGTCGGCGTGGGCGCGGTCGTCACCAGCAGCCAGCCCGGATCGACCGAGGCCCTGACCTTCGCGGTCAAGGACCTGACTGGCGGCTCGATCGGCGTCCCGCCGACCGAGGCGAACCCGATCGCCGGCTCGATGCAGATGTCGCCGTTCCCGGAGAAGTTCACGGCGGACGCGCGCTTCACCCACAGCGGCAGCGCCGACGAGGACACCGTCAACGTCCAGTCCTCGACGCCGACCACCGTCAACGCGATCGTCGACCAGAAGACGACGACCACCTCGCCGCAGAGCGACCGCCAGTTCACTGCGCTGATCGACAAACTGCCGTCCTCGGTGACCGTCGACCTCGTCCACCAAGGCGAGAAGCAGAGCATCGACTACACCGCGAGCGCTCCCATCGCGCACGTCCAGGCGACCGATACGGCGACCGGCGATGTGAGCCACGCCGGCTCCTACACCCAGAGCCAGTACGACGTCCTCGGCGTGCCGACAGCGGTCCATGTGGATCTGCAGGGCGGCCAGGACATCAAGTACACCGCGAATGACAACATCCCGACGGCGTCGTTCTCCACCAAGACCCTGGCCGACAGCGTGCTGCAGCAGCAGATCAACGCGACCGCGCATCAGATCCCGAAGACGATCCATGTCGTCGATGCGACCACCACCGACCAACAGGCGGTCACCTACGACGCCGACTCGAACCTCGGTGACGTCCAGCTCGGGATGTACGACAAGAGCGAGGCCGGCGACGAGACGGACCTGGTCGCTGCGGCAACCAGCATCCCGACCCACCTGGCCTTCACCCAGACGAAGAGCACCGGTGTCTACGACATCGCCGCGAACGCCGGGATCGGCAAGATCACCGGATCGCTGACCCGCAACGGCGGCTCGATCCTGCCGCTGCCCGGCAAGGACCATGCGACCGTGCTCAAGCAGGGCAACAAGCTCGGCCTGGACTTCCAGCTCACCGGGTTCAAGTCCGCGCACTTCGACGGCTCGAAGGACACCGCCGTGTCTCTCGGCCTCGATCCAGGAGGCCGGTCGTTCGACGCGATCGCCGACCTCGACGATCCGAACGTGCTCGCGACGGCGCACATCGACGCGCTGCCGTCGAACCTCCAGGTCGTGTTCAACCCGGACGACGGCAAGGCCGACTACACCGCTTCGAGCGTCATCCCGGAGATGGATGCCAGCTTCACCGACCGCGGCACCCAGATGCACGGTGACGCGAAGCTGACCAACCTGCCCAAGACGATCGGCCTGACGTTCAACACCTCAGGTGACAACCCGGACGTGACCTACAACGCCGACTCGCGTCTCGGGTCGATCAATCTGAACTACTCCGAGAAGCCGGGCGGCCTGGCGATCCACGGGTTGATCAACGACCTGCCGCAGTACATGCACGCCGGTGGGCTCAACCCGATCGTCTTCGACGCGCGGACGGGGCCCAACGACCCCGCGGCGTCCTCGGACATCGGGCAGATCCTGTTCCAGTACGCCACCGATGGTGTGTTCGCCAGCCCGGCGACCACCGACGACCATGCCTACCTGGACACGGACCTAGCCGATAGCACGCATGCCGAGCTGCAGTACACGGGTCTGCGCTATATCGGGGTGGACACCACCGATCAGCACCTGCACCTGCAGCTGAAGAACACCTCGCCACGGCTCTTCCGGGCCTACGTCACCACACCGACCGACCAGGCGACGGCGTTCATCGACAGGGTGCCGGCGGAGATCGACGTCCTGCAGGCTGGGAACAAGGTCACCTACGCCGCGAGCAGCATCATCGACGAGATCGGGTTGGATGCGACCGACTCCAGTGCCGACCACGTGGCCGTGGACATCACCCACGTGCCGGCCACGGTCGGCGTCACGTTCGACGGCGCGAACTCCAAGCTCGACTGGGATGCCTCGTCGGTCGCCGGTGGCTTCTCCGCCCAGGCGCACCTGACCCCGGCCACCATCGGCGGGACCAGGGCATTCGATGCCGCGCTGACCATCGCGGACATCCCGACCAACTGGGACGCGGACTGGGCCGATGGCAACGTCTCGTTCGTGACCAACGGCAGCGGGATCGGCTCCATCGATGCGCAGGTCACCAACCACACCAGCGTGCACACGCTGGCGGGCGACCACCTCAAGGCGTTCTTCGACGAGCCGAGCGGCGATCTCGATGCCAGCCTGCACGTGAGCAACCTGCAGACGATCAGCTACAACAAGCTGACCGACGCCAACGGCGGCGGGCTCGAGGCGAAGCTCAACATGGGCGACCACGGCCAGCTCAACTTCGGTGCCGACGTCACCTTGAACTCCGGCAGCAAGCTGGTCGCCTCGGGCAACTTCAACCACCTGCCCTCGGTGATCGACCTGAAGAGCGACGGGGGCCGGATCACCTACACCGGCGACGACAACCCCGACCTGACCTTGTCGCTGGCCGCCGGCCAGTCGGCAGCAGCGCTCGCCGCGGCTCCCACGCCTCCGTCGGTCCACGGCATCGCCGTACGCGATGGCCAGGACGGCTCCGGCAACAAGGCGGTCCGGGCCAACCTGTTCCTGACCGGGCTCCCGGACAGCCTGGACCTGAACACCCCGGCGGGGACCTACTCGGTCAACGGGTACCACCCGACGAACCCGACGCTGACGGTCGACGTCGCGCTGACCGCGCTGGCGCCGAAGCCGCTGACCCTGCTGCTGACCCAGGGGGTGCCGACCGCATCACCGGTCAACTTCACCTTCGGGCCGTTCCTGTCCACCACGGCCACCGACCAGACTCACAACCTGAGCCTGACCTACACGGCCAACCAGGAGCTCGGCGCGCTCAACGCCGAGGCGACCTACGGCGACACCACCGACGGTGATGACGCCAGCCTGTCGTTCAGCAACATCCCGTCCTCGATCAGTGTCAACGCCGCCTTCGGCGCCAGCCAGAAGACGATCAACGTCGACATGAGCCAGGGCATCGACCAGATCAAGGCCGGCTACAAGAAGCTCGGAGCTGGCGATCTTGCGGCTGCAGTGGAGCTCGACGACGTGCCGAGTGCGGTGCACCTGAAGATCGGCCGGGACTCGGCTTCGGCCCCCGACGGGACCAAGGACGTCACGGCGCCAGACTTCACCTTGAACGCCAGCCAGCCAGGACTGGACATCAAGGCGACGGCGACCGACGCGATCACCGACCCGATCAGTGCGGATGCTGCCCTGGTCCTGAAGATCAACAACATGGGCAGCACGGTGACCGGGGCGCTCAACGGGACGACGTTGAACATCAACTCGACCCCGGCGACGGACTCCTTCGACCTCGAGGCCTCGGGTGCGGTGCACCTGGATGAGGACCTCGGCTTTGATGCCGGTCCGTTGACCAACACCGGGCACCTCGGTGTCGACGTCGCGATCCACAAGCTCACCCTGGGCTTCGAGAACGCGACCAGCCTGCAGCTCGACCTCGGGATCACGACCGGGCTGAAGGGTGATTACAGCAACTTCACCTTCGGGTTGGACACCGACACCAACATCGAGGTGCAGGACACGTTGCACCTGGTGATCGGGACGCCGTTCGGCGACGTGGACCTCGATATCTTCAACATGCCGCTGACCCCGATCGCGCTGCATAACGTGATCGACCACTTCAGGCTGGCGTCGAACCGCGAGGCAGACATCTTCAGCCTCGACATCATCGACGTCATCGCGGGTTACTGCAGCTTCGACATCCAGGTCAGGCCGCACTACGAGTTCAGTACTGATGGCTCGTCGTTCTCGGTCGGGCAGCCGCCTTCGGACGGCAGTCACGACCCGGCGTGGTTGATCGCGCCGGATCCGAACCTGCTGGGCTTCAGCCTGCCGGACTTCGTGATGGACGTGGTCATGTACTTCACCTCGCCGTACGGGCACGACATCGATGGCGGCCTCGACTGCCACTCGAGGATCTGACGCGCAGCGGATCCTCCGCCGGCCTAGGACCAGACCGAGACCTCAGAGTTGAGGGACTCGTCCAGGCCGGCGGGGGAGCGCAGTCGGACGTAGCGGGCCGTGGGCCGGCCGGGGACGGTCACTGCTGCGGTGCCGGAGTTGGTCGCGACCGGGTGCCAGGTACGGCCGTCATCGGAGAGCTCGACCAGGAACTGGCCGGAGAAGCCTCGGGCCACCACCAGGTCGATCGGACGGCGGCTGCCAAGGTCGATCACGGTGCCGGCGACGACGCCGTGGCCGGACAGGTGCGCGGCGGTCTCCAGGTCGCCGTCGGTTTCCGCGCAGTGGGTGTAGGTGCCCGTCCTCGGCGGGGTCGTCCCGGTCACCGGCGCGCACAGGCGGCCGCGCGAGGCGGGCACGTCGCCGGTGCCGCGGATCTGCAGCCGGGTCGAGAGGTAGCTCGCATGTACGGTCCCCGTCCCGCTGCCGCCCTCCAGGGTGGAGTGTGCGCCGGCTGCGACCGAGCCCGGCTCACCCTCGGTGATCCGCGGGTCGATGGAGGTGCCACTGCCCGATGCGCTCTGGGACCAGAGCGGGGCGGCCGCGCCCTGACTGAAGAGCTCGGCCGAGTAGCCGGTGCTCGAGCCCGCGCCCGCCGGGAGCCGGGACCACGAGACCCGGATCCGGTCGGACTGGGAGACCCGCGGGTCGGCGTTCCAGAGTCGTGCGTCGGGCAGTTTGATCGCGGCCTTGTCGGCGGTGAAGCTGACCGTCGTGGTGCCTGCGCTCTTACCGGTGAACACGACGTTCAGGGTCGACGCGGTGCCGAGCGTGCCCTGGGTGTCGGAGCCCTGGAGGTCGAAGCTGTAGCGGCCGTCAGCATCGGTGGTCGCCGTCCGTGCCTTGGCGCAGATCGCCGGACCGTGCGGGACCAAGCAGGCTGCCCCCAAGGTGCCGACGGCCAGCACCGTTCCGAACACGACCTCGCCGATGTCGGCCTGCTTGAACAAGAGCACCTTGGCGTGCGCCAACGGCTTGCCGGAGGAGTCCAGGGCGCGCCCAGCGATGTGCACGGCGGCGTTCGGATCCACCTTGCTGAAGCCGCACGCGGCAACCGCCAAGGACAGCACTGCCAGGCCCGCGATCCCCGTCCGCATGACTGCTAACTTAGACCACTCGAGCACCCTAGGAGCGACCGTGCACGCACGTTTCCCAGCCCTCCGTTCGACTCTCATCGCCAGTGCGACCGCAGCTCTGCTCGTCGCCTCTCTGGCCGGCTGTGGGGGCTCCTCAGACAAGGCGTCGGATGGCAAGACCCCGTCGGCCGCCCAGAGCCGGCTCGGTACGCCGTCGGCGCCGCTGACTGACACCACGGTGCCGTGCGCGAAATTCTCAGCGACTGCCGCCAAGATCGCGGACGCCGAGAAAGACCTCTACACCGGCGGCGCCGCGGGCACACTGCAGGCGCTGATCGCCGAGCTGGACGCGCTCAAGAAGGGCGCCCCGGACGACGTGCAGACAGCGCTGACCGACCTCGGCAACGGGTTCAAGGAGGCCGCGGCCGACATCAAGAAGCCGACCGCGAGCGCCCAAGCGGATCTGGCCACGATCGGTCAGCGGCTCTCCCAGGACAGCCAGGCGATCACGTCGTACGTCGTGAAGCAGTGCACCCAGTAACGGCACACGGGAGAACGGAGCACGAGCTAGCCGGCAGTCGTCCAGACGTGGCCTGACCGGCCGTCATCGGACAGCAGCAGCACGGTGCCGCCGTACGCCGCGACGGTGAGCTGGGAGTCGCCGTTGGACTGCAGGTCGATCGGGATCGCCGCTTTGCGCCAGTGACCGTCGGTGTGGTCCCAGAGGTCGAACCTGGTCCCGTCGCTGACCGCGACATACAGGCCGGAGCCCGCGGCCGCGATGCCGGAGACGAACGGCGCCGTGCCGCCCTCGGTCGCATGCCCGAAGACCGTCCCCGCCGACCAGGTGCTCCCGGCCCGGGACCAGGTCGCGAACCCGTCGCCGCGGATCCCGGCAGCGACCAGGCCGTTGCGGGTGCTGGTGACGCGTTCGAGATCGGCGAAGCCGTCGGTGCCTGCGGGCACCGGCTGGCGCTGCCAGGCGACGCCGTCGGCTGAGGTCCAGGCGAGCGGCACCGGCGCGTTCTGCGTCCGAGTCTCGCCGCGTCCCACGACTGTCCAGCCTGCCGCATCGCCGACCGCATCGAGCGCGGTGGTCTCCCCGCCCGGCGGTGAGACCAGCTGGGGCACCGCGTCGCGCAGCGTGAAGGACGTCGCGTCGGGCGAGGTCCACACGGCGGCTCCGGTGCGACGGCTCCCGGCGATGATCCAGCCCGGGCTGCCGCCGACGATCCGGCTCACGCTCAGAGCGTCAGCGCCGGCGTACAAGGTGAACGGCGCGATCACGTCGACCAGGGTGCCGTCGGGCCGCAGGTACCAGGAGCTCGACCGCGGGTTACCGTGGGCCCCACCCGTCTTCGCGCCGACGGCGGCCACCCGGCCCTCGCGGCAGCCGACGGTATAGAGCACCGACTCGCGGGCGTAGGAGTCCTGCGCCGCGATCGGCACGTCCTGCCAGGTGCGCGCGTCGGCACTGCTCCACAGCGCCGGGGCGGTGCTCCCGTCCGCCGCGACGGTGCCGCCGACGACGTACCAACGGTCGCCGCAGAAGACGGCGTCCCGGACGGCAGCCCGGCTGCCGTCCGGGACCGGCAACGTGCTCGGATGCCAGGTCGGCGTGCTCGCCGCGTCGTGCCCGGACGCGTGGTCGTCGCACGCGGCCAGGGCGCCCGCTGTCACGAGAGCGACAAGGACGGTTGCGAGAGGCCGGCGGGACAGGCGCACGCCTTCTACGCCTTGTCGGCGGTCCGTCGGATCACGTCGACGAAGGTCCCGTGCAGTTCCACCGGCAGGTCGTGGCCCATGCCCGGGATCAGCAGCAGGTTGGCGCCGGGGATCGCGCGGGCGGTGGCCCGGCCGCCCGAAGGGTGCACCATCCGGTCGTCCATGCCGTGGATCACCGCGGCTGGCATCGAGAGCGCGTGCAGGGCCCGGCCGCGGTCGGGCTGGGTGATGACTGCGAGCATCTGGCGGGTGACGCCGGCCGGATCCACACCGCGGTCGAAGGTCTCCTCGGCACGCTTGCGGGAGCCGGCCTCGGACTCGGGGAATCCCGGGGAGCCGATCAACTGGCCGACCTTGCGGGCGCCCTGGACGTAGGACTCCTTGTCGGCGCCGCGCGGGGCCAGCAGCACCGCGATGATCCGGGGGTCCTGCCAGCCGACCGTACGGCGGCCCGTGGTCGACATGATCGAGACCAGGCTGCGCACGCGTCCCGGCTGAGCAATCGCCATCGACTGGGCGATCATCCCGCCCATGGAGACACCGGCCACGTGGGCCGCGTCGATGCCGAGGTGGTCGAGCAGCCCGAAGGCGTCGGTCGCCATATCGGCGATCGCGTAAGGGGCGTTGACCTTGCGGCCGAGGAACGCGCCGAACAGCATCGGCTTGGTGACCCGACCGTGACTGCGGCTCGAGCGGCCGACGTCGCGGTTATCGAAGCGGATCACGTAGAAGCCGTTGCGCGCGAGCAGCGTGCAGAGGTCGGGGTCCCACCACGTCATCGGCCCGCCGAGCCCCATCACCAGCAGCAGCGGCTCGTCGTCGGGGTCGCCGAAGGTCTGGTAGCACAGCTCGACTGCCGAGCTCACGGGTGCGAACAACTCGTCGCCGACGGCGACTTCGGCCGGGGTCGCGGGTTCCTGGCGGCGGGAGCGGATGCGCGGCATGGATAAGCCTCTCGACAGGGTTGATCCTGATTCTCCTTATCTACCATCGCCGACACCCGTCACGAAATCCGTTGAGTCTCGTTACTGAAACTGTGGTTTCCGTTACGTTCAGCCCCGTGAACTCACCAATGGGCGCGTTCTTGCGCCCCGACGGCTACGAAGGCCCCCAGGGCCTGCGTGCGCTGTCGCGCGAAGGCAGCGTTCTCTCGGAGGCGGCCCGGTTCGTCGTCCGGGCGCGTGCGGACCGACGCGCCCGCGCCTCGCTCCCGTACGCCGGCCACCATCGCCCGGCCTCCGACGAGCCGGTGCTGCTGGTGCCGGGGTTCATGGCCGGCGACGGCACCCTGGCGGGGATGGCGATGATGCTGCGTGGGGCCGGCTACCGGACCTACCGCTCCCATATCCACGTGAACATGGGCTGCACCCGCGAGGCCGCCGACAAGCTCGAGCGCCGGGTCGAGTCGATCGCGTTGCGTCGTGGCCGCAAGATCACCATCGTCGGGCACAGCCTTGGTGGCATGCTCGCTCGCGGCCTGGCCGCCCGGCGCCCGGACCTGATCCACGGGATCGTCTCGATGGGCAGCCCGGTCCTGGCGCCCGGCGCCGTACACGGTCTGCTCGCCAAGGACGCCGAGCTGCTGACCCGGCTGACCCGGGCCGGCTTCGGCGGGCTGATGAGCGAGGACTGCATCGCCGGCGACTGCGCCCGAGCAAGCTTCGAGGAGACTCACCAGCCGCTGGATTCCGCGGTCGGGTTCACCGCCATCTACTCCCAGCGTGACGGCATCGTCGACTGGCGGGCCTGTATCGACCCGGCGGCGACCGCGGTCGAGGTGACGGCGAGCCACGTCGGGATGGCGCTGGACCCCCGCGTGTTCGACGTGGTCTGCGCTGCCTTGGAAGGGCAGCACGCTGCACGCCTTGCCCCCATGTCGGCCGCAGAAGCCGTCTAACGCCCTTCGGCTAGGCGCCGGCGCGGGTGCAGCACGCGGCCGCCACCTGCACCGCCGACGACAGCAGGGTCTCGAGGCCCTCGACCGTTTCAGGGAGGCCGCGAGAGAGCGAGCCGTCCTCGTAGAGATGGATGAGCAACGCGGCGGTGAACGCGTCGCCCGCGCCCACAGTGTCGACGACCGTCACGACCGGTGCCGGTACGTCGACCCGGTACTCCGCGGTGAAGGCGCTCGCCCCCTCAGGCCCGCGGGTCAGCACCACGAGCCGGGTGCTCTCGCCGTCGAGCAGCGACCCGGCGATGTCACCGGGATCGGCTCCGGGCCAGAGCAGGGCCACGTCTTGCTCACTGAGCTTGACCAGCGCGGCGCGACCGGCGATCGCCTCGACGTCACGGCGGCCTTGGTCAGGATCCGCAAGCAGCGGTGCGCGTACGTTGGGGTCGTAACTGACGAACACATCCCGGGCCCACGCCTGCTCGACCAGGTCGAGGACGCTGTCGCGGCCGGGCTCGACAACCGTGCCGAGAGATCCGACGTGCAGGGCGTCACAAGCGGGCAGGATGCTGCCGGGAAGGGTCCAGGTCACGTCCAGGTCGTACGTCGGGTCCGGTCCGGTGGCGACGACCCACGCGCTCGAGGTCCGGGCCGTTGCCGCGACCTCGAGGAGGACGCCGGAGTCCTGCAGGTGGGCCTCGATCCGTGCGCCGTAGGCGTCGTCGCCGAACTCAGTGAGCAGCAGGGTGGGCACCTCGGCTCGTGCCAGGCCTACGGCGACGTTCAGCGGAGAGCCGCCGACGTGCTCCTTGCCGTCGGGAGAGACGTCGATCAGGGACTCCCCGACGACGACGATCACCGGGGCGTCAGCGGTCGAAGTCGACGTTGGCGTAGGCGCGGAGCTTGCCGAGCTTGTGCTCGCTGATGATCTCGCGGATCGTGCCGCTGCGGCTGCGCATCACCAGCGAGTGCGTGGAGGCGCCGTCCGGGCGGTACCGGACGCCTTTCATCAGCTCGCCGTCGGTGATGCCGGTGGCGACGAAGAAGCAGTCGTCCCCGGAGACGAGGTCGTTGGTGTAGAGCACCCGATCCAGCTCGAGGCCGGCGGCGGCGGCGCGCTCACGCTCCTCCTCCGAGGTCGGCCAGAGCTTGCCCTGGATGACACCGTCGAGGCACTTCATCGCGCAGGCGGTGATGATGCCCTCCGGCGTACCGCCGATGCCGAGCAGCAGGTCGACGCCGGTGTCGGCGCGGGCGGCCATGATCGCGCCGGCCACGTCGCCGTCGGTGATGAACTTGATCCGGGCTCCGGTGTCGCGGATCTCACGGGCCATCTCCTCGTGCCGCGGCCGGTCGAGCAGCACCACGGTGACGTCCTCGGGCTTGCCGCCCTTGGCCTTGGCGACCTGGTGGATGTTCTCGGCGACGGGGTAGCGGATGTCGACGACGTCTGCAGCCTCGGGTCCCGCGACGAGCTTCTCCATATAGAAGACAGCGGACGGGTCGTACATCGAGCCGCGCGGGGAGACGGCGAGGACCGAGACCGCGTTGGTCATGCCCTT
>DASRRQ010000129.1:0-8294 GCA_035695505.1 Marmoricola sp. | reverse complement strand
GACTTTCCCGAAAGCAACGAGAACGACTCCCCGGCTGGGAACGCTGACGGGTACCCGAGCTGGTCAGTCACGCCACCGGCCCCGGTCGACCCGCTGACTGACCACAATCAGTCTGGGTACACCCAGCCCCTGCCGCCGTACCAACAGCCCGCTGCTGCGACCACGACCGCACCCGTGCGTCGCGGCAGCATCACGGCGACGGTGTTGGCGGGTGCCCTTCTCCTGGGAGGAGCAGCCGGGGTCGGTGGCGCAGCCTGGTACGACGCGTGGCACGGCGACTCGTCGTCCTCGTCGGACGTCTCGGCCAGCGGTCCGGTGAAGGCCTCGAACGTCGCGGCCACCGGCAACGAGTCGGTCGAGAACGTCGCCGCAGCGGTGCTCCCCTCGGTGGTGAAGATCAACGTCACCGGTGACAACGAGTCGGGCTCCGGCTCCGGCATCATCCTCACCGCCGACGGCAAGATCCTGACCAACAACCACGTGGCCTCGCTGGCCGGCACCGACGGCTCGATCACGGTGAGCTTCAACGACGGGAAGACCGTCAAGGCCACCGTCGTCGGTACCGACCCAGTCACCGACCTCGCTGTCATCAAGGCCCAGGGCGTCTCCGGCCTGACCCCCGCCACCATCGGCAAGTCCTCGGCCCTGCAGGTCGGCCAGAGCGTCGTCGCCGTCGGGTCGCCGTACGGGTTGAATGCGACCGTCACCAGCGGCATCGTCTCTGCGCTGAACCGTCCGGTCTCGGTGCAGACCGAAGAGGACCAGCAGGACCAGTCCAACCCGTTCAGCTTCGGGCAGGAGCAGCAGCAGCAGACGCCCACCACGGCCGACAGCACCACCTACCCCGCGATCCAGACCGATGCCGCGATCAACCCCGGCAACTCCGGCGGCCCGCTGGTCGACCTCAGCGGACGCGTCGTCGGGGTGAACTCCTCGATCTACTCCGCGACCAGCGACTCCGAGAGCCAGGGAGGCTCGATCGGCCTCGGCTTCGCGATCCCCATCGACGAGGTGCTGCCGATCGTCAACCAGATCATCGACGGTCAGACCCCGACCCATGCGCGGCTCGCAATCACCGTCTCCGACGTGTCGAGCAGCTCGCTCTCCCAAGGCGCCCTGGTCCGCCAGGTCGACAGCGGCGGCGCCGCGGCGGCGGCCGGCCTGAAGGCGAACGACGTGATCACCAAGGTCGATGACGAGCAGGTCGACAGTTCCACGTCGCTGATCGCGACCATCCGCGGGCACCGTCCCGGCGACAAGGTCACGCTCACCTATCTACGCGGTGGCAAGACCGAGACCACCTCGGCCACCCTCGGCTCGGACGCGGACACCAGCAAGTCCTGAGCTGACCAGAAGCAGGGTGCTGGCGCCGTACCCGAGTCTCGGCGCCGGCACCCGTTCTCGCTAGAGGGCCGCCCGGAGGCGCTCGGCCTTCCACAACGTCTCGGCGTACTCCTCGTCGACGTCCGAGCGCACCGTGATGCCACCCCCGGTGCCCCACCGCCACGGCTCATCGCCGTTGCGGACCAGTGATCTGATCACGACGCCGAGGTCGGCGCGGCCGTCTCCGGAGATCCAGCCGAAGGCCCCGGCGTAGATCCCGCGTGGGGAGTCCTCGACCGCGTCGATGATCTGCATCGTCCGCAGTTTGGGCGCCCCGGTCATCGATCCGGCCGGGAACATCGCGCGAAGCGCGGCCACGGTGCCGGTCCCCGGACGCAGCCGGCCGGTAACCGTCGAGACGAGCTGGTGCACGCTGGCATAGGACTCGACCTGCATCAGGTGCGGCACGACGACGCTGCCGGGCTCGCAGACCAGTGACAGGTCATTGCGGAGCAGGTCGGTGATCATCAGGTTCTCGGCCCGGAACTTCGGGTCGGTCGCGAGCTGTTCGCGCAGCCTGGCGTCCAGCTCGGGCCTCGCGCCGCGCGGGGTGGTGCCCTTGATCGGCCGGGTCTCGACCTGCCCGTGCCGATCGATAGTGGCGAACCGCTCCGGCGAGGCCGAGAGCAGCCAGAGGTCGCCATGCTTGAGCACCCCGGCGTACGGCGCAGGATTGGACGTGCGGAGCCGGCCGTAGATCTCGACCGGATCGCGACCCGAATCCTGCTGGTCGCGGTAGGTCAGATTGACCTCGTAGGAGTTGCCGGCCCGCAACTGCTCCTGAACCTCGGCGAAGGCTCGCGCGTATCCCGGCGGCGTCGGCCCGCCGGTCGCACCAGAACTGCTCGGCGGCGGCACCGGTACGACGCCCTCCTGCACCTGCACCGTCCGGGCCCGCATCCAGACCGCATCGGGCAGACCCGGCTCCGAGCTGGCCGGGAGGTCCGGGCGGGCGGCGTACCCGAAGTAGCCGACCCAGCTGGTCCTCGGGTCGCCGTCGAGCAGTCCGCCCAGCACCTCGAACGGGTCGGAGCCGACGACCCGGCCGGACGGATGCTCGGTGACCAGGCCGGTGCTGGCGTCGTAGGACACGGACAGATCCTCGGGCTCGAGCCAGCCCATCACCGAGCGCCGCCCGGACCAGGGCTGCGAGCCGCCGCCGTCGAGCCAGAAGCAGCGGTCGTGGTCCGCGGCGATCCGGGCGAACTCCTCCAGCGCGCTCACGGCGTACCACCTGATGGCAGCGCCAGGAAGTTCGCCACCAGCTGCGCGCCGTACTCGGACAGGATCGACTCGGGGTGGAACTGCACGCCGTGCAACGGCAGCGAGGAGTGCCGCACGCCCATCACCACACCGTCCGCCGTGGCGTTCACGACCAGCGAGGACGGCACCGAGGTCGCCGCGAGCGAGTGGTAGCGGACCGCGGCGAAGCCGTCCGGCAGGCCGGCGAGCACACCGGTGCCGTCGTGCTCGATGCGCGCGACCTCACCATGCGCCGGCTCGACCCGCTCGACCGTGCCGCCGTACGCCGTCACCAGGGCCTGCATCCCCAGGCAGACGCCGAGGACCGGCGTGCCGAGCTTGAAGACCTCCGCGCCCAACGCGAAGTCGGCCGGGTCGGCTGGGTGCCCAGGGCCTGGCGAGAGCACGAGGTGGGTCGAAGCGGCTGCAGCCGCGAGGACTCCCGGCTCGTCGTGCTCGACGACGTCGGGGAGCCGGCCGGTGACGCCGGCGATCAGGTGGACCAGGTTCTGGGTGTAGGAGTCGTGGTGGTCGACGACGAGGACCGCAGGTGGCGTGGGCACCGGGGTCTCGACTATCCGCTCGCTTCGCTCGCCGCTCGACCAGCGGGCGAGACCAGGTCCACCAGCAGCCGCTGTAGCAGTGCGACACCGTTCTCCGTGAGGATCGACTCGGCGTGGAACTGCACACCGCGGTACGTCGGCCCGGAGACGAGGTGGATGTCGCCGGTCGCGGGATCCGTCTCCACCGAGACGCCGTCGGGCAGCACGTCGCGCGGACCGAATCGCCCCACGAACGTGTTGTAGAAGCCCACGGCTTCGACACGGCCGCCGATGCCGACCTTCGACTGCGTCCCCTGGAACACGATGTCCTTGAACGCCAGCGGGATGCCGATCCGGTCGCAGAGGACCTGGTGCCCCAGGCACACCGCGAGGAACGGCTTGCCGCTGGCCAGCAAGCCGTCGACGGCTCCGCGGAAGGTGGCAATCTTGGCGCTGTCCGGGTCGCGCGGGTCGCCCGGGCCCGGGCCGACGACGGCGACGTCGAAGGCGTCGAAGCCGTCGGGAGTGAAGTCCTCATGACGGATGATGCTCGGCTTCATGCCGAGCACGGTGAAGACGTGGCAGAGCATGTTGGCGAAGTCGTCCTCGCCATGCAGGATCCCGATCGAGCGGCCGGTCAGCTCGGGCGCCGGCGAGGTCCCGGACTGGTCGGTCAGCCAGAACTTGGAGAGTCGCTGGTTGCGCGAGTTGAGCGCGATCAGCACGTCTTCGTCGTGCGTGAGGTCTTCGATCTGCGACGGCTCGCCGGTCGCGCCGGGGACGAGTCCGAAGGCGCTCAGGATGCCGCTGGCCTTTGCGGCCGTCTCGGCGACCTCCGAGGCCGGGTCCGAATCGCGCACCAGGGTCGCGCCAGCCGTCACCTTCAGGGCGCCGGTCGGCGACACATCCGCCGTCCGGATCAGGATCGGGGAATCCGCTGTCTGGGCACCGGACGCGTCCCGCCCGATCAGGGCCAGCGCGCCGGCGTAGTAGCCACGGCCCTCGGGCTCATAGGCCTTGATCAGCTTGCAGGCGTTCTCGACCGGGGCCCCGGTGACAGTCGCGGCGAACATGCTGTCTCGCAGGACGTCGCGGACATCCGACCGGGTGCGGCCGGCGAGCAGGTACTCGGTATGCACCAGATGCGTCATCGGCTTGAGGAACGGGCCGAGCACCTGACCGCCTTCGTGGCAGATGTCGCACATCATCTTCAGCTCTTCGTCGACGACCATGAAGAGCTCGTAGATCTCCTTCTCGTCGGCCAGGAAGTCCAACAGCCGCGCCTTCCGCTCGCTCGGCTCGACGCCGCGGAGCCGGAAGGTGCCCGAGATCGGGTTCATCCGCACCTCGCCAGCGTGCACGCTGACATGCCGCTCGGGCGAGGCGCCGATCAGGAACCGGTCGCCGGTCCAGAAGCAGAAGGTCCAGTAGGCGCCGCGCTCGTTCTCCAGCAGCCGGCGCAGCACCGAGAGCGCCTTGGCCGCGCCGGTCGAGGCATCCCACTCGGCGAGCTGCGCGCGGTAGTGACGGCCGATCACCAGGTTGGCGCCCTCGCCGTTGCCGATCTCGTCGGCGATGATCCGCTCGACCATGGCGGCGTACGCCTCGTCGGAGGTCTCGAAGCCGCCGCGGTCGGTGAAGTCGACCTCGCCCGCGGGCAAGGCGCCGATAAGGTCCTCGAGCGGGACCTCGATCTCGGTAGTGATGTCGACGACGGCTAACGGGGTGCCGTCATCGTGCACGTCGAAGCCGCGCTCGGAGACCTGCCGGAACGGGACTGCCACCAGGGTGTCGAAGCTGCGCCCGGGTTCCGGGACGCCGTCGGCCACCGGTATGTCGGCCAGCCGCTGGGTCTCGACCAGTGGGCCGCCGACCAGGGTGACGGTGTCGTTGTCGCGCATCCGGATCACCGCCCACGCCTGCTGACCCATCACCCGCGTGAGGGCGTCCCGGGCATCCGGGCGGGCGGAGGGCTGGCTGACCGTCATGCGGAGACGCTACCAACGCGGGCTGGGCGCGCTGCCTGACTTTGCACGGGTGAGATTCAGCCGCGGGTGAGATTCAGCAGACTCCCAGCCGCGCCGGGGTGTCGTCGTCGCAGCCGGCGAAGAACCCGCCGACCGCATCGACCATGTGCCCGAAGGACTCCGCAGCGAAGAGCACCTGCTGGTAGTGGGTGATGTCGTAGTCGATGGTCGCCATCGTCGCGAAGTCCAGCGGCCGGATCTCCATCGAGCGGAACTCCTCGATCTCGCCGTACGACGACAGGATCCCGGCGCCGTACGCGCGCAGCTCGTCGCCCTCGGTCAGCACCCCGAACTCGACGGTGAACCAGAAGACGTCGGCGATGGCCTTCAGTGCCGCCGCTGTGGTGACCCGCCGCGCGGCCGCACCGGCGAGACGGTTCAGCTCCGCGACCTGCGAGTCGGCGAGCAGGTTCCCGTGACCCATCACCTCGTGCAGGATGTCCGGCTCCGGGGTGTAGAGCGGCGCGGCATGGTGGCGCAGGTACTGCGTGGAGTGGAAGACCCCGTCCTCCAAGGAGCCGTAGAACTCCTCCAGCGGCACGATGCCCGGCGCCGGGACGTACGAGAAGCCGGTGAGCGGCGCCAGTCCCGCCGACACCTCATCGAGCTGCGGCACCCGGTCTCGGGGCAGGTCGAGGGCCTCGACCGCGTCGCGGAACTCCTGGCACGCGTACTTCTCGTGCAGCGGTGCGAGGTGCTCGCACACGGTGCGCCAGACCTCGTGCTCGACCTCGGTGTAGTCGATCTGCGGAGCAGCGGTGCCGGGCTGCCAGGCCAGGGCTGCGGCGGCGATCTGGTTGCGCCGGCGCTGGTACTCCGGGTCGTCCAGGCCAGGGTGGCCCTCGACGAGGTGCACGGTGACCTCGCCGTTCTCGTCGGTGGTCACGGGCGAGTAGAGCTGTGCCTCTTCGAACATGGGTAGTCCGTCCGGTGATGGGTGCCGTCCACCGGGTTTGGTGGTCGGACGGCGTCTGCCGGCGGTCATCAGGGTGGTGTGACCGCCACCACAATTCTTACCCCACCGGCCAGCGCACGACCAGCAGCCTCATCGTCGGTACGCCGGCGCACGCCGGCTCGGCGACGCTTCAGCGCTCGCCAGCAGCGGCAGCATCCGCGGTGCGATCAGCACCGAGAGCACCATCACGCTGGTCGAGCGGGCGACCGAGGACGACTGGTCGATCCGCACCAGCGTCGCCTGGAGCTCGGGGTGCGATCGGGTCGCGACCCGGCAGAGGACATCCGAGGTCCCGGTGGTCACGTAGGCCTCGAGGACTTCGGGAATCTCGGCCAGGTGCTGCGAGACCTCGTCGAGTGCCCCCTGGGCGATCTCCAGGGACACGTAGGCCTGGACCTCGTAGCCGGCCGCGACGACATCGATGGTCGGGTCCCAGTCGGCGATCACCCCGGCCTCGGTCAATCGGCGCAGGCGGCTCTGTACCGTCGCCCTCGCGACCTTGGTCTGCCGCGACAGCTCCAGGTCGCCAGCCCGCGGGTGCTCGGCCAGAGCGGAGAGAAGGGCGATGTCGATCTCGTCGAGCGCCGTCGGAGAATCCATACTCCTTGCTTAGCAGATTGCCTAGTCAACCTGGGTGATATCTAGATGATCTGAGCATCTTGGTCACCTCTCGATGGGCATGTTGCCTCGATCACACGGCGGTGTTGTGCTGCTCCCATGGCACTCTTGGACACCCTCACCAGCGAGGAGCGCCTCGCTGAACTGGACCTGGACACCCTCAAGCAGCTCGTCGGCCTGGTGGAGTACGACGACGCGGCCGATCCCTTCCCCGTCACCGGCTGGGACGCTTGCGTCTGGGTCGTCGGCAACGCCACCCAGACGGCGCATTTCTTCGTCTCGGCGTACGGCATGGACCTGGTGGCGTACTCGGGCCCGGAGACCGGCAACCGCGATCACGTCGCCTACGTGCTGACCAGCGGGTCGGTCCGCTTCGTGGTCAAGGGCGGGGTCGACCCGGCCAGCCGGCTACTCGACCATCACCGCAAGCACGGCGACGGCCTCATCGACATCGCGCTCGAGGTGCCGGACGTCGACCGCTGCATCGCGCATGCACGATCGGCCGGCGCCACCGTGATCGAGGAGCCGCACGACGTCACCGACGAGAACGGCACGATCCGGCTCGGCGCCATCGCGACGTACGGCGACACCCGGCACACGCTGGTCGACCGCAGCCGGTACGACGGCCCTTACCTGCCTGGCTACGTCACCCGCACCTCGGGCTTCGTGCGTCGTGACGGTGCACCGCGACGCCTCTTCCAGGCGCTCGACCACGTCGTCGGCAACGTCGAGCTCGGCCGGATGGACGAGTGGGTCGAGTTCTACCGCCGTGTCATGGGGTTCACCAACATGGCCGAGTTCATCGGCGACGACATCGCCACCGACTACTCCGCGCTGATGTCGAAGGTCGTCGCGAACGGCAACCACCGGGTGAAGTTCCCCCTCAACGAGCCGGCCGTCGCGGCGAAGAAGTCCCAGATCGACGAGTACCTGGAGTTCTACGGCGGACCCGGCGCCCAGCACCTGGCGCTGGCGACGGGCGACATCCTGTCCACCGTCGACGCCCTGCGTGCCGAGGGTGTGGAGTTCCTCGACACCCCGGACTCCTACTACTCCGACCCCGAGCTGCGGGAGCGGATCGGCGAGGTCCGGGTGCCGGTCGAGGAGCTGTCCAAGCGCGGCATCCTCGTCGACCGCGACGAGGACGGCTACCTGCTCCAGATCTTCACCAAGCCGGTCGGGGACCGGCCGACCGTGTTCTTCGAGCTGATCGAGCGGCACGGGTCGCTGGGCTTCGGGAAGGGCAACTTCAAGGCGCTCTTCCAGGCGATCGAGCGCGAGCAGGAGCGGCGGGGGAACTTCTAGCCATGGCGCATTACCAGCGCGTTGGAGCGGTACCGCCGAAGCGGCACACCCAGCACCGCTCCCCTGACGGCGCGCTCTACTTCGAGGAGCTGATGGGCGAGGAGGGGTTCTCCTCGGACTCCTCGCTGCTCTACCACCGGCACGTCCCGTCGGCGATGCTCGAGGCGCGGGTCTGGGAGCTGCCCGACCAGGCCACCACGCCGAATCACCCGCTGATCCCGC
>DASRRQ010000128.1:0-1572 GCA_035695505.1 Marmoricola sp. | reverse complement strand
GCTGGCTCTGCACGACATCGTCCCGGAACGACTCGAGACCGCGACCAGGATCGCCGAGAAGACCGCCGAGCAACTGGGCGCCCAGCCGGTGATCACCGCCTCGCTGGACCGCCGGCGCGCCCTCGACGGCGCCGACTTCGTCATCAACGCGATCCAGGTCGGCATGTACGCCGCGACCGTGACGGACTTCGAGGTGCCGGCCCGGTTCGGCCTGCGGCAGACGATCGCCGACACGCTCGGCATCGGCGGCATCTTCCGGGGCCTGCGCACCTTCCCGGTGCTCGACGGGATCGCCGCCGACATGCTCGAGATCTGCCCGGACGCCTGGCTCCTCAACTACACCAACCCGATGGCGATGAACGTGGCCTACCTGGCCGCGGCCGCGCCGAAGCTGAAGGTCGCCGGCCTGTGCCACTCCGTCTTCTGGACCGTCCACGACCTGTGCGAGCTGCTGGGGATACCGCTGGACGAGGTCGACTACACCGGAGCCGGCGTCAACCACCAGGCCTGGCTGCTCAAGTTCGAGCACCGCGGCGAGCCGGTCTATCCGAAGCTCGACGAGCTGCTGGAAAGCCAGCCCGAGATGCGCCGCCGGGTCCGCATGGACATGTACAAGCGGCTGGGCTACTTCCCCACCGAGACCAGCGAGCACTCCAGCGAATATGTCCCCTGGTATCTGCACCACGACGAGGAGATCGCCCGCCTGCGCATCCCGGTCGGCGACTACCTCCGCATCAGCCGGGAGAACGTGGAGGAGTACCACTCGGTGAGGGACGCCCTGAAGAGGGGCGAGCAGCTCGACGTGCACCGGGACGCCACCGAATACGCGCCCCAGGTCATCCACAGCATGGTCACCGGCACGATGCGCCGCATCCACGCCAACGTCGCCAACCGGGGGCTGATCACCAACTTGCCGGCCGACTACGCGGTCGAGGTGCCCTGCGTGGTCGACCGCCTGGGCGTACGCCCGGAACAGGTCGGACCGCTCCCGATCCAGTGCGCGGCGCTCAACCGCAGCTTCGTCAGCGTCGGCCAGCTCACCGTCCAGGCCGCGCTCACCGGCGACCGGCGGATGGTGCGCCAGGCCGCGATGGTCGACCCCAACACCGCCGCGACCCTGACCGTCGACCAGATCTGGCAGCTGTGCGACGAGCTCACGACGGCCCACGGAGATCTGATGCCGGAGGCGTTGAGATAACGCTCAATCCAAAATGCTCGTTTGATGATCGGATCTTGTTAAACGAAAACAAACGAGCATAATCCTCGGACATGAACCACACTGTGGCGGAGGTCACCAGCCAGCCCGAGGTCTGGCGCACCGGCCTCACGCTGACCGAGCAGGCCCGGAGCGAGCTGGCTGCCCCGGGCGAGCGGATGCTCGTGCTCGGCTGCGGCACCTCGTGGTTCGTGGCCCAGAGCATCGCCGAACTCAGGGAGGGCGCGGGCCTCGGCGAGACCGACGCGGTCTGCGCCTCCGAATACGTTCCGCGCCGCCGCTACGACCGGGTGGTCGCGGTGACCCGGTCCGGCACCTCGACCGAGGTGCTGGACGCCCTGCGCGAGGTTCCGGCC
>DASRRQ010000127.1:0-21553 GCA_035695505.1 Marmoricola sp. | reverse complement strand
TCGTACAACTGCCTCAAGCGCGAGGGCATCCACACCGTGGGTGAGCTCGTGGCGCGCTCGGAGCAGGACCTGCTCGACATCCGGAACTTCGGTGCGAAGTCGATCGACGAGGTCAAGGCCAAGCTGGTCGAGATGGGTCTGGCCCTCAAGGACAGCGCACCCGGCTTCGACCCGGCCACCGCCCTGGCGGCGTACGACGACGATGACGACAGCTTCGTCGAAGACGAGCAGTACTGATTGAAAGAGCCTTCGGCTCTTGCCCGATTTCGGGGGCTGCCGCCTCCGAACCCCCGCGTGTGATTCCACAAGGTCCATCTATCCGAGTACCTGATACGGCTCGGGAGAAACGAGAGAAGCAATGCCTACTCCCAAGAAGGGCGCCCGCCTCGGCGGTAGCCCGGCCCACCAGCGCCTGATCCTCTCGAACCTGGCCACCAGCCTGTTCGAGCACGGTCGGATCACCACCACCGAGGCCAAGGCGCGCACCCTGCGCCCGCTCGCGGAGAAGCTGATCACCAAGGCCAAGAAGGGCGACCTGCACAACCGCCGCGAGGTGCTCAAGGTCGTGCGCGACAAGTCTGTCGTGCACACCCTGTTCGCCGACATCGCGCCGACGTTCGCAGAGCGTCCGGGCGGCTACACCCGGATCACCAAGATCGGGCCTCGCAAGGGTGACAACGCCCCGATGGCCGTCATCGAGCTGGTGACCGAGGCCTACAAGGCGTCGGCGCCGAAGCCGAAGAAGGAGAAGGCCGCTCCGGCTGCCGCTCCGAAGGCGGAGGAGGCTCCGGTCGAGGAGGTCGTCGACGAGGCAGCAGCCGAGGAGGCCGCTGAGGTCGAGACCGACGCGCCCGAGGCCGAGGTCGAGGCTGCTGACGAGGCTCCCGCTGAGGAGGCCGAGGCTCCCGAGGCTGAGGCTCCCGCCGACGAGGCCCCCGAGGCCTGATCCGCCGCTAGTACGTGATGAAGGCCCGTCATCCGCAAGGGTGGCGGGCCTTCGTGCGTCTGCGGCTGCCAGAATGTGCGGGTGCGCCTGCGTCTGGATCTTGCCTATGACGGCACCGCGTTCCGCGGATGGGCCAAACAGCCGGGGCTGCGCAGCGTCCAGGGCGATCTGGAGACCGCAATGGACACGATCCTGCGGCGTACCGGGACGACGGTCACCGTGGCGGGCCGCACCGACGCCGGGGTTCATGCCCGCAGCCAGGTCGTGCACGTGGACCTCGACGAAGGTGCCCTGGCGGCAGTGCCAGGCCGCGGCGACGCGACCCCGACCGACGCCCTGCGCCGGCGGCTGAACGGCGTCCTGCAGCCGGACCTGCGCGTGCACCGCGTCCTCGTCGCCGCGCCAGGCTTCGATGCTCGGTTCTCCGCGATCTGGCGGCGCTATGCCTACCGGATCATCGACGACCCGGCCTTGGTCGACCCGTTGCGCCGTAGCCATGTCGTCACGTGGTCGTGGCCGCTGGACATGGACGCGATGAACGAGGCGGCCCGCACTCTCGTCGGCCTGCACGACTTCGCGTCGTTCTGCCGGCGTCGGGAGGGCGCGACGACCATCCGCACGCTGCTGGATCTGGGCTGGCGACGTGAGGACGGGATCCTCGTGGCTGAGGTTCGGGCCGATGCGTTCTGCCACAGCATGGTGCGGTCGCTGGTCGGCTGCATGGCCGCGATCGGCGAGGGGCGCCGGCAGCCGGCATGGGCCGTCGAGGTGATGACCGGCAGAGAGCGTCCGCCTGATCTTCGGGTGGCGCCGGCCCGCGGTCTCACGCTCGAAGAGGTGGGCTATCCGGCCGACGAGGCGCTGGCCGAGCAGGCTGCCCTCTCGCGTGCTCGACGGACCCTCGACGAGGACTGAGCCGGACGGGCTAGGCGCTACCGAGGTAGGCGTGCACTAGCGGGACCACTGAGGAGCCTTCGCCCGAGGCCGCGGCGACCCGCTTCATCGAACCGAAGCGGACGTCGCCGGCGGCGAACACTCCGGGCACCGCGGTCTCCAAGTTGGCCGGCGGCGTGCCGCCGACCCAGAGGTGCTTGGGGATGTCGCGGCCGGTGAGCACGAAGCCGCGCTCGTCACGGCAGACCGCGTCGCCGAGCCAGTCGCAGTGCGGAGCCGCGCCGAGCAGCAGGAACAGGCCGCCGATCCGCTCCTCGGTGTCGGTGTTGGTGTTCAGGTCGCGGACGGTCACCCACTCCAGCCGACCCTCGCCCCCGCCGTCGGTGATCACTGAGCAGGGCCGGACCTTGATCACCGCGTTGTACGCGATCTCGCGGATCAGGTAGTCCGACATCGTCTCGGCGAGGTCGGGCCGGCGCACCATGATGGTCACCGACCGGGCGAACCGAGCGAGGTGGATCGCTGCCTGGCCTGCGGAGTTGCCGCCGCCGACCACGATGACGTCCTGGCCCTCGAGCTCGCGGGCCGCGCTGACGGCGGCGCCGTAGTGCACCCCGAAGCCGACCAGGTCCTCCAGCGGCTCGATGCCGAGACGGCGGTAGGCGACCCCGGACGAGACCACCACGGCGCGGGCGCGGATGTCGCCGCCGCCCGTCCGGATCACGTGCGGTTCGCCTGGCGCCCCGGACTCGAGCGCGGTGACGTCCCAGCCGGTGAAGAACCGGGTCCCGAACCGGATCGCCTGGTTGCGGGCACGCTGGGCGAGCCGCATCCCGGAGATGCCCCGTGGGAAGCCGAGGTAGTTGCGGATCATCGAGCTGGTCCCCGCCTGGCCGCCGATCGCCTCCGCTTCGACCACTACGGTCGACAGGCCCTCGGAGGACCCGTAGACGGCTGCTGCGAGCCCGGCCGGACCGGCACCGACGACGACGAGGTCGACGACCGTGTCGACCTCGATGTCAGCGGGATTGCCGTAGATGAGGCTGGCGACATCGCGGACCGAGGTGACGTGCAGCGGCGGCCGGCCGATCCGGAAGAACAGCGGGTACGCAGGCTCGCCGTCGTACAGGGCGAGGATCTCGCGGCCGTGCGTTGAGTCCGGCGCGACCAGCTCGCTGGGCATCCCCATCCGGTCGAGGAAGTCCCGGATCGCGATCGTCGTGGCGTCTGGTGCCGGCGCCACGATCTGGGCGCTGGCGACCTCGGGGGCGGCAACGGTCGAGCCCCAGTCGGAGAGCAGTTCGGTGATCGCGGTGTGGAACTCCTCGTCGCGTACGCCGCGCGGCATCAGCAGGTAGGCGTCGTACTTGCCAGTCGCCAGGCCAGGACGGAGCGGATCCGCGTCGAGCATGAACCGCTCCCAGTGCGCGGTGATGATCCGCCGCGCGGTCGGGATGATCTGGCGCCACTCGCCGAGGGCGGCGAAGACGGTCGCATCCGGGAGCTGGGACTCGCTGACCAGGAGTGCGACCCCGACCCCGTCGGCCCGGGCCTGGGTGAGCACCGCGGAGGTCTCGATGACCGTGCTCGTGGTGCGCACGTCGTAGTCCCCGGCGTACCGGCTGAACTGGTCGAGCAGGACGTCCGCGTGCTCCGGTGCGCACAGCAGGATCATCGGCCGGGGCGCTGCGGTCTCGCTCACGCGACGAGACTAGCCGGGACGGCGACGGCGTGGGACGGCAAGATGGACCCATGGCGACCGACGAGCACTACTTCACTGCGGACCCGAAGGCGCCGTTCAAACGGGTCCCGGTGCGGACGAACATCTGGGGGCACTGGCTCGAGCTGACCTCGGGCTCCGGGGTTTTCGCCCAGGGCCGACTCGACATCGGGACCGGCGTGCTGCTGCAGGACTCGGCCCCGCCGCAGTCCGCACGATCGGTGCTCGACCTTGGCTGCGGGTACGGGGTGATCGGCCTCGCGGTAGCGATCGCGGTGCCCGAGTGCGTGGTAACGGCGGTCGATGTCAACGAGCGCGCAGTGCTGTTGGCCAACGAGAACGCCGTCGAGCTCGGGGTCGCCGACCGCTTCACCGCGGCCGTTCCGGCGGATGTCGATCCGGCTGCGGCGTACGACGAGATCTGGTCGAACCCGCCGATCCGGATCGGCAAGGACGCGCTGCACGAGCTGCTGCTGACCTGGCTGCCCCGCTTGGCACCGGGAGGCCGGGCCCGCCTGGTCGTCGGCAAGAACCTCGGGGCCGACTCACTGGCGGGCTGGCTCGCCGACCAGGGCTTCCCGACCGCCAAGGTCGGCAGCGCCAAGGGCTTCCGGGTCCTCGAGGTGCAACGCGCCGGCGGGGCACCTCAGCGGTCGTCGAGCAGCGACCGCGACTGAGGAACGAGGTCGCGGCCGAGCCTGTCGAGACGTGCTGAGCCGACCGGTGTCTCACGCCGGGTCTTCCCGAAGTCGGTCCCCAGCCGCCACCAGCCGGCGGCCAGCACTGCGGCGACGCAGCTCGCCGCCAGCGCGTCCATCCACAGCGACCCGGCATCGCTGCCGGTCCCCAGCGCATGACCCAGCGCAATCGGCCAGAGGGCGTACGACGCCAGGTGGATCGTACGGAACGCGCGTTCGCCGATGCGCTTGCGCAGCATCCCGCTGGCCGCGACCAGGGCCACCAGCTCGAGGGCCAGCGTGCCCATGCCGAGATAGAACGGCCGGTAGCTGCTCGTGAACGGCACCAGCAGGTCGACGATCTTCAGGCCCGCCTGCGGGTCGAGCAGCAGCGTGAGCACGTGGACTGCGATCAGGCCGGCCGCCGTCAGGCTGGCGGTCTTGTGGATTGCCGTCGTGCCGAACCGGGGGAGCCCGGCCAGGCTGCGACGGGAGCGGACGGTGATGCCGAGGATGAGGCTGGCGGTGAGCAATAGCAGAGCGACGATGCCGGTGCCGCGTCCGAGTACCCAGAGCGCCGAGTCGAGGCCGGCCGAGCTCATGCCGCCACCGCCTGGTGGCCCCAGCCGCCGAACCGTACGACGCGGCCGTCGAGGGTGAGTGCGCGGGCCGGTACGCCGATCCGCCGCAGCCAGTCTTGGCCGGTGATGCCGAGCACCATCGCTCCCGTGGTCGCCGTGTTGGCCGCCAGGCAGGTCCGGGCCACCGCGGTGACCGACGACCAGGTGTCCTGCACCGGGCGCGAGGTGCGCGGATCGATCAAGTGGTGCTGGACGCTGGCGTCCGACGCGGCATCGCAGACCGTCCAGGTACGTCGTCGGGTGCTCGACGTGCTCATCGCCCACCCCGAAGGCAGCCGGACCTGCTCGGGCCGATCCGAGGCGACGTCTTGGACGGTGATCTGCCAATCCGGGCCGGGGCCGTGTCCGGCAGTCGCGATGTCGCCGCCGAGGGCGACCAGCGCCCCGACCCCGAACCGGGCGGCGACCGCTCGGGCGCACCGATCGGCGGCGCTGGCCTTGGCCGTCGCGCCGAGATCCAAGATGACCCCGGGCGGCAGGGTAAGGGTGTCCCCGGTCAGGCGGACGCTGCGCCAGCCGCGGACGCGGCGTACGCGGGCGACCATCCGGCCGTCGGCGTCCTCGAGCAGGCTGATGTCCCGGTCGTAGCCGAGGTCGATCAGGGTGGCTCCCACCGTCGGGTCCACCGCGCCCCCGGATGCGGCCGAAGCCGCCAGCGCCTCCGCGATCAGGTCGGAGAGCAGCGGTGAGACCGGATGCGGCCGCCCGTCGTCGGAGAGGCTGCGCAGCTCGCTGTCGGCGTCGAAGCGACTGGCTACCCGCCCGATCCCGGTGAGGACTCCCTCGCAGAGCTCGCGCGCGTCATCGAGGACCGCGCTGTCGGTGACGACGAGCCGGGCGGTCGTGCTCCACAGGTCCCACTGGGTTGCACCCGTCCGGGCCGCGGCGGTCATGATCCGCTCGAGGTGGCGTGCGAGGAGCCGGAGCCCGAGCTCACCGTGGTCGAGTTGTCGCCGTACTGGTTGCTGTAGGAGCTGGAGTCCGAGCTCGACGTGGAGTCCGAGGTGGAGTCCGAAGTCGATGTCGCCGAGGTCCCGGATCCCGAGTCGCTGGTGCTCGTCGCGTCCGCGGAGCCCGCGTGCGTCACGGCTGCCCCGAGGAACCCTGCCAGCCCGAGCGACCCTGCGACCGATCCGGCCACGATTCCCCGGCGGACCCGCGTGATCCGCGCCAGCTGCTGTGTCCTGCTCAATCGAGTCGTGCTCCGTCGGTTGCTCATGGTTCGACCATGCGGGCCGACCCTGTGACGAGGCTTTGAGGGCGCCGAGGGTTCCCCATCGATACGATCACCGGGGGAGGACCAAGGAGAGAGGCACGACCGATGTCCCGCAAGAGCTCGTGGAGCCGTGCGCTCACAGCGTCCCTGCTCGCCTCCTCGGCCGGGGCCCTCCTGGTGCCGACCGCAGCCACGGCCATGCCCGCCCCTGCTGGTGCGATCGCGTGCGCCGCCTGGACGAAGACTCCGCTCGCCAGCGGCTACCCGACGCTGGAGAACCTCGCCTTCGACGGGCACGGCTCGATGCTGCTCTCCGCAGATCCCGCTACCGGGAACGGCGCCCTCCTGCGCCTGAGCGCCACCGGACTCAAGACGACGGTCGTACCCAAGATCAACGCCCCGGGTGGGCTGGTCGTCGACGGCCGCTCGGTCTACGTCAATACCGGCAACAGCCTGGTCTCCGGTGCGTTCGCCAAGGCCGACGGGACGCTCGCGAAGGTCGACCTCGATACCGGTGTGGTGAGCACGCTGGCCACTGGGCTGGTGATGCCGAACGGCCTGATCCGGCTTCCCGGCGGTGACTTCGTGGTCAGTCGTGATCTTGGCAAGGGGCCGATGACCCGGATCACCGCAGCGGGTGCGAAGAGCGCCTTCGAGCCGGTCGCGACGTCGACCAACGGCATGGCCGTCGATGCGGCGCGCAGGCGCTTCTACGTCGACTCGACATTCAACCTCAAGACGGTGATCAGCGTCTTCGACCTCGCCGACCCGGCCGCCGCGCCGCGGACGATCACGGTGCCGGGCTTGGGACCGGCGAACTCGGCCGACGATCTCACGCTGGGCCCCGACGGGTTCCTGTACGTCGCGTTGAACGTCGCTGGCAAGGTGATCCGGATCGACCCGGACTCCGGGGCGCAGTGCACGATCGCCAGGGGCATCCCGTTCGTCTCCTCGGTGCGCTTCGGAGCAGGCCCCGGCTGGGACACGTCGTCGCTCTACGCGACCAGCTTCCGTGGGACGGTCACCCGGCTGACGCCGACGAGTTGACCTGCAGGCGTCAGCCGGCGAGCGCCTCAGCCGCACGGGCTAGATCGTCCACGCCGCGGGCGAGCTCGTCGGCCTCGTCGGTGACGAGGTCGAGGTGGAAGCCGTAGAGCGCCGAGTCGACCAGGGTCACGATCCGGGCGACCCGGCGTACGGGAGCGCCGCAGCGGGTCAGGTACTCGCGTAGTGCTCCGACCCACAGCTCGGCCGTTGCGCGGGCGTCGGTCCGGTAGGGCTCCCGGCCGATCAGCCCGGTAGCCGCGGCCTGGCAGTAGACGTCCAGGCAGCTCGCCAGTGGCTCGGTGAGGTACGCCGCCCACAGCCGGTTGACGCCGGACCGCACCGTCGGCGCGCTCGGGAGCGCAGCAACGGCGGCCATCGCGCGCTCGTTGGAGCGGGCCACCACGGCAGAGATCAGCGCGTCCCGGTTGGTGAAATGGTAGATGAGCATCCGGTCGCTGGTGCCGATCGCTGCGGCCAGGGGGCGCAGCGACAGGCCGATCAGTCCATGGGCGAGCACGTAGTCGGTGGCGCGCTCGAGGAGCTCCTCGCGGTGGTGGTCGGCCATCCTCCGACAATAGTCGACCGACGTAGCGTGTGCTACATTTGGCCGCGGATGTAGCGACTGCTACATCCGTTGGAACAAAGGATGTGAGTACGGTGCTCGGCGCAGCAGTCCTGTTGATGGTGGCGATCGGGGCCGAGGTCTGCGCGACCGCGCTGCTCCCCAGGGCTGAAGGGTTCACCGACCCGTTCTGGAGCGTGGTCGTGGTGGCCGGCTACGGCGCCTCGATCTGGCTCTTGGCCGTCGTGGTCCGCTCCATCCCGGTCAGCGTGGCGTACGCCGTCTGGGCCGGGGTGGGCACGGCAGCTGTAGCGCTGATCGGCTTCGCGTTCCTGGGCGAGTCGATGAACTGGCTCAAGGCCGGCTCGCTGAGCCTGATCGTGCTCGGGGTGGTCGGTCTCAACCTGGTCAGTGCTCACGCCTAGACGCTGACGCCAAACCCGGTGGCACCAGCAGCGCCCACCATGGACAATCACCCCTCGTGGGCCATGTCGACGTCGCCGGAGTGCGCTACGAGCTCCCGGACGGCCGCGTCCTGCTGGATGAGGTGTCGTTCCGCGTCGGCGACGGTGCGAAGGCTGCCCTGGTCGGCGCCAACGGCGCCGGCAAGACCACGCTGCTGCGGATCATCACCGGCCAGCTCGCTGCGCACGCCGGGGCGGTCACCCGCAGTGGCGGCCTCGGGGTGATGCGCCAGGCCGTCGGGGCTGGGCTAGGTGCCGACCCGACCGTCGCCGACCTGTTGCTCTCGGTCGCCCCGGAGCGGGTGCGCACGGCGGCGGCCGAGGTCGACCGGCTCGAGCTGGCTCTGATGGACTCCGACGACGAGGCGACGCAGATGCGCTACGCGTCGGCGCTCGCCGAGTTCGCTGATGCCGGGGGCTACGACATCGAGGTCGTCTGGGACACGTGCTGCACTACTGGTCTGGGGATCGGCTACGACAAGGCCAAGTACCGCTTGTTGAGCACGCTCAGCGGCGGCGAGCAGAAGCGTCTGGTCCTGGAGTATCTGCTCGCAGGTCCGGACGAGGTGCTGCTGCTCGACGAGCCGGACAACTACCTCGACGTACCGGGCAAGATCTGGCTCGAGGAGCGGATCACGTCCTCGGCCAAGACGATCCTGTTCATCAGCCACGACCGCGAGCTGCTCGACCACACCGCGACCCGGATCGTCACCGTCGAGTTAGGGGCCGCCGGGAACACGGTGTGGACGCATCCCGGCGGCTTCAGCAGCTATCACCAGGCACGGCGCGACCGGTTCCAGCGCTTTGAGGAGCTGCAGCGCCGCTGGGACGAGGAGCACGCCAAGCTCAAGGCGCTGGTGCTGCGCTACAAGATCAAGGCCGAGTACAACGACGGTCTGGCGGCGCAGTACAAGGCCGCGCAGACCCGCCTCCGCAAGTTCGAGGAGGCCGGGCCGCCGCAGGCGATCCCGCGCGAGCAGAAGGTCACGATGCGGCTGAAAGGTGGCCGCACCGGGAAGCGCGCCGTGGTCTGCGAGGCCCTGCACCTCCTCGATCTGATGCGGCCCTTCGACCTCGAGGTCTGGTACGGCGAGCGGGTCGCCGTCCTCGGCTCCAACGGTTCCGGGAAGTCGCATTTCCTGCGGCTGCTGGCCGCTGGCGGCTCGGATCCTGACGTCGAGCACCGCCCTGTCGGCGAGGGCCCGATCGCCCCGGTGCATCACGCCGGCCGCGCCAAGCTCGGCGCCCGGGTGCGACCCGGCTGGTTCGTGCAGACCCACGAGCACCCCGAGCTCATCGGGCGGACACTGCTAGAGATCCTGCATCGCGGTGATGAGCACCGAGCCGGCATGCCGCAGGAGCCGGCCGCGCGCGCCCTGGACCGCTACGAGCTCGCGCACGCCTCCGAGCAGGTCTTCGAGTCGCTGTCCGGTGGGCAGCAGGCGCGGTTCCAGATCCTGCTGCTCGAGCTGTCCGGCGCGACGCTGCTCCTGCTCGACGAGCCCACCGACAACCTCGATGTCGAGTCCGCCGAGGCGCTCGAAGAAGGCCTGGAGGCCTTCGAGGGGACCGTCCTGGCAGTGACCCACGACCGCTGGTTCGCCCGCGGCTTCGACCGGTTCCTGGTCTTCGGTTCCGACGGCAACGTCTATGAGTCCGACGAGCCGGTCTGGGACGAGCAGCGGGTGGAGCGGGCTCGGTGAGGCCGCTCGACCGCGCGCCGGTCCTGCGGCACCGCAGCTTCCGGCTGCTGGTGATCGGCTCGGCGACGAGCTCGCTCGGCAACGCGATCACCCCGGTCGCGCTCGCGTTCGCCGTCCTCGACCTCGGTGGTTCGGCCTCCCAGCTGGGCCTGGTGGTGGCGACGTTCGCCCTGGCCGAAGTGGTGACGACCCTGTTCGGTGGGGTCCTGGGCGACCGGGTGCCACGCCAGCTGATGATGCAGGGTGCCTCGAGCGGCGCTGCTTTGACCCAGGCGCTGATCGCGGCGAGCCTGATCGGGCACTGGTCCTCGATCCCGCTGCTGACCGGGGTCGGTGCGCTCAACGGCGTCCTCGGCGCGCTGAGCAGCCCGTCATCCTCGGCGCTCACCCCGCAGACCGTCCCGACCTCGGACCTCGCTGCCGCGGTGACCCTGCGCCGGTTGCTGCAGAACGGTGCGCAGGTGATCGGCTACTCGGCCGCCGGCGCTCTGGTCGCCGGCTTCGGCTCGGGCTGGGCGATCGCAGTCGACGCAGCGACGTTCGCTGTCGCCGCGGTCTGCTTCCACCTCATCGACGTGCCTTCGGTGGTGGCGACCCGGGCACGGGAGCCGATGCTGGCGGAGATGCGGGCCGGAGCCGCGGAGGTGTTCCGGCATACCTGGCTCTGGCTGCTGATCACCCAGGCTTTGACGTACCACCTCTTCTTCGGAGGCGTTATCGGCGTCCTGGGCCCGGTGATCGTCAAGCGCACCCTCGGCGAGGCTGCGTGGGGCTGGGCGCTCGGTGCACTGATGGTCGGCTTCATGATCGGCGGGCTGGTCTCGCTGCGCTGGCGACCGCGGCACGGCCTGGCCTTCGGCACCGCCCTGCTGTCGTTGACCGCCGCCTTCCCCCTCGCGCTCGCGGTCTCCGACCAGCTGTGGGTGCTGATCCTCGGAGCGCTCCTGCACGGGTTCGGGTTGGAGATCTTCAGCGTCAACTGGGACCTCTCGATCCAGCAGAACGTCCCGGCCGACAAGCTCTCCCGGGTGTACTCCTTCGACACCGTCGGCTCGTTCGTGTTCCGCCCGATCGGACTCGCGATCACCGGACCGGTTGCGGACGCGATCGGCTTCCACCGTTGGTTGGTCATCGTCGCGGTGGTGATGCGCGGCACGAGCCTGCTGTCGCTGTCCTCGCGTGACGTACGGGCGTTGCAGCGGCACTAGCATCGGGTGATGCGGCTCCTCGTCCTCGGTGGCACCCAGCACGTCGGCCGCGCGGTCGTCGAGACCGCGCTGGCCCGCGGAGACGAGGTGACCACCGTCAACCGGGGGAGCACGCCGGCGCCGCCCGGGGTGGATGCCCGTACTGCCGACCGGCGTACGCCGGGTGCGCTGCTGGCGGCCCTCGGCACGGACGCCTGGGACGCCGTGCTCGACACCTGGTCCCACGAGCCGGCTGCCGTCGCAGACGCCGCGCGGCTGCTGGACGGCCGCGCCGGCCACTACACCTACATCTCCAGCCGGTCGGTTCACCGCTGGCCGATCCCCGGCGGCGCGGATGAGTCGGCGCCCGTCGTCGACGCCGATCCAGCGAGCACCATCGCTGAGGACTATGCCGAGGCCAAGCGTGGCGGCGAACTCGCGGTCGAAGCCGGCTTCTCCGGCGGTGTGCTGCTAGCGCGCGCCGGCCTGATCCTCGGGCCGTACGAGGTCGTCGGCCGGCTGCCGTGGTGGCTGAACCGGATCGCCGCCGGCGGCAGGGTGGTGGCACCCGGTCCCTCCGACCGGCCGCTGCAGTACGTCGACGCCCGCGACCTCGCGGCCTGGGTGCTGCACTGCGCGGATGACGCGATCACGGGCGCCTTCAACGCCGTCAGCCCGCCGGGCCACACCACGATCGGCGAGCTGCTCGAGCAGTGCGTCGTCGCGACCGGATCCGATGCCGACCTAGTCTCGGTCAGCGCCGAGGTTATCGAGGCTGCCGGGGTCAGCGGTTGGACGGACCTCCCGATCTGGGCGCCTCCGACCGGAGAGATCGCCGCTCTCCACGACGGCGACACCACGGCGGCGGTCGTGGCCGGGCTGCGCTGCCGTCCGGTCGCCGAGACCGTCGCCGACACCTGGGCGTGGCTGCAGGCCGAAGGCACGCCCGAACCGCCGAGCGGCCGCGCGGGGACTCTCGGGATCAGCGCGGCCACCGAGGCGGCGCTGCTGGAGGCTGCGACCGGGTCGTGACTCGCTTTGTGGCCTGTGTCACAGTTCGGCCATGAGTGATGCACCCCCGACCGCCGCGTTCGTCGATGACCGCCTCACCTACTGGGCGGGCGCGACGCCGGACAGCGAGGCGATCGCCTATCTCGACCGCACCTGGACATGGCGGGAGTGGGACGACCGGATCCGACGGTTGGCCGGGGCGCTGACCGACCTGGGCATCAGGCGCGGCGACGTCGTCGGGTGCCTGGACAAGAACCACCCGGCCACCGTCGAGCTGACCCTGGCTGCAGCTTCCCTGGGCGCCGCGACCGCGATCTTCAACTGGCGCCTGGCCGGCGACGAGGTCGATTACGCCGTGAACGACTCCGGTGCCCGGCTGCTCATCGTCGGCACCGAGCTGCTGCCGCTGGTGGAGAAGATCCGAGCTGATCTGCCCAGCGTCGAGCACGTCGTCGAGGTCACGCCGGACGGCGGTGCCGGCGACCAGTACGAGGCGCTACTCGCCGGAGCCACGCCCCGCGGCCGCGCTGCCGAGGTGACCCCGGACGACGTCTGCCTGGTGATGTACAGCTCCGGTACGACGGGCCGGCCCAAGGGTGTCCAGATCCGGCAGCGGAACCTGGTCGCGCACACCGTCAACGCGCTCGACGGCTGGTCGTTCGATCCCGGCGACAAGAACCTGGTGGCGATGCCGTTCTTCCACGTTGGCGGGACGTCGTACATCCAGCAGAGCATCCACGAGGGGATGCCCTCGGTGATCACCCGCGAGCCTGATGCCGGCTCGCTGGCGGCGGCGATCCTGCAGGGGGCGAACCGCACCTTCCTGGTACCGGCAGTGCTCGCCGGCGTGCTGGCATCCGGGCCGGACGCGATCAAGCTCTTCGGCGCCCTGAAGACGTACTGCTACGGGGCGGCGCCGATGCCGCTGCCGTTGCTCCGGGCCGCGATGGCGGCCTGGCCGGAGACCGACTTCATCCAGGTCTACGGCCTGACCGAGGTGTGCGGCGTCGTCACGCACCTGATGCCCGAAGCACACCGCGACACCGAGCATCCCGAGCGGCTGGTCAGCGCCGGTCAGGTGATCCCGCAGTGCGAGGTCAAGGTCGTCGATCCCGCGACGCGTGCCGAGGTCGGCGTCGGCGAGCACGGCGAGCTCTGGTTCCGGACGCCGCAGCTGATGAAGGGCTTCTTGAACAAGCCGGCCGAGACTGCGGAGGTGATCACCGAGGACGGTTGGTTCCGCACCGGCGACATGGGCAAGGTCGACGCCGACGGCTTTGTCTTCGTCCAGGACCGGCTCAAGGACATGATCATCTCCGGTGGCGAGAACATCTACTCGCCCGAGATCGAGCGGGTGCTTGCCGAGCATCCGGCGGTGATGGAGGTCGCGGTGATCGGCGTACCGGACGATCGCTGGGGCGAGAGCGTCAAGGCCGTGGTCAGCCTGCACCCGGGCGCGAGTGCGACCGACCAGGAGCTCATCACCTTCGCTCGCGAGCGCCTCGCCCACTACAAGTGCCCGAAGTCGGTCGACATCGTCGAGGCGCTGCCCCGCAACCCGACCGGCAAGATCCTCAAGCGGACGCTGCGGGCGCCGTACTGGGAGGGCCGCGAGAGCGCCGTGGTGTGAGGCGGCGCGCACCTCGTCGCGTCTCGACAGGCTCGACGAGCGGGCTGTCAGTGCATCTGGCCCCACAACGTGTAGGCGAACGAGCCGACCACGACGATCAGCAGCAGCATCGCGAAGAGCCGGTGCGACGGCTTCTTGCTGTCGAGGTTCGAGGCGAACGCCAGCATCGCCGCGTCGCTGCCGGTGTAGCGGTCCATCCCCATCCGCTGGGCGTCGGCAGGGAAGGGGTTGAGCATCGCCGGAGGAAGGAAATCCTCGGGCTCGATCAGCTCGGGTTCCTGGTCTTCTGGACCGTTGTCCTCGAGCTGCATCTGATGAGACTAGCCGCCCGGCGGCCCAGCGGAAGGCGTAGCGCCCATGAGCTCGCTGTGAGTCTGGACGCCCTGGATCTGGAAGGCTGGCCCGATGGAGTCACCGCTGCGCAACGTCGACTGGAGCCTCCGCTCGTGCGGGGTCCGGGGCCACATCACCTACCGGCCCGATGAGGTTGAGCTGGCCGAGAGGCTGACCGCCACGACCGTCGCGGGCGAGGCCTGGCGCTGCTTGCGCTGCGGCTCCTACGTCGTCGGTACGCCGCACGGCTCCGGCCCCGCGGCCGAGGCGCCGTTGGTGCTGCGCGGCCGCGCGCTGAAGGACGCCTTCATCCTGCGCCTGCTCGCCGCCGAGCGGTTCGTCCGCGGTGTGCTGCTGCTCGCCCTGGCGTACGGCATCCACCGGTTCAACGGATCCCGGGACTCATTGCGCAAGGTCTTCGACGAGTTCCTGCCGACGCTGACCCCGGTCGCCGACAAGCTCGGTATCGACCTGCAGTCCACCGGCCCGGTCCGGCTGATCGATAAGGCGCTGCACACCGGCCACGGCACCCTGACCCTGGTCTCGATCGGGGTCCTGGCCTACGGGCTGCTGCAACTGCTCGAGGGCGTCGGCCTGTGGCTGATCAAGCGGTGGGGCGAGTACGTCGCGGTCGTCGGCACCTCGATCTTCGTCCCGCTGGAGGTCTACGAGCTGCTCGAGAAGGTCACGTGGCTGAGACTGGCGGCGTTCGCGGTGAACATCGCAGCGGTGGTCTATCTGGTCTGGTCGAAGCGGTTGTTCGGCCTGCGTGGCGGGCATGCGGCCTTCGAGGCGGAACGGCACGCCGAGTCCCTGCTCGAGGTCGAGCGCGCTGCACTGGCCGCCACGGTCAATTGATCGGTGTGGTGACGATCTTCTCGCAGCCGCGGATCGTCACGTTCTGCCGGGTCTCGTCGGTCAGGAAGAGAAGGTCGTTGCCCGGTCCGCAGTCGATGACGCTGCGAGTGAAGAGATAGACGGCGTAGATCGTGTCGTTGCCGGGCCCTCCGTACGCGCGCCCGCCGTTGACCAGCCGCAGGACGTCGTTGCCCGGGCCGCCGTACAGGGTGTCGAGGCCGCTGATCTCGCCACCTCGGAGATCGTCGTCGCCGCCGAGGCCTCGGATCACGTCGTTACCGCCCTCGCCGTTGATCAGGTCGGGCCTGGCCGTGCCGGTCAGGTGGTCGGCGTGAGCGGTGCCGGTGATCCGGTGCGGCCGGTCGGTCAGCGTGCCCGAGACCGCGGGGATGGTGGAACCCCACGCGGCCGCCGCGCCCAGCAGGACTGGGACTGCGACGGCCGCGAGAAGGCGTCTGGTGATGCTTACTTCCACCGCTCCGAGGCGGGCACGAAGGTCAGCTGCCGGTCGCCGGTGTAGATCTGCTTGGGGCGAGCGATCTTCTGCTCCTTGTCCTGGGTCAGCTCCAGCCACTGGGCCAGCCAGCCCGGAGTACGGCCGATCGCGAAGAGGACCGTGAACATCTCCGGCGGGAACTGGAACGCCTCGTAGATCAGGCCCGAGTAGAAGTCGACGTTCGGGTAGAGGCGGCGCTTGATGAAGTACTCGTCCTCGAGCGCGATCTTCTCCAGCTCCTGCGCGATCGCGAGCAGCGGGTTGACCCCGGTGACCTCGAAGACGTCGTCGCAAGCCTTCTTGATGATCGTCGCGCGCGGGTCGAAGTTCTTGTAGACCCGGTGGCCGAAGCCCATCAGCTTCTCGTTGCCGTTCTTCACACCCTCGATGAACGCCGGGATGTTCTCCTTCGAGCCGATCCGGCGCAGCATCCGCAGGACCGCCTCGTTGGCGCCGCCGTGCAGCGGTCCGAACAGGGCGCCGACGCCGGCTGCGACCGCCGAGTACGGGTCGACCTGCGAGGACCCGACCGAGCGGACCGCGTTGGTCGAGCAGTTCTGCTCGTGGTCGGCGTGCAGGATGAACAGCACGTCGAGCGCCTTGACCAGGCGCGGGTCGGCGTCGAAGCGGAGCTCGCTCATCTTGAACAGCATCGAGAGGAAGTTCTCGGTGTAGGAGAGCTCGTTGTCGGGGTAGACGTAGGGCTTGCCTTGCGCGTGCCGGAAGGCCCAGGCGCCGAGTGTCGGCATCTTGGCGATCATCCGGACGATCTGGATGTGCCGGTTCTCGGCGTCGGCGATGTTCTTCGACTCGGGGTAGAACGTCGAGAGGGCGCCGACCGAGGCCATCAGCATGCCCATCGGGTGGGCGTCGTACCGGAAGCCCTGCATGAAGCCCTTCACGTTCTCGTGCACGAACGTGTGGTACGTGATCTCGTGCACCCAGGCCTCGTACTGCTCCTTGGTGGGCAGCGCGCCGTAGATGAGCAAGTAGGCGACCTCGAGGAAGTTGGACTTCTCGGCCAACTGCTCGATCGGGTAGCCGCGGTACTCCAAGATGCCTTTGTCACCGTCGATGAAGGTGACCGAGCTCTTGGTCGACGCCGTGTTCACGAAGCCCGGGTCGTAGGTGGCCAGGCCGGGCTCGTCGTCGTTCAGCTTGATCTGTCCCAGATCGGCGGCCTTGATGGTGCCGTCAGCGATCGGGATGTCGTACTCCTTGCCGGTCCGGTTGTCCCGGACTGTCAAGGAGTTGTTGTCGTCGGACACAGGGGCTCCTTCGGTCTGTCGTAGATCCCACCGACAACCTATTCCCACGGCCGTAACGGTCGCCAACCGGCGTCTCGTTTTGACCCTCGCGCCCGTACGCCGGTACTCTTTCCTGTCGCGACTTCTGCCGCGTCAGGTCCTGCACGGGGCCTGGTGCAGACCCGGACGGCGTATCTGAAATAGATACAGCGAGCCGGGCAGTGTTCGTCAGTAGCCGCGGTAGCACCGTCGGGCAGAGGACCTCTCTGCTCGGCCAACGAACGAGGAGTAAGGCTTTCACGTGCGTACGTACAGCCCCAAGCCCGCTGACATCCAGCGCGAGTGGCACGTCATCGACGCCACCGACGTCGTCCTGGGACGCCTCGCCGTCCAGGCCGCCACGCTGATCCGCGGCAAGCACAAGACGATGTTCGCCCCCCACGTCGACACTGGTGACTTCGTCATCATCATCAACGCCTCCAAGGTGTCGCTGTCGGGCAACAAGGCCACCAAGAAGATGGCGTACCGCCACTCTGGTTACCCGGGCGGCCTCAGCCAGACCCCCATCGGCGAGCTGCTGGAGAAGGACGCTCGCAAGGCCATCGAGAACGCGGTCTGGGGCATGCTGCCCAAGAACCGCCTCGGTCGCCAGATGCTGAAGAAGCTCAAGGTGTACTCCGGCCCGGAGCACCCGCACGCGGCCCAGCAGGCCAAGCCCTTCGAGATCACCCAGATCTCCCAGTAACTTTCGAAGCGATTGAGGATCTGACGTGACTGAGAACGTGAACGAGAACGAGGCTGTTGACCTCGAGGAGACCTACGAGGTCAACGAGGACGGCGTCGCCTACTCCTCCGAGAGCGCCCCGTCCCTGGAGACGCCGGCCCGCCCGGCCACCATCGCGCCTGCCGGCGCCACCGGCCGCCGCAAGGAGGCTGTCGCCCGGGTCCGGATCGTCCCGGGCACCGGCGAGTGGACCGTCAACGGCCGCACCCTGGAGAGCTACTTCCCCAACAAGCTGCACCAGCAGGTCGTCAACGAGCCGTTCGCGACCCTGCAGCTTGAGGGCCGCTTCGACGTGATCGCCCGCATCCACGGCGGCGGCATCACCGGCCAGGCCGGCGCGCTGCGCCTCGGCGTGGCCCGCTGCCTCAACGAGATCGACGTCGAGGCCAACCGCCCGTCGCTGAAGAAGGCCGGGCTGCTCACGCGGGACGCCCGCGTCATCGAGCGCAAGAAGGCCGGTCTCAAGAAGGCCCGCAAGGCACCTCAGTTCAGCAAGCGCTGAGTTCGCGCCTTATGGCGAAGCTTTTCGGCACGGATGGGGTCCGGGGTCTGGCCAACGGTGTTCTCACCGCTGAGCTGGCCCTGGACCTTTCCGTCTCCGCCGCGCACGTCCTCGCCGAGCGTGGCACCTTCTCCGGGCACCGGCCGGTTGCGGTCGTCGGCCGCGACACCCGGATCTCGGGGCAGTTCCTCGAGGCGGCGGTCGTGGCGGGGCTCGCCTCGGCCGGGGTCGACGTGCTGTTGCTCGGGGAGATCCCGACACCCGGCGTGGCCTTTCTGACTGCGTCGCTGGGCGCGGACCTCGGTGTGATGCTCTCGGCCTCGCACAACGCGATGCCGGACAACGGCATCAAGTTCCTCGCCCGCGGCGGGGTGAAGCTCGATGACGCCATCGAGGACGCCATCGAGGCGCGCCTCGAGGAGCCGTGGGACCGTCCGGTCGGCGGCGACGTCGGCCGGGTGCGCACCCACGCCACCGCGATCTCGGAGTACGCCGCGCACCTTGACGGCACCCTGACCCGGCGGCTCGACGGTCTCAAGGTCGTCCTGGACTGCGCCCATGGTGCTGCCTCGGTGGCAGGACCACGAGCGCTGCGCGAGGCCGGAGCCGAGGTGATCGCGATCTGCGCGGAGCCGGACGGCCTGAACATCAACGACGGCTGCGGCTCGACTCATCTCGAGGTGCTCCAGGCCGCGGTCCTCCAGCATGGCGCCGATGTCGGGTTCGCCCTGGACGGCGATTCGGACCGCTGCCTGGCTGTCGATGCGACCGGGCGGATCGTCGACGGCGACCAGATCCTCGCGGTCCTGGCGATCGCGCTCTCCGAGCAGGGTCGGCTGCATGAGGACACTGTGGTGGCGACCGTGATGTCGAACCTGGGCTTCGTGCACGCGATGACGGCTGCCGGCATCAACGTCGTCCAGACCGCGGTCGGTGACAGGTACGTGCTGGAGGAGATGAAGCAGTCCGGCCACAACCTCGGCGGTGAGCAGTCGGGTCACGTGATCCTGTCGGAGCACGCGACCACCGGCGACGGCATCCTGACCGCGCTGCAGGTGCTCGACCGGATGGCGGCCACCGGGGCTTCGATCGCGGACCTGGCAGGCGTCATGGTCCGGCTGCCGCAGATCCTGGTCAACGTCCCCGGCGTCGACAAGGCGCGCACCCACGCCGATGAGGCCCTGGCAGCGGCGGTTGCCGAGGCTGAGGCCGAGCTAGGCGACTCCGGCAGGGTCCTGTTGCGGCCCTCGGGCACCGAGCCGCTGGTCCGCGTGATGGTCGAGGCCGCGTCAGCCGAGCAGGCTGCGGCAGTGGCCGAGAAGCTCGCCGACGTGGTGCGAGAGCGCCTCGCCCTCTAGCCCGTTGATCGAGCTTGTCGAGACGTGGTGACGCTTAGCGCGTGCGTTACCTGGACGTTCCGACAGGCTCAACCAACGGTGCAACCGTTCGTCGAGCCTGTCGAGACGTGGTAGCCCTCGGCTCAGTGCTGCTCGTAGTGCGTACCGGTGCGGGCGAAGTGCTCGTCGTCAGTCTCGTCGCCGTGGCCCGGCCACCAGGCGCGGTGCCCGATGATCGCGGTCAGGGCCGGGGTGAAGAACATCGCCATCACGAATGCCGCGACGAAGATGCCGAAGGCGAGCGAGAAGCCGAGGGACACGATCAGGCTGTTGCCCGCCAGCATGAACGTCGCGAACGAGCCGGTCAGGATCAGACCGGCCGATCCGATGGTCGGCCCGGCGTGCTTGATAGCTTCGGCGACTGCCTCGCGCGGGGGCTTGCCGAGGCGCGCCTCGTCCCGCAGTCGCGCGATCATCAGGATGTTGTAGTCGGTCCCGAGTGCCACCACGAACATGTAGATGTAGATCGGCAGCAGGAACACCAGGCCCGAGTCGCCCTTGATGTGCTGGAACATCACCACGGTCGCGCCGAGCGTCCCGGCGAAGCCCAAGCCCACCGAGGCCATCAGGTACAACGGTGCTACCAGGCTGCGGAGCAGCAGGGCCAGGATCAGCAAGATGATCAGTGCGGCGACCGGGAAGACGATCGAGTAGTCCCGTGCCATCGCCTTGCCGAGGTCGACGAAGACCGAGGTCTGGCCGCCGACGTACGCGCGGGTGCCCGGCGGGGCGTGGGAGTGCGCCGCTGCGCGGATCGGCCCGCGGACGTTGTCCTCGGCGGCCTGCGAGCTGGGAGATCCGTCGAGGATGGCGCTGAACAGCGCCGTCTTCCCGTCCTTGGACACGATGCCCGGGGCGACCTGGTTGATGCCCTTCGCTGCTGCGATGTCCTTGGCGTACGCCGGCAGTTCGGTCGGGTCGATCTGCTTGCCGTTGGTCGACTCGAGCATCACCGTGATCGGGTTGGTCTCGCCCGCCGGCAGGTGCGCCTCGAGGGTGTGCAGGGCCTTGGTCGACTCTGCCTTGGCCGGGAGGCTCGAGTCGAAGTCGAACGACGGGGTGAACCCGAGCGCGAAGACCGCGAGCACGGCGAGGATCAGTCCCGACGCTGCCGCATACAACACGGGCCGCTTGCCCACAGCAGCGCCGATCTTGGCGAACTGGGCGCCTTCGGGCTCGATCAGGTACTTCTTCGTCGGCCAGAACAGGCGCCTTCCCAGCAGCGAGACCACAGCCGGGATCAGGGTGAGCGCGGCGACGAGCGTCACCGCAACGGCGATCGCCAACGCCGGACCGATCGACCGGAAGATGCTGAGCGAAGACAGGATCAGCGCCATGAAGGCGACGATGACGGCACCGCCGGCTGACGCGATCGCCTCGCCGGCACGCTCCATCGCGGTCACCAGGGCGGCCTTCGGGTCGTCGCCCGCGCGCAGTCGTTCGCGGTAGCGGAAGAGCAGGAACAGGATGTAGTCGGTCCCGATGCCGAACAGGACGACGATCAGGATCTCCTGCACGGAGCTGTCGGCCTTGAGGTTGAACAGTTGGTTCGCCCACGCGATGAAGCCGTTCGCGACGAACTGGACGATGGCGACTGTCAGAAGCGGGAGCAGGCAGATGATCACGCTGCGGAAGATCAGGCCGAGCAGGATCACGATGATCAGGATCGTGCCGATGAAGACCAGCGCCAGCGTCGACTTGGACGCATCCTGGGCGTCGGACTGCTGGGCCACTTGCCCGGCCACGCCGAGGTGCAGGTCGGCGTCGGTCTTCTTGGTCTCGGCCTGGGCCTCCGTGCGGAGCTTCTTCACGGCCTTGAACGCATGGTCGTCGAACCCGCTCGACTTCGCCGACAGGCCGAAGGTCGCGATCTCGACGATGCCGTCCTTCGACGGCTGTCCGGCCACCCCGGGGATGAAGACCGTCTTGTCCAGCTTGGGGCTGTTGTTCAGCGTCGCCACGATCGAGGTGATCTGGGCGGAGTCTGTGGCGGTGAGCTTGCCGCCGTCGGCCCGGTCGAAGACGAGGATCGCTCCGGGCTGGGTCGCCGTCGGGAACGCCTTGGTCTGCAGGTTGGTCGCCTTGATCGACTCGTACTTCGAAGGCAGGAAGCTCGAGGTGTCCTGCGTCGACGTCAACTTCGGCGCGAGCGCGATCACGATCACCGCCAGCAGCAGCCAGGCGCCGATGATGTACCACGGGAACTTGTTAACGAAACGACCGAGGGCAGCAAACATG
>DASRRQ010000126.1:0-9837 GCA_035695505.1 Marmoricola sp. | reverse complement strand
CCGGGTGGTGCGAGGGGTCTGGGGGTGAGTGGATGGGTGCCGTGGGGTGTCCGGAGCCAGGTGTAGCCGTGGGGTGATCGCCACAGGAAGTAGCCGGGTTCGAGCATGGTGTAGGTCCAGCCGGTGTGGGTCTTGAGGTGGTGGTGGTGGCCGCAAAGATCGGCGAGGTTGTCGGTGCTGGTGGCTCCGCCGGCGTCGTAGGCGGTGATGTGGTCCTTCTCGGCGGTCCTGGCGGACTTGTCGCAGTCGGGGAACACGCAGGTGGTGTCGCGGAGCTGGAGGTGCTCGCGGATCGAGTCGGGCACGACGTAGGCGGCGGTCGCCACAGGGGTGTGGAGATCGATGACGGGCTTCACGACGACCTTCACGTCTGGCTTGGCGCACCAGGCTGCGACCTGGGCCTGGGTCAGGAGCCTGCCGCCGCCGTTCTCGACCTTCGCGGTGCTGCTGTCGGTGTCGATCGGCAGATGCACGTAGAGGGTGACCTGCCGGCCCGGGCTCTCACCGCGGGCGAGGCTGCCCAGGGCCGCGGCGCGGCGGGCGTCCAGGGGGTCCTGGGACCCGGCGAGCTTGAGCGCCTCGGCACCGGCTGCGAGTGCGGCGTCGAGGTCCAGGGCGTCGGCGAGGTCCAGGGAGGCGTGGACTGCGGAGGTCCCGAGGAAGGAGACCTGCCGGTGGTCGACCAGCACGTGCGGCAGGGAGTACCGGTCGGCCTGCTCCTGGGCGTAGGCGGGCATCAGCTCCGCGACCACCTCGCTGGCCAGGTGCTCGGTCGCCTTGGCCGAGAGGCCTGCTGCCAGGGGTGCGACCCGCTGGTCGACCACGGCCGCGGTCTCGGGGTCCAGCTCGCTGGTCTGGCGGGCGATGGCACGGGCCTTCCAGACCGGGAGCGTCCCGTCCTGGGTGCGGGCGTAGAGCAGCGGGAGCCGGTGCGCGAGCTCCAGGGCGTCGGCCAGGTAGTACCGGCCGCCCCCGGTCGACGTGCCGATCACGGCGGCGAACTCCGCGACGGCCCCGGTCGCGATCATCGGGGCACCCTCGCCGGCCAACAAAATCGGCGTCTGGTCCCAGGTCTCGGCATCATCGGGGTCGGCCACCTCGTGCAGCCGGCACCACTCCACCGCAGCCGCGAGCTTGCGGGCCTCCGCCTCATCCGCATCGGCCTTGGCCCGCCGCGCGGCCTCCAGCACCGCGCCCTGCTCCAGCGTCGGCCCGGGCTTACGGACCCGGCGGGTCGGGGGCAGGCTCGCGCATTCGGTCACCCCATGCACCCGCTGCCCACTCCGCCTCATACAGCTGACGCTACGGACCACCACCGACACAAATGCCCCAGAAAGCCCTAGAAACAGAGGTTCCGGGAAAGCTCCTTCAGATCTCCCGAGCCGCCACCGGCAGACCAGGCGGCTCGACCGCTTTGCACCCGGCGGCTCGGGCGGGTCGGTGGCTAGCTGGTGACTGCGGTGACGGCGCCATCACCGGCGCGGTCGACGGGCTGCCGGGACACCTCGCGCGCGACGGCGACGTTGCGCCACTCCGTGTGATACGTCTCCGCACACGTCACGAGGGTTAGGTATCGCTGCGTCGTCGGCAGGTCCGCCGCGTTGTCGGGGTCCGGAGTCGACCAGGTCGGCCATACCGAGGTGTCCAGCACCCGGTAGCGCGTACCGGTCGTTGTCAGCTTGTAGGTCACGATCGCGTGCTGGGTCTCGATCTGGACCAGGTCTCCGACCTTCAGATTCGGGAAGTCGGCGAAGGGCGAGCCGTGCGTGATCCGATGACCGGCGAGGACGACGTTGCCGCGCTCTCCTGGCTTCGCACCGTCGGGGTACAACCCGACCCCCCTGGCGAGGTCGTCCTCGGTCCAGCCGTCGACGATCGGCTCGACGAACTCGCTGCCCTTCTGATCGAACCGAGCGATCCGCAGCAGCCCGACGTCACCGGTCGCGATCCCGCGCGCCCACGAGTCCTCAACGTGCTGGACGGTCTGCTGGAGCTGCACGGCGGAGCGCTTCTCAGACTCGACAGCGGCGGCCGCGTCCTGATGATGCTGCAGGTGAAGGTAGCCCGCCAGGCCGACACCGGAGACAGACAGAAGCACGCCTGCCGGCAGCAGCAGGCGGCCGTTGCGGGGCCTGGCCTTCTTCCGAGCGCCCGGACGACGACGTGCTGCGGTACCTCGTCTGGGAGCGAGGTACCGCAGCACGGTCATAGCGAGCGGAGGCTTCCGGACCCGGGTCCTCAGGCAGCCGACCGCGTACGCCGACGGCGGCGCGCGGCGACTAGGACCATGACCAACCCGCCGCCGGCGAGGCCGGTCGCAGTCACCGTGAAGGCAGCACCGTTGCCGCTCGCGGGCGAGGGCGCGCCCGTGTTCGGCAGGGTCGGGTTGCTCGGCACGACGGTCGGCGCGACGAAGGTGACCGTGGTGGGGCCAGGCTCGTTCAGGCCGCTGGCCGTCACGTTGTCCGGGCCGTTGACGTAGGAGCCAGCAGTGTCCGAGGTGACCGTCAGCGTGATGCTGCACGTCGCGTCACCGGCAGGCAGGGTCCCGTCAGTGAACGAGAACGTTGAGTCGCCAGCGCTTGCCGACGAGGTTCCCGTACAGGTGCCGCCGACGGTCGGCTCGGCGAGGGTGAGGCCCTTCGGGAACTTGTCGACGAACGACCAGCCGGTCTTCGCCAGCAGGTCGCTGGTGTTGGTGACGGTGAACGTCAGGGTCGTTGTGCCGCCGACTGGACGGGTGGTGTCGGAGAACGACTTGGCCAGCGAGGGCGTCACGTCGTAGAGCTTCAGATCGTCGATCGCGGCGTCGTTTCCGCCCCCGCTGCCCTGCTGGTTCAGAAGCGCGAACTGGAGCTGCGTGCCCCTGAAGAAGGTCGCACTGCTGGTGCCGTAGGTGTCGACCTTGATGGCCGAAGCGCCTGACCCCACGGTCTGGCCGGTGCAACCGGTGACCGGCGCACCGATCGCCGGCAGAGTTGTTCCTGACGTGCCGAGCTCGAACTGGTACGCCGGCGCGACCGCACCGGCGACCGAGCAGTTCACCGCGGCACCGTCGACCGACATCGTGTAGAACCGGCCGCCCGACGCAGCCACCGTGATCGGTGTGGTGTTCGTGATCTCGACCTTGCCGGCACCGGGGTTCGCCTCGGTGTACGCCGCGAGGGCCTGGTTCTGGGACGGCGACGAGGAGCCGTTGAACGTGCCGAGCGCACTGGCGAGCAGCTTGAGGTTGTCCAGGGCGGTGGTGTCCGCCGGGCCGGCGGTGTCGCAGTTGTTCAGCGGCGCGGCCGTCACAGCCGTTGTGGTGCTGGAGTTAAGCACCACCCCGTTGCAGTGCTGCAACCACGCCGAGTCAGCGCCGTAGGTGATGCCCCCGGCCCCGGTGTAGCCGGTGAGCAGCAACGCCGCGGTGCCGGTCCCGGTCTCGAACCCTTCGGAGTAGATGACCTTCGGCGCCGGCGTACTCCCCGTGGCACCCGAGGGCGCAGCGAGGCCGAACGTCGACGCGACAGCGAGCGCTGCGGCACCAGCCGCGAACGCCACCGTGCGGATCGTTGAGGTGGTGCCGTGTCCAAGAGTCATGGTTCGCCTTCGTTCGTGCCCCACCGGCCGGCGGGACTCGCTCTGATCAGGGATCAGGCGATCGCCGTGGGAGGGGGGCGCCGGTCTGCCTTCAGTCGGCGAAACGATAGGCAGCGACACGGTCGTCAGTGCCCTGGTTGAGCGCTCTGGGGGCCAAATGTCCCCCGCGTGGGGGACACCTGGCGGTCATCTGTCCGCACGGTGGGCAGCCGGCGCCAGCGGATCGACGTAGCCGTCTGCGACGGCGATCCGGTTCAGCTCCACCTTGCTGCGCGCCGGTCGTCCAGCGGCCGCGTACTTGGCTTTGACCCGGTCCAGGTAGGTCTTGGCCGTCTCTGGTTTGACGCCGAGCTCGACTGCCACCTGCGGGAGCGTCAGTCCCGACGCGTAGAGCACCAGGGTGCGTTCTTCCTGATCGCTGAGCAGCGGCGCGCCAGTCGAACGCCCCAGGACAGCGTCCGACTCGGGCGACATCCAACGCCCCAAGCCGACGATCGTGCGTACTGCTTCGAGGAAGGCGCTCTCGCTGTCGCGTTTGCCGACCACGCCCGACGCTCCGGCCTGGAGCACGCGGCGCAGCAGCGGCGGTGACGACATCTCCGAGAAGATCAGGACCCGGATGCCGGAACGCACCAGCTGGCGTACGTCGTCAGGGCTGACCCACGGTCCGCGGTCGACGACCAGATCGAGCACCAGCAGGTGTGGTCGCTCGTGTGCCTCGGCTGTACGCAGCCAGCGCAGGAACGCCGGCATCGACTCGGCGCTGCAGACCACCCGGAGGTCCTCCTGGGCACGCAGCAGATCGACCGCGTGCTGACGCTGGAACAGGTGGTCCTCGACCACTGCCACCTTCCAGTAGCCGCCGGATCCTGTCGTCATCGGTTGGGGCATGCAGTCATCGGTCGGCCCCGACAGCCTCGAGCCGGGCGAGCACTCGTCACTGCCAGCACGGGTGCGCTCACGACGTACGCCTCGCCGCGACTGGATCGGAACGCACGTCCGGAGGCTAAGCGGCTACGCCGGCCCGACTCCGCCATGTACCGGGCTGGGCGACGGATTGCCCCCAGTTCGGGTGACGCTGCGACCCCCGGTCAGCGAGTTTCCGAGCCCTACGGTTCGACGGGCGCAGCCGGGTCGAGGTACCCGTCGACCACTGCGACCCGACTGAGGTCGACCTTCGAGTGCACCGGGCGCCCGACGCCGGCGTACTTGAGTTTGACCCGGTCCAAGTAGGTCTTCGCCGTGTCGCGCTTGACCCCGAGCGCCGAAGCCACCGCATCCAGCGTCAGACCGGATGCGTAGAGCACCAGCGCCCGTTCCTCCTGGTCGCTCAATGCCGGCCGGTTCTCGTCGCCGGCGATGACGGCGGCGAGCTCGGGGGTCATCCACTCCTTGCGGCCGATCACGGTCCATGCGGCGGCTACGAGGTCCTCCTCGGAGTCGCGCTTGCCGACCACGCCTCCGACGCCGGCCCGCAGGATGTCGCGGACCAGCGAGGTCGAGGCCATCGCAGAGAGCACCAGGACACGCAGGCCCGCTCGGATCAGGTCTCGCACCACGTCGGGCTCGACGTTCGGACCGCGATCGACACTGAGATCGAGGACGAGCAGGTGCGGTCGCTCGATCGGAGTCGCGCCGGCCAGCCAGCTGAGGAAGTCGGGAAGCGTCTCCGAGACATGGACAACCCGCATCCCCGGCTGGTCACCCAGGATCTGCTGGGTGCGCTGGCGCTGCAGCAGATGGTCCTCGACGATGGCCACCCGCCAGAAGCTAGGGATCTCGGCATCGAGCGCGTCAGCCTGAGCAGTCATGCGGCCTCCTCGTCCCGTGCGGTCCGGACGATTTCGAGCACGTCGAGACCGTCGTACGCCTCGTGCTGGGCGCTCCAGCCGGACGGTGGTTGCCACTGGCGCGAGCTCGCGAGCTCGCTCGGCCCTCCGACGATACCCAGCCGCAGCCGGCCTCGCGTGCTGAACAAGCTGACGATGATCCTGCTGCCGGCGTCGGCCGAGCCGACGACGGTGTTCAGCAGCGCGCCCAGTGACTCTGCGGTGGCATCGGACTCGACGTCGGTGTCTCCGGTGCGCACCACCAGCTCGACGTCCCGCTCATGGGCGGCGCTCAAGGCAGCGGCGAGAGGCGAGCCCAGTCGGACGATATTCGGATCGAGCAGGGTGAGCTGGCGCAGGTACGCCTCTTCCTCGGCGCAGGCAGTCCGGACCGGATCGTCGGTCGGATCGACCGATCCGCTGGCGAGGCTCTGAAGCAGCACCAGCGAACGGCGCAGCCCGGCCTGCCTCCAGCGCCCCCGTGCCTGCGTGGCCGCCTCGCGCTCGGCGATCTCGACCCTGCTGCGCGCCGCTGCGCGCTGAGCGCGCGAAGCCTGCTCCCCGACACGCTCGAACACACTGACGAAGAACCACCATCCTCCGAGGATCCCCAACGCCGGGGCGGTGCCGATCGGGATGACCGGAGCGACGTGCGGGGTTGACTGGGCGATGATCACCGTGCAGGCCACTGATGCTGCGACGACCAGCCCGCACGCCGTCAGGACCGGCCTGAGAGTGCGTCCGTGCACGAGCAGGACCACCAGCGGCGCGCCCGCGCCGATCGATTGCCACAAGATGACTTCGTGACGGCCGTAGTCGACGCCTGCGAGTGCGAGCACGAACGCCACCGGGGCCGCGAAGACCAGCATGGTCGTGGCCACAAGGGAAAGGCGGCCGTTGCGCCGCACGTCCAGCCAGCCGATCAAGGTCGAGACAGCGACCACGGCGACCATGCCGTACGCCGGGGTGAACTGACCGAAGCGGTTGACCACCTCGAGCACGATCCCGATCCCGGCGGTGGCGGCGGCCCAGAGCCACGCGCCGCGGCCCTTCAAAACGATCATCGTCTCGAGGAAGTCCGCTGACCCGACCGGTTGCTCGACGGCGAGCGGGATGGTGGCGCTGACCGTCGTCCCGACGCCCGGGGCCGAGTCGAGCGCGATACCGATCCCCGCCTGTGCAGCGCGCCCGAAGACCGACGAGTCCAGACCGCGGCCGGGGACGATCCGTCCGTCGAAGCCAACGCCGTCGTCGCGGATGACCACCTCGACCCGGTCGGGCTCCACCGTCACCGCCACGTGCACGCGATCGACGCCTGCATGCTTGACCGCGTTCTGCACTGCTTCGCGAACGATTCCCTGCACGGCGATCAGCACATCGGGCGAGCCGCCCAGCGCACGCTCGAGCTCGACGTCGCCTGCTCCAGATCTGACTGCGTCTATCGGCAGGCCCCCGAGGATCGCTGCGAGCCCCCCGCCTTCGAGCACGACCTCGTCGGCCTCGAGCAGCGCCTCGAGGGTCTGCACGTCGCGGGAGCAGCGATCACGGACCACGGCATGGTCGCGGACCGCGCCCCCTCCGCTGGCAACGGCGGCCAAGGTGTTGATCACCGTGTCGTGCAGGAGACGAGCGTTCTCGGCGCCCTCGATGCCGGCCGCTCGGACAGATGCCGCCAGACGAGCAGCGTCGTCGTTGGCCTCCACCTCCAGATCGACGCGGGAGGCGAACGCACGCAGCAGCGGCACCGACCTGCTCGCGGCAACGAAGATGGCGGTGCCGGTGACGACGGAGGGCAGCACCAGCGTGTGCAGCCAATCGTGATGCATCAGGTACATCGACGCGGAGACGCCGGGAATCCCGACTGCAGCCGTGATCCAGCGACGGGCACCGGTCATCAGCAGTGCAGGCGCGAAGTAGGTGAGGTCGGCCATCCACGCGGTGGCGAAGCTGAGAACGCCGTTCACCGACTGCGCAACACCCCAGTCGGCCACCATCGCGCCGTCCATCAGCAACACCGCGAGCCACAGCGGGAGCCGTCGAGCCGCAACCAGGATCAACAGCCCGATCAGGAGCAGATGGGCAGCGATCAGACCGAGACGCTGGCTCTCGCTCGGGTCTGGCGAGACCAGGACGGCAGCGATCATGACCAGCTGCCACAGGCCGCTTGCCCCGAGAGAGCCCAGCAGGAGCGACCGGCCCAGGCTCTCGGCCGCCCAGCCGCTGGTTTCGGGCAGCGTGGCGACATCCCCTGCTGTGCTGGTCGGCCCCATTGGGATAATCAAACCCTCAATCAACACACGCCGGAGGGTTTTGACGCACCCGCTCGCACCCTGTCCCCCGTTCGGGGGACACGGCGATGAACCCCGACCCGGCGGCCCGCGTTCGAGACCCGCCGCGTGTGCAACGCAGAAGGCCCGCGTCCAGCGACTGCTGGAAGCGGGCCTTCTCGTTCTGCGCGGCTGCAGGGATTCGAACCCCGAACCTTCTGATCCGTAGTCAGATGCTCTATCCGTTGAGCTACAGCCGCTCGTCCCTCAGGCTTCGAAGGAACCCGCATATGTTAGCGGAGGTTCGGCACACGACCGAATCGGTACTCCCCTACGCTCGCCCGCAGCCACGGGCCGGTCTACGGTCAGCAGGTGAGCGAGCAAGCGGCAGCTGACGGGGCCGCCGGCAGCGACGCCGAGTTCATCGGCACGGTCCCCGACGTGTACGAGCGGCTCCTGGTCCCGATGATCTTCACGGAGCCTGCCGAGCGGCTGTCCGCGGCAGTTGCCGCCCTGGCCCCGGCGTCGGTGCTCGAGACTGCCGCCGGCACCGGCGTACTGACCCGGGCGCTGCGTCGGCACCTGCCGGACGCATCCATCACGGCGACGGACCTCAACGAGCCGATGCTCGCCGAGGCCGAGCGGCGGTCGCCGTTGCCCGGGATCGTCTGGCAGCAGGCAGACGCGACGGCGCTGCCCTACGCCGACGCGTCGTACGACGTGGTCGCCTGCCAGTTCGGGGTGATGTTCTTCCCCGACAAGGTCGTCGGCTTCCGCGAGGCCGCCCGGGTACTGCGGCCCGGCGGAGCGTTCGTGTTCAACGTCTGGGACCGGATCGAGGCGAACGAGGCTGCGCACGTCGTGACCGAGGCTCTCGTCTCCGCAGCACCCGAGGACCCGCTGCTCTTCCTGCGCCGTACGCCGCACGGCTACGGCGACATCGATCAGATCCGGGCCGACCTCGCCGCCGCCGGTCTGAGCGCCGCGATCCGCGCCCAGGACGCGACGAGCCGCACGACAGCGGCCGACGCGGCGGTCGCGTTCTGCCAAGGCAGCCCGCTGCTCAGCGAGATCGAGCGGCACCCAGCCCTCGACGTCACCACTGCCACCCGGATCGCTGCCGACGCACTGCGCGAGCGCTACGGTCCGGGACCCCTCGCGTCGCCGATCCGGTGGTTCCAGGTGGTCGCCGTCACCGCTTGATCGATCCAATAGGACCCGGTCAGATCCGCGGCTACATTCGATGGATCGATCGCTGCAACGGCGCGGCGGTCTCACATCCACTTTCAAGATCCGTCGATGCGCTCGACGGCCGGTGTGGCCGCGCCTCGCGTGGCTGCCTCGCGATCGAAAGGAACCACCGCATGACTGCCGACATCGTTGCGCCCGCCGCCCCCACAAGCCGCGAGGACATCCTCGCCTGGGTGGCCGAGGTCGCCGAGCTCACCCAGCCGGACTCGATCCACTGGTGCACCGGCTCCGACGAGGAGTGGACGGGGCTGACCGACTTCCTGGTCGGGACCGGCACCTTCATCAAGCTCGACGAGGCCAAGAAGCCGAACTCGTACTACGCAGCCTCCGACCCCACCGATGTGGCGCGCGTCGAGGACAAGACCTTCATCTGCTCGGTCGAGGAGAAGGACTGCGGGCCGACCAACAACTGGATGGCCCCTGAGGACATGAAGACCATCATGCGCGGCCTGTACGCCGGGTGCATGAAGGGCCGCACGATGTATGTGATCCCGTTCGTGATGGGCCACCTCGAGGCCGAGTCGCCGATGTTCGGCATCGAGATCACCGACTCCGCCTACGTCGTGGCGTCGATGAAGGTGATGGCCCGGATGGGCTCCAACGTGCTGCGCAGGCTCGAGGAGACGAACGCCCCCTACGTCCCCGCCCTGCACTCGGTCGGGCACCCGCTCGCTGAGGGCCAGGCCGATGTCGCGTGGCCGTGCAACGACACGAAGTACATCGTTCAGTTCCCCGAGGAGCGGATGATCTGGAGCTTCGGGTCGGGCTACGGCGGCAACGCCCTGCTCGGCAAGAAGTGCTACGCACTGCGGATCGCGAGCGTGATGGCGCGCGACGAGGGCTGGATGGCCGAGCACATGCTCATCCTCAAGCTCACCTCGCCGCAGAACGTCACCAAGTACGTC
>DASRRQ010000125.1:0-34020 GCA_035695505.1 Marmoricola sp. | reverse complement strand
AACCAGTTCCGCACGGCGAACCTCTTCGTGATCATCGCCAGCCTCGCGATCATCGGAGTGCTGCTGACGGAGCTGACCAACCTGGTCACTGCGCCGTTCAACAAGTGGCGCATCACCGAGAACTGAGGAGACACCGTGCCCCTGCTCGACGGCCTCACCGTGGTGGAGATGGCCAGCGTGATCACCGGTCCCTCGGCCGGCGCGATCCTGGCTGATCTCGGCGCGAGGGTGATCAAGGTCGAGCCGCCAGGCGGCGACCCGTTCCGCTCCTGGGAAGCCAGCGGCGGCCGGATCCGATCCTCGTTCGCGGCGTTCAACCGCGGCAAGGAGAGCATCGTCTTGAACGTCAAGGACCCGCAGGCGCAGGACCTGTACGTCGAGCTGGTCCGCGGTGCCGATGTCGTGATCGAGAACTACCGGCCCGGCCGGATGGACAAGCTCGGCCTGGGCTGGACGCGATTGCGCGAGGTGCGTCCATCGCTCGTCTACTGCCACATCACCGGGCGGGGAAGCGTAGGTCCCGACGCCGAGCAGCCGACGTACGATGCGGTCGCTCAGGCTGTCAGCGGGTTGTGGAGCCAGTTCAGCGACCTGTCAGCGCCCGAGCCGGTGGGTCCGCCTATGGCCGACCAGCTGACGGCCATCTATGCCTCGGTCGCGATCCTGGCGGCGGTACGCGAGGCGGCGACGACAGGCGCGGGGCAGCGCGTCGAAGTCGACATGCTCTCCGCAGCGATGGCGTTCTCGGCTCAAGGCGTCGCAGCAGCGACCTGGACGGGCGTCGTCGCGACCGCCGGCTCCCGGGCACGCAATTCGCAGTCCTACGCGCTCATCGCCGGCGACGGGCTGCCGTTGGCTGTGCACCTCTCGACCCCGCACAAGTTCTGGACCGGGCTGTGCCGAGTGATCGACCGCGACGACCTCGTCGAGGACCCGCGGTTCCTGACCAAGGCCGACCGGATCGCGCACTACGACGAGCTGCGTGCGGTTCTCGGCGAGGCGTTCGGTTCGCGGACCCGCGAGCACTGGCTCGCTGCGCTGGTCGCGGCGGACGTGCCGGCGGCACCGATCCTCGATCTCGCTGAAGCGATCGCGTCTCCGCAGGTGCGCGCCAAGCAGCTCGTCGCCGAAGACGGCGAGGGTTCTGCGCGCGGCCTGGTCAGGTCGCCGATCGTCGTCGACGGGCGCCACTGTGAAGCTGCGCTGCCACCCCCGGAGCTCGGCTCGCACACCGACCACGTGCTTGCCGCGCTGGGCGTCGACGCCGCGACGGTCCTGAGCCTGCGCTCCTCCGGTGCTGTCGCCTGAACCCGCTCACGACCTGCTGAAGGAGAGCCACGTGCATCTAGCCGAGAAGGATCTGGCCGCGCTGATCCGCGCCGTCCAGGACTCTGACGTCACCCGGTTCGATCTGGTCACGCCGGACTTCGAGATCCACATCGCGCGTGGGGACGATGCTGACACGGACGTCGCCCCCCTGCCTCAGAGCTCAACGGCGAGCCCCGAGGCGCCGGCCGCCCCGGCGCCGGTGGCAGCGGCCCCGGCGCTGGCGGCTGCTGTGCCCGCCGCGGCAGCGGAAGGCCTGGTGGAGATCACGGCGCCGATGATCGGGATCTTCTACACCGCCCCCGAGCCCGGTGCGGACCCGTTCGTCGCTCTTGGGTCCACGGTCGAGGCCGGTATGACCGTCGGCCTCGTCGAGGCAATGAAGCTCTTCACCGCGGTCGAGGCCGGTGCCGGAGGCATCGTGGAGCAGATGCTGGTCAGCAACGGCGACTACGTCGAGTTCGGACAACCGCTCGTGCGGCTCCGGCCGACCGCGTGAGCAGCACCGCAGCCCCACCGCGGGTCTCCCGGGTGCTGATCGCCAATCGCGGCGAGATAGCGCTACGGGTGGTGCGGGCCTGCCGGACAGTCGGCGTCGGTGCTGTGGTGGCGACGTCGACCGCTGACCTGGACAGCCTCGCCGCCCGCTCTGCGGACCGGGCGCTCTGCATCGGCCCGCCTTCCGCGGCAGCGAGCTACCTCAAGGTGGCGGCGGTGGTCACGGCGGCCCAGATGGGCGGGTGCGATGCCATCCACCCCGGCTACGGGTTCCTGGCCGAGAGCCCTGAGTTGGCGGACGCCTGCGTCGAGGAGGGGCTGACCTTCGTCGGACCCTCGGCGCGGCTGCTGCGTCTGTTCGGCAGCAAGGTCAGTGCTCGCGAGGCCGCGCGGGCGGCCGGCGTACCGCTGTCGGCCGGTACTGAGGAGCTGGCCGACGCGCAGGCGGCCCGGGCCGCCGCGGACGAGCTCGGCTACCCGGTCCTGATCAAGCCGGTGCGCGGGGGCGGCGGCAAGGGCATGCGGGTGGTCTCCGCCGCGGAGGAGATGGAGGCGGCGTTCGCGCTCGCGCGACAGGAGGCGATAGCTGCCTTCGGCGACTCCGCGCTGTACTTGGAACGGTGGGTGGCGCGTGCGCGGCACGTGGAGGTGCAGGTTGCCGGGGACGGGACGGGCACGGTGCTCCACTTCGGCGACCGCGACTGCAGCGTGCAGCGGCGTCAGCAGAAGCTCGTCGAGGAGGCACCCGCGCCGGCGCTCCCGGCGGCGCTGCAGGACGCGATCCGGGAGTCTGCGGTCGCTCTGTGCTCGAGCGTCAGGTACAACAGCGTCGGGACCGTCGAGTTCCTCGTCGACGTCGACCGCGGAGACTACTTCTTCCTCGAGGTCAATCCGAGGATCCAGGTCGAGCACGGCGTCACCGAGCTGGTCACCGGGATCGACTTGGTCGCCCTCCAGCTGCGGCTGGCCGCAGGGGAGCCATTGCCGTGGACCCAGGACGAGGTGCGGATCGAGGGCGCCGCGATCGAGTGCCGGGTCAACGCCGAGGACCCGGATCTGGGTTTCCGGCCCTCTCCGGGACGGATCACCGGATGGCATCCGCCGACCGGCGCGGGGGTGCGCGTGGACAGCCACTGCGAGCAGGGGTACCTGGTGCCCCCGTTCTACGACTCGCTGATCGCGAAGGTGATGGCGGTCGCGGCGGACCGAGAGGCAGCGATCACGCGGCTGGAGGGCGCCTTGGCCGAGTTCCGTTGCGAGGGGATCGCGACAACGACCACGTTGGTCGGCCGGATCCTGGCCGAGCCGGACTTCCACGCCGTGCGGCACCACACCAAGTGGCTCGACACACTGCCACAACCGAAGGAGTGAGCGATGAAGTTCGCCGATGACCTGGTCGCGATCGACACCCACGTGCACCTCAGCGACGAGATGGCGCTGTCCTACAAGCGGCGCCGCAACGCCCAGATGGCCAAGCACTTCGGACGCGAGCGCAACGCCGTGCCGGTCGACGAGATGGCCGAGATCTACCGCTCGCGCAAGATGATGGCGGTGTTGATGAACTCGATCGACCGCACCGCCACCGGCGACGAGCCGCTGCCGAACGACTACATCGCCGACGTGGTCTCGCGGCACCCCGACGTGTTCATCGGCTTCGGCGCCGTGGACCCGGCGGAGGGGAAGCGGGCCGTAGACGAGGTCCGGCGCTGCAAGGAGCTCGGACTGGCCGGGATCGGTGAGCTCAACCCGGCTCGTCAAGGCTTCAAGCCCCACGACCATCGCTTCGAGCCGCTCTGGGGCGCCGCGAGCGAGGAGAGCCTGATCGTGCTCTTCCACGGCGGCTTCGCCGCGTCCGGTGCGGGAACGCCGGGCGGCATGGGCATCAAGCTTCGCTACAGCAACCCGATGTACCTCGACGACGTCGCGGCGACGTTCCCCGACCTCAGCATCATCTGCGCGCACCCGTCCTGGCCGTGGGAATCCGAGGCGCTGGCCGTCGCCCAGCACAAGGCCAACGTCTACCTCGACCTGTCGGGCTGGGCCCCGAAGTACTTCTCCGAGGAGGTGGTGCGGCACGTGAACTCGCGGATCCCCGGCAAGGTGCTCTTCGGGACCGACTGGCCGGGCCTGACCGTGGACCGCTGGATCGAGGAGTTCGACCAGCTCGGCATCAAGCCGGAGTCTCGGCAGAAGATCATGCTGGACAACGCCAAGCGTCTCTTCGAGAACGCGTGAGGACGGCAGCCCGATGAGTGAGATCAAGATCATCGACACCACCTTCCGAGATGGGCAGCAGAGCCTGTGGGCGAGCCGGATGCGCGCCGAGGCGATGCTGCCCGCGATGGCCGACGTCGACGCGGCCGGCTACGAAGGGGTCGAGTTCGTTGTCGCCACCGCGCACTTCCCGCGCTCGGTCCGAGACCTCGGGGACAACCCGTGGGACTGGCTCGACCTCGGCCCGGCCAAGATGAAGCGCACCCCGTTGCGGTTGCACGGCGGGATCCATACGCGTCTTGCCGCGGTGCCGATGAGCGTACGCCGGCTGTTCCTTGACAAGCTGGCCGAGCGCGGGATCCAGGTGACCAGGACGTCGGACCCGTGGAACGACTTCGGCAAGCTCGCCGAGACCGTCACGGTAATGCGCGAGCACGGGCTGGAGACGGTCGCGAACATCATCTACAGCGTCTCGCCACGGCACACCGCCGAGTACTTCGCACGCAAGACCCGTGAGGCCGTGGCAATCGACCCGTACCGGGTCTGCTTCAAGGACGTCGGCGGACTGCTGACGCCCGAGGCGGCGCGCGAGCTGATCCCGGTGGTGCTGGCCAACGCCGGCGACGTGCCGGTCGAGTTCCACGCGCACTGCAACAACTCCCTGGCGCCGTACAACGTGCTGGTCGCCGCCGATCTGGGCATCCGCATCATCCACACCGCGATCCCGCCGCTCTCCGAGGAGAGCTCCCAGCCGTCGGTGTTCAACGTCGTGGGCAACCTGCGGGCGCGCGGTCACGACGTGGCGCTGGATCTGGAGCCGCTGCGCCGGGTGAGTGGGCACCTGCACAAGGTCGCCGAGAGCGACGACCTGCCGGTCGGGCGCCCTGCTGTCTACGACGAGTCGCTCTACGCCCACCAGGTCCCGGGCGGGATGATCTCGAACATGCGCTTCCAGCTCGCCCAGCTGCACAAGGAGGAGCTGCTTGACGAGGCGCTCGTCGAGGTAGCCCGGGTGCGCGAGGACTTCGGCTACCCGATCATGGTGACCCCGCTGGCCCAGTTCGTCGGGACCCAGGCCGTGGTCAACGTCGTCTCGGGTGGCCGGTACGCCACCGTCACCGACGAGACGATCCAGTACGCGCTCGGCCGCTGGGGTGCCGAGGCCATCGAGGTGATGGACCCCGAGGTCCGTGCCCTCGTCCTGGATCGGTCCCGTGCCGAGGCGATCGCCGCCGAGCCGTCCGCGAGCGTCGAGGCCGACGATGTGTCGCTGGCCGAGGCCAGGCAGCGCTTCGGAGGGGTGGGGATCTCCGATGAGGAGCTGATCACGCGCGCCTTCATGGGCGCCAGCTCGACCAGCAACGCGATCCCGCCGCGTGGTACGCCGGCCGACACCTACGCCGAGTACGACGCCCGCCACGGCTCGGTGCGCGAGCTGCTGCGGCTGCTCGAGCAGACGCCAGACGTACGCCGGTTCAGCTGGCGCGAGGGCGGCAGCTCGCTGAGCGTTACTCGGGGTTGAGCTCGGGCTGGTCGGGCCCCACGGCGACGACCACCCTGCCGACGCCGCGCAGCGGTGCGAGGCGTCGGGCCATCCAGACCGCGGCACCTCCCAGCATCACCCCGGCCACCGGGAACGCCGCGGCTAGTCCGATGGTGGCCGAGAGCGTCCCGAAGACAAGCGGCTGAATTACCTGTGCGGTGCGGTTCGCGAGCATCCTCAGGCCGACCGCGGTGCCCCTGTTGCCGGTCTCGCGCCCCGCGAGCAGCTGCACCGTGATCGGCGGGTTGGCGCCGAGCCCGGAGCCGATCATCAGGGCGCCGACGACCAGGAACGCCGTGTTCTGGCTGATCGGCGTCATCGCGACGCCGAAGATCGCGATCCAGGTGCTCCAGATCAGAGGCCGGACGAAACCGTGCCGCCGCACGAGCCTGCGCAGCACCAGCCGGACCGCGAGCGACGAGACACCGATGCAGGACAGCAGCGCGCCGATCATCGTGATGGAGACGCCGTGGTCCTCGAGGTAGAGCGAGTAGAACGAGGTACGGAGTGACTGGACGAAGATGTTGACGAAGCTCGAGGCCATCACGCCGACGACGGCGGCGTTCGAGAACGACTCGCGCAGCGCGACCACGATGCCCGGGCGCTCGGCCGGGCCGTCTGCCTGGGTGCTCGGAGCGGTGGCGCGAAGACTGCTGGGCACGAAGCAGGCCGCGACGGTGGCGATCAGGACCATGCCGAAGCACGTCACGTTCAGGGTGCCGAAGCTGGAGTGGTCGTAGAGGGCTGCCATCACCGACGGGCCGGCAGCCATGCCGACGCCCCACGCGAGCGAGAAGAGGGACAGTTGCTGCTCGGCCCGGGGACCGGTGCCGACCCGGGTGATCATCTCCTGCAGCACGAGCCAGGCCCACATCTGGAACAGGCCCTGGACGAACATCAGCACCGCCATCGCCAGCACCGAGGTCGTCAGGACGAAGGCGCCCACGGTGACGGCGAGGCCGAAGGTCGAGACCACCAGCACTAGCTGGGAGTCGAACCGGTCGAGCAGGTATCCGCTCGGCACAGCCAGGACCAGGCCGGCGACCGAGGAGCCGGCGACGGCGAGGCCGATGACCAGGTCGCTGGCGCCGCGGTGCTGCATCTGCAGCGGGTAGAACAGCCGGATCGACTGGGGTGCCGTCCAGTAGATCAGGGTGGCGAGCGAGATCCACGCCCACCGCGAACGGAGCCCGAGCCGGTCAAGCAGCGACTGCCCGGGGCCGTGGGACAGGCTCACCGGTGCACGTAGCGGGGCGGCTCGTTCATCGTCGTCGGATGGAAGATCTCCTCGAGCGGGTAGGGCTCAGGCAGGATCCCCTGCTCGACGCAGTAGCGGATCAGGGTCTCGATCGCGACGCGGGAGCCCTCCGCGTCGTACGCGAACGGGTCCGGGCCCATGAGCTCGGCCTGCTTCTCGTAGGCGTCCTGCGCCCAGGCGAGGCAGATCTTGCGAGGGTCGCGGATCGAGGCAAGCGCTCGGTCCTTGGACTCACGGAACGCACGCAGTGTCTCGTAGGGGAGCCACGGGTTCTCCTCGACGATCTCGCGACGAAGAGCCACCGTGTGCATGATCGGGAAGATCCCGGTGGCCTTGAAGTAGTCGATCTCCGCCCAGCGCGGGTCCTCGAAGAGGCGTCGCAGGCCACCAGGTGCCCCCAGCACATCGGGGGTCTCGGGGTAGATCAGGGCGTCGATCTCACCACTGCAGGTCATCTCGACCACGGAGCGGCCCGGCTCGACCTGGCTGATCGGGAAGCCCTCGGGGAGGTTCTCCATCCCGGCGGTGTCGGCGTCCTGGATGACCCACTCGACGCTGCGGAGGTCGAGCCCGTTCTGGTCCTGCAGGATGCCGCGGGTCCACACCCCGGCGGAGTTGGTCCACGTGCGCAGACCGATCCGCTTGCCGTTCAGGTCAGTGATCGAGCTGATCGGGGACTTCTCGCCGACGAAGACGAACGAGTGCCGGAAGCGCCGGTGCGGGAACGCCGGGATCGCGACGAAGTCGCCGGGCCGGCGTGCATGGATCGAAAGGAACGCACCGAAGGAGACCTCGGAGACGTCGAACTCCTCGCGCCGGAACATCCGCCAGTGCCGCTCGGGTGAGGAGAACGTCAAGCAGCGGGTCTGCGCAGCCTGGATCCCTACTTCCCCGGTGAGCAGGGCGCCGTTCAGGTCCGAGTCGCCGAGTGCGACGCTGAGGTTCAGCAACGATCTCGCCATGGCGGGAGCTCCTCTTCCGGTCTGGGCGACGTGGTCGTCCAGACCGATAATCTAGCGGAAGGTCGTGTTCTGAGAACAGTCGCGCACGATAGTGTACGATTGCATACATCATAGCGCACAGGTGAGGTGATCACGCTGCTTCCCACCTTCAGGCTCTCGCGGCCCTCGACGCTCGAGGACGCGTTCGCCGGTCTTGCCGACGACGGCATCGCCTACGTCGGCGGCACCGAGCTGGTTGCCGCGATGCAGCTCGGGCTGATCTCGCCGCCGCACCTCGTCGACCTCAAGCAGGTCGGCGACCTCACCGGCATCCGTGAGGAGGATGGACTCCTCGCGATCGGCGCGACGACCCGGCACGCCGACGTGGCCGGCTCCGAGCTGGTGCGCGCCCAAGCGCCGATCCTCGCCCGCGCCTGCAGCCTGCTCGGCAATGCGCGGGTCCGGGCCACCGGCACGGTCGGGGGGAACCTCTGCTTCGCCGACCCGCGCTCGGACGTGTCCACGGCCCTGTTCGCGTTGGATGCCGACGTTCGGCTGAGGTCGGCGCAGGGCGTCCGGACGCTTTCGATTGAGGAGTTCATCCTCGGCGCGATGGACGTCGACCTGGACGACGGCGAGATCCTCGAGACGGTGCTGGTACCGCCGCCGACCGGGGCCCAGCACTACCTGCGCCATCAGCCCACCGAGTACCCGACGGCAGCGATCGCGTTGGTCCAGCGCCCGGAAGGTCTGCGGGTCACGGTCGGTGCGATCGGCGAACGGCCGCAGGCCTTCGACGTCGAAGGACTGGACGCAGTCGAGGAAGCCGTGGCAGGGATGCTCGAGGAACTGGACGTGATCGAGGACCTGAACGGATCAGAGGACTACAAGCGGCACCTTGCGGGCGTGTTCGTACGCCGGGCCGCCGCCGCGCTCAAGGAGTCGATCGATGGATGACGCGCCCGACAACGAGACCGTGATCTCCACCAGGATCAACGGGCGACGGATCAACCGGAGGATCGAGAACCGGCTCACTCTCGCGGAGTTCCTGCGCGAGAAGGAGGGCCTGCGCGGTACCAAGGTCAGCTGCGAGTCCCAGGTTTGCGGCGCCTGCACGGTGTTGGTCGGCGGGGAACCGGTCAGCTCGTGCACCGTGCTGGCTGTCGAGGCGGACCAGGCGGAGGTCACGACGATCGAGGGCCTCGGGACTCCAGCCGGTCTGGACCCGGTCCAGGCGGCGTTCGCCGACTGCACTGCGCTGCAGTGCGGCTACTGCACGCCGGGCTTCGTGATGGCGACCAAGGCGCTGCTCTCGCGCAACCCGGATCCGACCCGCGAGGAGATCGAGCACGAGCTCGAGGGCAACCTGTGCCGCTGCACCGGGTACCTCCCGATCATCGAGGCCGTCCAGCAGGCGGCTGCTCGGATCGCCGGCACGTACGACCCGCACGCCGCGCACCGCCCGTACGCCGGCCACCTCAAGGAGGACGGCGAGCCGTACCGTTACGTCGGCCGCCCGGTCGAACGGGTCGATGCCCGGGTCAAGGTGACCGGGCAGGCCCGCTTCGCGATCGACATCCCGTTCCCCGACACCGCCTACGCGGTGGCGGCGCGCTCCGACCGCGCGCACGCCACCATCCTGGGCATCGACACCTTGGCAGCGCTGGACGTGCCCGGGGTGATCGCCGTGGTGACCGGCGAGGACCTCGAGGGCCTCTACCCGCGCTTCGGGCATATGGTGCCCGACCACGCCATCATCGCGATCGGCAAGGTCCGGTACTACGGCGAGCCTGTGGCCCTGGTCGTCGCGGACTCGCGTCATGCGGCGTACGACGCGACACGGCTGATCAAGGTCCGCTACGAGGATCTGCCCGCGGCGATGGACGCCGATGCGGCGCTCGCGCCGGGTGCCCCGATGATCCATGAGGACACCTACTCCGGCGACACGGTGAGCCTGGTCAAGGTCGTCCGGTCGACCGACAACCCGAACGTGGCCAACACCATCGACCTAGGGTGGGGCGATGTCGAGGCCGGGTTCGCCGAGGCCGACCTCGTGGTCAAGACCGAGACCTACCACCCGGCCCTCTACGCGTTCGCGATGGAGCCCTACAACTCCAGTGCCCGGTTCGTCGACGACGTCTTGGAGATCACCAGCACCGCCCAGCACCCGTTCATGGTGATCAAGGACGTCGCCCGGGTCTTCGATCTGCCGCACAGCAAGGTCCGGCTCACGGTGCCGTTCATCGGCGGCGGCTACGGCTCGAAGTCCTACACCAAGGTCGAGCCGCTGGCCGCGGTCGGCGCGTGGGCGTCGGGTCGGCCAGTCAAGCTCGACCTGAGTATCGAGGAGTCGATCTACACCACCAGGGCCGACGCCGCACGCACCACGGTGCGCAGCGCGTTCCGGTCCGACGGGACGCTCCTCGCCCGCGACATCGACATCGTGCTCGACACCGGCGCCTACGTCGACAACAGCAACACGGTGCTGTCCAAGGCGACCGCCCGGTGCTTCGGCCCGTACGCGATCCCGAACCTGCGCGTCCGAGGGCGGCTGGTCTACACGAACACGGTGCCCGCGTCGTCGTACCGCGCCCTGGGGGCGTTCCAGGTCAACCTTGCGGCCGAGACCAACATGGACCAGGCGGCGGAGCAGCTCGGGATCGACCCCGCCGAGATCAGACGGATGAACCTGGTGCCGCGCGGCGAGCGGTTCATGGAGGGCAAGCGCCCGATGGACACCGACCTCGTAGAGGACTTCGACGAGCTGATGGCCCTGCTGCGCATCGAGCCGCACGACGGTGTGCTCCAGGCCGTCGGATTCGGTGTGGGGGCGAACGAGGGCGGTGCCTATCCGACGTCGACAGCGCAGGTCAAGATGTCGCCCGACGGCTCGGCCCTGGTGCTCAGCGGCTCGACTGAGATGGGCCAGGGCAGCCGCTCGGTGCTCACCCAGATCGCGGCCGAGGAGCTTGGGCTCGACATCGCGCGGGTGCGGGTGTTCCAGTCGGATTCTTCCGGCACCTCGTTCGAGCGGACCACCGGCGGCAGCCGCACGACCACGATGACGGGCCTTGCAGTGCAACGCGCGTGCCGGGACATCGTCACGCAACTGCTCTCGATGGCGGCAACCAACTGGGAGTGCGCGGTCGAGGACGTCAGTCATGTCGGCGACCGGATCGTGCACGCCGACGGGCGCAGCGAGGAGTTCGGCCCGATCATCAAGAAGTGGTACGGCGCTGGCGGCGGCGAGATCACCGGGCGCGGCACGGTACGCCGCGAGGGCGAGCTGCAGATGCAGCCGTCGTTCTGGGAGATCGGCATGGTCGGCGTCGCGCTCGACATCGACCCGGAGACGGGGGTGACGAAGGTCGACCAGCTGGTCACGGTCGCCGACGTCGGCTTCGCGATCAACCCGGTCGGCGTGGAGGGCCAGGACCTCGGTGCCGCGGTCCAGGGGATCGGCGGCGGGCTGACTGAAGAGCTGGTCTACGAGGGCTCCCAGCTGCGCAACCCCAACCTGGTCGAGTACCGCGTGCCGCACATCAACGATGCGCCGCGCCGGTTCGACTCGGTGATCATGGAGCGCCGCGACGGCACCGGTCCGTACGGCGCCAAGGGGGTCGGGGAGGGCGCCCGGATCCCGATGGGCGGTGCGATCGCCGCGGCCGTGGCCCGCGCGACCGGTGTGTGGCCGACCTCGTTGCCGCTGACCCCGGAACGGGTCTGGAACCTCATCCAGGAAGGGCGACGGCGCCAGGACGAGCACCCGGTGTAGGCCCGCCCGGGCGCCGCTGGGCCGTCAGGCCGCTTCGGCGAGGAGGTTCTTGACGAACTCCTCAACGATCTTGTCGCCCTTACGTCGGATGGTGCTCGACCCGAGCGTGGCAGCTGAGCCGCTCACGCCGTACTTCCCCTGGACCCGCACGCTGCTGGTGCCCTCAGCCGACGTGAGCGCCACGACGGCGTCGATGACGATGCGCGAGCCGACCTGGCGGTCCTCACCTTCGGCGTGCATGACGATCCGCTCGCCCATCGTCTTGTCGACGATGGTGATGTCGAGATCGGCGCGCAGCTTGAACATGCCGATCTTGTCCTGGATCACTGCGGTGTAGCGAGCGAGCTCCTCGATCGTGCGGGCATCGTCGAGGACGCTGATCCAGCCGACCAGGCGCGGTACGTCGGTGATCAGTGCCCATACCTCGTCGGCGGTGCCGGCCACCTCGACGGTCTTCTCGAACTCGAACTCGGCCATGCGTTCCTCCAGACTGCCGCGCTCTCAGTGTGCGCGAATGTATCCAGGAGAATACATGGCGCGAAGGCAGGGCGGAACAGTCTGGGCCAGGTACGTAGGCGCGCGTGTCAGAGGACGGTGTCGTCCTCGGCGTACATGGCCAGGCGTACGTCGCGTGCGCTGGTCATGTGCCCTTCGGCGAGCTGGCCGGCCCGCTCTACGTCTCCGGTGCGGATGGCGTCGACGAGCTCCTCGTGATCCTTCAGGACGATCGACCAGCGGTCGCCGTGAGTCAACGTCGTGCCCCGGTACCGCAGCAGATGCGAGTTCAGGCGCGAGAGCACGTCGATCAGTGTGGAGTTGTGGCTGGTCGCCCAGATCTGCTCGTGGAACCGCCGGTTGATCAGCGTCAGTGCCTGCGCATCACCGTCCTCGGCTTTGAGCATGCTCTCGTGCAGCTGCTCCAGGCGCGCGATGTCCAGCGGCGTACGACGTACGGCGGCGGCCCGGGCGGCGGCTCCCTCGAGCAGGATCCGGACTTCGTAGATCTCCAGGATCTCGTTGGGACTGCGCTCGCGGACGACGAGGCCGCGTGCCGCACGCTCCACCAGGCCGTCCTGCTCGAGACGACGGAGCGCCTCGCGCACGGGCGTCCGACTGATCCCGAACCGCTCGGCAAGGGCGATCTCGGTCAACCTCTCGCCTGGGACGATGTCGCCGCTGACGATCTTCTGGTGCAACTGCTCGTACACACTGGCGGTCACGTGACCCCCTCCCGTCCTCGTCGAGAACCGGGACCGGTCTCGGGCTGTTGATGCACGGTAGCGAGCAACGCGTGATGTGGCCGCGTTCCCGCACGGTTATCCGTCAACCTTCTTCGTACACTATCGCATGCCCTAGTATCCCATCGAGGTTTCCGACGAGGTCCCCAGCGGAATGGTGGAACGGCGTGTGGGCGTACCGGGTTGCAGGCACGATGGTGCTCGAGGAGGTGCAGGTCGCGTCGCCGAGCGTCGCAGACCTGACCCCGGGCGAGGTCCTGCTGCGCACCCTGGCTGGCGGGATCTGCGGCAGCGACTACCCGGCCTTCGCGGGGGCCAAGGGCCTGGTCCGCGATGCTGATGGCGTCCTCCGCGGACGCGTCGGTGCACCGCTGCACGAGATCGTCGGTGTGGTCGAAGGTTCCCGGGACGACACTGTGCGGGTGGGTGACCATGTAGTCGGATGGGCCGGGAGCTCCGACGGGCTCGCGGAGCGCATCGTTACCCGTGCGGCGCGCGTGCACCGGTACCGCGCCGGCACCGACCCCGTCTCGGCTGTCCTCCTCCAGCCGCTGGCCTGCGTGCTGGAGGCGCTGGACCGGGTCGAGGTGTCGGATCGGGACGTCGCCGTCCTCGGGCTGGGTCCGATCGGGCTCCTGTTCAGCCACCTGGCGCGTTCACGCGGTGCTCGTTCGATCGTCGGCATCGACCCCGTCGATCGAGGCCACCGGGGGGCTGCGCTCGGCCTCGACCGCCAGATGGTCGCGACCGGAAGCACGTGGGCCGAGACCGCCGGCGGCCCGGCGTACCCCGCCCCGCAGGTTGTGGTCGAGGCGGTCGGCCACCAGACCAGCACGGTCGACGATGCAATCAAGGCGGTCGCAATCGGCGGCACTGTGCTCTGCTTCGGCATCCCGGACCAGGACGTCTACCCGATCGACATGGAGCGGATCATGCGCAAGAACCTGACCGTGGTCGGAGGGGTGACGCGGCAGCATGCGCAGAGCCTTGCCGGTGCGGAGGACTACCTGCACCAGCACCCTGGGCTGGTCGACCTCCTGCTCACCCACAGGTTCCCACGGGTCGGAGCGCAGGCAGCGTTCGAGGCAGCTGCGCGGCCGTCGGCGGATCGGCTCAAGGTCGTCATCGACCTCGCCTGAGCGCTCCGCGCGGCAGGATCTCAAGTATTTGAGATCAATCATTGTATGCACTTGTGTTCAACGGCATTTTCAGTATGCTTCTGTATGCAATCGCGGTTCCGCCTGGGAAAGGGCTTGTTCATGGAGAAGTACGACGTCGTCGTCGTCGGAGCGGGCAATGCCGCTCTGTGCGCGGCGCTCTCGGCGCATGACGAGGGCGCCCGGGTCCTCGTCCTCGAGGTCGCGCCCAAGGCTGAACGCGGCGGCAACACCGCGTTCACCGCCGGTGCGATGCGGTTCGCATACGAAGGCGTGGACGAGATCCTCGCGCTGTGCCCGGACCTCACTCCTGAGGAGATCGCCTCGACTGACTTCGGCACCTACGACGCGGAGCAGTTCTACGACGACTTGTGCCGCGTCACGGAGTACCGCACCGATGCCGACCTTGCCGACATCATCGTCAACCGGTCGTTCGACGCCTTGAAGTGGATGCGTACCAAGGGCGTGAAGTTCGCGCCCATCTATGGTCGCCAGGCTTTCAAGGTCGACGGGAAGTTCAAGTTCTGGGGCGGCCTGACGATCGAGACCTGGGGTGGCGGCCCCGGTCTGGTCGACTCGCTGTGCGCGGCAGCCGAGTCCGCAGGCATCGAGATCCGCTACCAGACCCGGGCTGTCGACCTCCTCGAGGAGGATGGCACTGTCGTCGGTGTGAAGGTCCGCACCAAGGGTGTCCTGAGTGACATCGCGGCCGGCGCTGTGATCCTCGGCGCCGGTGGGTTCGAGGCGAACGCCGAGTGGCGCAGCCGCTACCTCGGCTCGGGTTACGACCTCGCCAAGGTGCGCGGTTCCCGGTTCAACATGGGTGACGGCATCAGGATGGCGCTCGACGCCGGTGCGATGCCGTGGGGCCACTGGTCTGGCGCGCACGCCGTCGGCTGGGAGCTCAACGCCCCGCAGTACGGCGACCTGGCAGTCGGCGACGGGTTCCAGAAGCACAGCTACCCGTTCGGCATCATGGTCAACGCCAACGGCGAGCGGTTCGTCGACGAGGGCGCGGACTTCCGCAACTACACCTATGCCAAGTACGGCCACGTGATCCTGGCCCAGCCGCAGCAGTTCGCATGGCAGATCTTCGACCAGAAGGTCGCCCACCTGCTGCGCGACGAGTACCGGATCAAGCAGGTCACCAAGGTCACCGCGAACACGCTCGAGGAGCTCGCCGAGAAGCTCGAGGGGGTCAACGCCGAGAACCTGCTGGCGACCCTACACAAGTACAACAGCGCCGTCTCGACCGAGATCCCGTTCAACCCGAATGTCAAGGACGGGCGTCGCACGGTCGGCCTCGACGTCGACAAGACCAACTGGGCGAACACGCTGGACGAGGGCCCGTTCGAGGCCTACGCGATCACCTGCGGGGTCACCTTCACCTTCGGCGGCCTGAAGATCACCCCGGACGCCGAGGTGGTCTCCATGGAGGGCGACCCGATCCGCGGCTTGTACGCCTGCGGCGAGCTGGTCGGCGGGATCTTCTACTTCAACTACCCGGGTGGCTCCGGCCTGACCAACGGCTCCGTCTTCGGACGGATCGCCGGTACGTCGGCCGGCAGCTACGTCAAGCAGAACGCGTAACGGACAAGGAGAGCAAGCTGTGGGTTCCACTGAGTACGACCTGCTGGTGAAGTCGTCGGTCATCCTGACGCCCGAGGGCCGGGTGAGCGGACAGATCGCGGTCAAGGACGAGAAGATCGTCGCGATCCTCCCTGCCGGGGAGAACGCCGTCGCGAGCCGGACCATCGACGCGGGCGACAAGCCGGTGATCCCGGGCCTGATCGATACCCACGCGCACTTCCGCGACCCGGGGTACACGCACAAGGAGGACTACTACCACGGCACGATCGCCGCGGCGGCAGGCGGCGTGACAACGGTCTTCGACATGCCGAACGTCGACCCGCCGACCACGACTCCGGACCGCCTCAAGGCGCACCTGGAGAACGCCCAGTCCAAGGCAGTCATCGACTTCGGTCACAACGCCTCCGGCGTCGTCCCCGAGAACATCAAGGGACTGGCCGAAGCCGGCGCATCGGCGTTCAAGGTCTGGATGATGAAGGACATTGGCCGGGACTACCCGCACCCCCCGGGCACTTCGCTGACCAACGACGCGATCCTGTACCAGGTGTTCGAGGAGGTCGCGGAGACCGGTCTCCCGCTCTACATCCACCCGCACAACCACGACCTCTACGAGCTCTTCGTCAAGCGCTCCCAGGAGCAGTGGGGGATGGACTTCCGGTCCTACGCCCGGGCGCTGCGCGGCGGCAAGGGCATCGTCTTGAACACCGCGATCGCCACCATCTTGGAGATGCAGCGCTCGGTCGGCACCAAGCTGCACGTGCTGCACCTCTCCACCGAGGCCGGCGTGAAGATGGTCGCGGAGGCCAAGGCCGAGGGTCGCTCGGTGACTGCCGAGGCCAACCCCTTCGCCATGTTCGTCACCAACGACTGGGAGAAGATCGAGCGCCACGGCCCCTTCACTCTCGGGTTCTGGGTGCCCGAGGAGGACGACCCCTTCATGTGGAAGGCGATCCAGGACGGCACCATCGACGTCATCGGCTCCGACCACGGCCCGCACACGCGGGAGGAGAAGGAGGTCGGCTGGGACGACATGTACACCGCTCCTGGCGGCAGCCCGATGATCGAGCAGTACCTCCGCCTGATGCTCACCGAGGTGCACACCGGTCGGCTCACCCTCGAGCGCATCGTCGAGATGTGCTGCACCTCCCCGGCCAAGCTCACCGGCTACTACGGCAAGAAGGGCCTCATCGCCCCGGGCGCCGACGCCGACCTGGTCGTCCTGGACATGGACCACGAGGAGGTTCTGCATGCCGAGCACTCGCACTACATGTGCGGGTGGATGTCGGCTGAGGACCTGCCATCCAAGGGCCGTCCGCAGATGACGATCCTGCGCGGCAAGGTCATCATGGAGGACGGGAACGTCACTGCCGAGAAGGGCTCCGGTCGACTCCTGCGTCCGGGGCAGTGACCACCCATCATCGAAAGGACGCTGATCTCGTGACGGAACCGATCTCGACGGCCGACGTCGTGGCCCTCGGGCTCGCGGCTTCGGGGGTGAAGCAGGTCTTCGCCTACCCCGGCGACCCGATCATCGAGTTGATGGAGCGCTTCCGGGTGCGCGACGTCGACGTGGTGCTCGCGCGCCGCGAAGGCACCGCAGCGTTCATGGCCGAGGGGGTGGCGCAGGCGACCGGGGACGTCGGCGTCTGCCTCTCGACCCTGGGCCCCGGCTCGAGCGCCTTGGTCAACGGGGTCGCGGCAGCCAACGTCGACCGGGTCCCGATGCTCGCCCTCTCTGGGCAGATCGAGACCAGCCGCGAGCAGTTCTTCACCCACCAGGTCATCGACCACAAATTGTTGTTCTCGCCCATCACCAAGTGGACGGGACGACTGGAGCCCGGCTCGGCGGCCACCACGCTCCGCAAGGCGCTCGCTACCGCGACCGCCGAGCGGCCCGGTGCGGTCCACCTGACCCTCCCCGGCGACGTGACCACGATGCCGGCCACGGACGCTGACTTCGTGCCGCCGCCCGCCGACGCGGTGGTGCGCACGGTCAGCGTCCGTGGGAGCGGGGACCCGGTGCGGATGATCGAGGCGGCACGCCGCCCGGTCATCCTGGCCGGTATCGGCGCGACCCGCGCCCGCGCCACCGATGCGCTGGTCGCGTTCGCGGAGAAGGCAGGCATCCCGGTCGTCGTCGCCCCGATGGCCAAGGGCGTCTTCCCCGAGGATCACGAGCTGTTCGCCGGCGTTCTCGACATGGCCTGCAACCAGGTGCTGTGGAAGCTCCTCGGTGATGCCGACCTGATCATCACCGCCGGGTTCGACGCGGTCGAGCTGATCAAGCCCTGGTCCCTGCGCACCCCGGTCCTGCACGTCGACTCGCTGAGCAATAGCGACCAGATCTACCAGGCAGCGACCGAGTGCGTCGGTGACATCGCCGCGATCTACGAGTGGTTCGCTGCAGAGTGGAAGGGCGAGCCACGCTGGTCCTCTGCTGATGTGCAGCAGCACCGAACGACCCTGCGTGAGGCCTACTACGCCGGACGGGTCAGCGATCAGATGAATCCGACCGATGTCGTGGACGCGGTCCGTGCCTCCTTCGGCGAGGACACTGTGGCGGCCTGCGACGTCGGCTCGCACAAGCTCCTCGTGGGACAGGGTTGGACGACGAACACGCCACGCGGGCTCCTGATGACCAACGGGCTCTCGTCGATGGGCTTCGGGGTACCGGCTGCGATCGCCGCCCAGCACGTTCTCCGCGACCGCCAGGTCGTGGCCATGGTCGGCGACGGCGGGTTCGCGATGGCCGCGACAGAGATGCGGCTTGCGTCCGCGCTCGGGCTCGGGCTGGTGGTCGTCGTCTTCGTCGACGGCAGCCTGAACCGGATCGAGCTCAAGCAGATGGAGAAGTCCTACCCCAGCACCGCGACCCGTATCGAGGACACCGACCTGGTCCAGCTCGCCTCGTCGATGGCCTGCGACGGCGCCCGCGCCGAGTCGGTCCGCGAGTTGGAGAAGGTCCTCGCCGAAGCCCACGATCTGAGCCGGCCGCTGATCGTCGAGGCCCGGATCAGTCCGCAGCAGTACGAGTCTCAGTTCTGAGGGGGTGCGCGTGATTGTTCACGAGTTCGCGGAGTTCGCGGTCGCTCACCGGGACCAGCCGCTCTCCCCGGAGGTCCTGCACGGAGCCAACCGAGCCCTGGTCGACTGGTACGGCGCGACCGTCGCCGGCAGTGCGACCCCTGCCGGGAAGCGGATCCGGGCGGGCCTGGCGTTCAGCACCGGGCACGGCTCGGCGACTCTGGTGCCCGAGGGGGTCCCGGCCGATCCGCGGACTGCCGCGCTGATCAATGGCACCGCGTCGCACGTGGTCGAGATGGACGACATCTTCCGCGACGGGATCTACCACCCGGGCTCGCCCACGGTGGCGGCGGCGCTCGCTACTGCGCAGCATCTCGGTGCCAGTGGCGAAGCGCTGCTGCGTGCGATCGCGATCGGGTATGAGATCTCCTGCCGGATCGCTGCTGCCATCCAGCCGGCGCACTACCGGTACTGGCACACCACGGGCACGGTGGGCACGATCGGTGCGGCGGCGGCGACCGCCGAGCTGCTCGGTCTGGACGCGGACCGTTTCGCGCACGCCTTAGCAAACGCGACCACGACGGCAGCCGGACTTCAGCAGGCGTTCCGGTCCGATGCGATGGGCAAGCCGCTGCACGCGGGTCATGCTGCCGATGCCGGCATGGTCGCCGCTTTCGCCGCGCGAGAGGACTTCACCGGAGCCTGGGACATCCTGGAAGGCCCCGCCGGGTTCGGTGCGGCCATGTCGGAGGGCCCGGACTGGAAGTCGGCCGTGGCGGCCCTCGGCACGACGTGGGCAGTGACCCAGCAGACGGTCAAGAACCATTCGTGCTGCGGGCACACATTCGCTGCCGTCGATGCCGCCCTGGAGCTCCGGGCCCGGGGGGTCGAAGCAGACCAGATCGCGCACGTCGAGGTGGAGACCTACGGCACCGCGCTCGCCGTGGCTGGGAACACCGACCCGGTCACCGACTTCGAGGCGAAGTTCAGTCTCGCCTATACGGTCGCCGCCGCGTTCGCTGTCGGATCGGTGCGGCTCGCGTCGTTCACGCCGCGCTGGCTCACCGACCCCGGTCTGCGCGACCTTGTCGCGCGGACCACTGCGACCGTCTCGCCGGAGTTCGACGCGCTCTTCCCGCAGCAGCGGGCCGCGCGGGTGCGGGTGACCATGAAGGACGGCTCGGTCGTCGAGACCACCCGGCACACACGGCACGGGGATCCCGACGACCCGCTCACCGACGAGGAGCTCAGCGAGAAGTTCGCTGAGCTGGTTGCCTCCGTGCTCGGCGACGCTGCCGCGGCAGACCTGGCCCGGGCGCTCTGGGCGGTTGACGGTGTCGACGACGTGAACCTGATGTTCCAAGGACAGAGGACGGACCGATGAGACAAGCACGGCTGCTGATCGACGGCGAGTGGGTCGACGGCGCGTCGACCACCGAGCTGCTGGACAAGTACGACGGCTCGGTCGTCGCGGAGGTGCACGAGGCAGACCAGGCCCAGGTCGACCAGGCCGTCGCCGGCGTTGCGGTCGCGCAGAAGGAGATCGACTTCCCGCACTTCAAGCGCTACGAGGTGCTGATCCGGGCGGCCGGGCTGCTGCAACAACGGACGGATCTGGTCGGGGCGATCGTCGACGACACCGGCTTCACCCTCGGCGACGCCGAGCGCGAGATCAGCCGCGCGGTGCAGACCCTGACTACCTCGGGCGAGGAGGCCAAGCGCATCCATGGCGAGATGGTCCCGCTGCACGGCGCCCCGGGCGGAGCAGGCCGACTGGCCTTCACGGTCCGGCACCCGGTCGGCGTGGTCGCTGCGATCACTCCGTTCAACTCGCCCCTCAACACCGTGGCGCACAAGGTGGGCCCGGCTCTCGCCGCCGGCAACGGCGTCGTGCTCAAGCCCGCGGCGTACACGCCGCTCACCGCCGGCATCCTGGCTGAGGTCCTGCTCGAGGCGGGCCTGCCTGCCCGTCTGCTCTCGGTCCTGAACGGCAGCGGCTCGAAGGTCGGGGAGTGGTTGCTGCAGAGCCAGATCCCAGCGTTCTATGCGTTCACCGGCAGCACCGGGGTCGGCACCCACATCCGGCAGGCCGTCGGCCTGCGCAAGACCCAGCTGGAGCTCGGGAGCCTGGCGAGCACCATCGTCTGCGCCGACGCGGACCTTGCCCGGGCCGCGTCTGCGTGCGTCGGCGCGGCGTTCCGGAAGGCCGGGCAGGTGTGCACCTCGATCCAGCGCTTGTACGTCGAACGCTCTGCGCTCGACGAGTTCGGCAGCCTTCTTGCGGCCGACCTGGGAGGCCGTGCCTTCGGCGACCCACGCCAGCCGGGAGCCTTCGTCGGCCCGGTGATCAGCAGCAGCGACGCCGACCGGATCGAGTCGTGGATCGAGCAGGCGCGGGACAAGGGCGCCGAGGTCGTCGCCGGCGGGAAGCGTGAGGGTCAGGTGATCGCGCCGACAGTGTTGGCCGGCGTGGACCCGGCCACCAACGTCTTCTCCCAGGAGGTCTTCGGACCGGTGGTGAACCTGGTGCCGTTCGACGAGTTCGACGCGGCGCTCGCCGATGTCGACGACACGCCGTTCGGGCTCGCGGCCGGCATCTTCACCCGCGACATCGGGCGCGCGCTGACCGCTGCCGAGCGGTTGCGGATGGGTTCGGTGCACATCAACGAGACCTCCAGCAGCCGGGTCGATCTGATGCCCTACGGCGGAGTCAAGGAGAGCGGCTCGGGGGTCGAGGGACCCCGCTACGCGATCGAAGAGATGACCGAGCAGCGACTGATCACGATCGGCCGTCCATGAGGACCGAGGACGTCGAGTTCTTCAGCGGACCAGATCGGGTCCGGGCGATCTGGCGCACCCCGGAGGGCGATGGTCCGTTCCGGGCGATCGTCCAGGGTCCGGGCTGGCTGGGCCTGAAGGACGCGAAGGACTACCTGCGCTACCACGAGGGATTTACCAGCGCCGGGTTCGGCGTCCTGTCGATCGACTACCGCGGCTTCGGTGACTCCGAGGGCGAGCGGGGGATCGTCAACCCGACCCACCAGCTCGAGGACCTGATCAACGCGGTCACCTATCTGACGACCCGGACCGACGTGGTAACGAGCGCGATCGGCGCCTTCGCGACCGGCGGCACCGGCGGCGGGAACGTTGTCATGCTGGCGGCGTACGACACCCGCGTCCGCGCCGTGGTCAGCCAGTTCCCGGTCGCCGATGGCGAGGACTGGCTCCACCGGATGCGCTCGGAGTGGGAGTGGGTCGAGTACAAGAACATGCTCGAGGAGGACCGGCGTCAGCGGGTGCTCACCGGCGAGAGCAGGATGATCCACCCACGCAACGAGATCATGGTCCAGACCCCCGAGCGCACGGGCTCGGACTTCAAGAGCGACGTCGACAAGAAGATCCTGATGTCGGTGCCCGCCTCGATGGTCGATCCGCTGCTGCGGTACCGGCCGCTGGACGCGGCCGAGGGCCTGGCGACCCCGCTGATGGTGATCACAGTCGAGGACGACACGATCACGCCGACCGATCACGCCGAGGCCATCTACGCCGCCGCGGTCGGACCGAAGCGGCTCCTGATCCAACGCGGCGTCGGCCACTACACGGCATACGCGGCATACGGCGACGTTGTGATCCCCGAGATCGTGCGCTGGCTCGACACCCACGTCCAGCCTCTGGGCGAGATCGTCGTCACCTCCGAGCCGGCTGACTCGCCGTACTTCACGACCCTAGGAGACTAATGCACACCGGACTTCTGCTCCCGCACTTCGGACAGCACGCGGACCCGACGAAGATCGTGGACGGGTCCCGGCTGGCCGAGAGGCTCGGCTTCGACTCGGTGTGGGTCCGCGACCACCTGCTGTTCGAGCCCCACGGTGAGTTCGAGAACCCCGACACGACGTTCTATGAGGCACTGACCACCCTGACCGCGATTGGCGCTTCGACCGAGCGCCTGGTCTTGGGGACCGGCGCGTTGATCCCGTTCCGGCACCCGTTGGTGCTGGCGCAGGCAGTGGCGACGATGGTCAAGTTCTTCGGCCCGCGGCTGATCCTCGGGATGGGGTCGGGCAACTTCGATCACGAGTTCGAGGCGGTCGGCTTCGGCGGCGTACCGCGCCCGGACCTGGTCATCGACAACTTCAAGATCCTGCGCCAGATGTGGAGCGAGGAGGGTGTCAGCTGGGACAAGGACCCGTTCGCGTTCAAGGATGCCTCCCAAGACCCGCGGCCGGGCGCCGACGCCGTGCCGCTCTGGTATTGCGGCACGACACCGAAGTCCGCGCGGTTGGCTGCTGAGTTCGGCGACGGGTTCCTGCCTGGTCGGATCGGCATCGCCACGCTGCGCAAGCGCGTCGCGCTCCTGCGCGAGCAGGCCGAGCTGCACCAGCGACCGATGTCGACGGTCGGCGTCATCCCGACGACCTCGGTGGCCCGCACCCGCGAGGAGGCGCTGGCTCGAGTGAACGTCCCGGGGTTGCTGACCTGGGCGAACAATGCACCGTTCTGGGTCAAGCCGGAGTCGGGCACCTTCGAGACGGTCGATGATCTCGCGGGCGTACTGCTCTACGGCACCCCCGACGACATCCTCGAGCAGATCGCGGAGCTCAAGGCGACGGGCCTGGATCACCTGGCCTTCGACTTCCGGCTCTCCTTCCCCGAGTGGGAGGACCAGATGCAGCTCCTCGGTGAAGAGGTCCTGCCGCACATCGAGGCTCTCTGAGCCGGGACGGCGCGATCATGGCCTTCGACACCGTACGCAGTACCCGACCCGACGAGGTGGGCCCGTTCTCCCCCGGGCTGGGCGGTCTGCTGCTGTCGTTGGCCGTCACGAGCGTGACGAGCCTGGTCCGGATCTGGAGTCCGGACGCCAGACCGTCGTCGGTGTCACGGAGCCCCGAGCATGCGTGAGGTGCTCGACCAGCTCTCCGCATGGCTCGCCGCCGGCGAGGACGTCGCGGTCTGCACCGTCGTGGACACTTGGTCCTCGGCGCCCCGTTTGCCGGGCGCGACGATGATCGTTGGACCCGGAGGAGTGGTTGCCGGCTCCGTTTCGGGCGGGTGCGTCGAAGGCGCGGTCTACGAGACTGCACAGGCGGTGTTGGAGACCGGCCAACCGGCGCTCGAGCGCTTCGGTGTGAGCGATGACGATGCATTCGCGGTCGGCCTGACCTGCGGCGGGATCCTGGACGTGTACGTCGAGCGGTGGGGGCCCCGGACTTACGCCGACCTCGATCGACTCCTGGCCGGGATAGAGACTGGTGTCCCGGTGGCGTTGGCGACCGTGATCGATCATCCCGACCCGGACCGGATCGGCGCGCATCTGGTGGTTGGCGCCTCTGATGCCGTCCCGGCGGATCGCGCCGGGACGCTGGGCTCGGCGCGGTCCGATGCGGCCATCCACGACGACGTCCTGGGTCTGCTCGCGACGGGGCGCACCGCGTCGCGCACCTACGGTCCGGACGGGGAGCGGCTGGGTACCCAGATGCGGGTGCTGGTGCGTTCTTTCGCACCGCGTCCTCGGCTGATCGTCTTCGGCGCCATCGACTTCGCGGCGGCCGTCGCCAGGGTGGGGCGCTTCCTGGACTATCGGGTAACCGTGTGCGACGCGCGGCCGGTGTTCGCCACTAGAGCAAGGTTCCCCGACGCCGACGAGGTCATCGTTCGCTGGCCGCACAGCTATCTCCAGGAGGAGATCGACGGTGGGCGGATCGACCAGCGGACCGCGCTCGCGGTCCTCACCCACGACCCGAAGTTCGACATCCCGTTGCTGACCACGGCGCTGCGTCATCCCGACTTGGCCTACATCGGGGCGATGGGCTCCCGGCGGACTCACGAGGACCGGGTCAGCAAGCTGCGGGCCAACGGGGTGACGTCGCTCCAGCTCGAACGGCTTTCGTCGCCGATCGGCCTGGACATCGGTGCACGCACGCCGGAGGAGACGGCGGTCAGCATCGCGGCGGAGCTCATCTCTCAGCGCTGGGGCGGGAGCGGGCGCCCGCTGGGTGCCCTCGCGGGACCGATCCACCATGCCTGCGAGCCTCAGTCCCTGCAACGAGTGCTCGAGGACCCCGCCTCCTAGCAGGCGCCTACGCCGGTGGGTAGTCCACGTCGACCCCTGTAGCTAGATCACTGCAGTCCACTGGCTCTGCGCTGTGCGCGCGCAGGTAGGGCCCGGCGCCGACGTCGCCGTGCAGGGAGCGGTCGAGCGCGTCCCAATGGGAGCGTCCGATGACGACGGGGTGACCGGGCTCGCCGGCGTAGACCGCTCGTCGCAGGGTCGTCTCGTCCGGGATCGGCGTGAGCACCCGTCGGACGACGTCGGCGCCGACGTCCGGGAGGTCGACCAGCAGTACTACTAGTGCCGCAGAGTCGGCGGCCGCTGCCGCCGCCTGCAGCCCGGCACGCACCGAGGCCGAGATCCCCTCGGCCCAGTCCGGCACCAGGACGACCTCGGCTCCGCAGGCGCGGACCACGCCCTCGGCACGGTCGACCTCGGCACCGAGCGCGACCGAGATCTGGTCGCAGCCGCCCTGCGCCAGCGCGCTGATCGCCCGTTCGACCCAGGTCCGCCCACGCAGATCGGCGATCATCGCCTTCGGTCGTGCCATCCGCGTCCCGGCGCCTGCGGCGAGAACCAGACCACGCATGGTGCCAGGGTAGTCCGGCACCGGCTGCGCGGCGGCCGGCAGGTGAGCGGCCTATCCACCTTGGGGGACGCCGCGGGTCCGGACCGCCGCGCCGAGGAGCGCGAGCCCTCCGAGGATGCCGAAAGCGACCTCCCACCAGGTCGGGTGGTGCGCCGTCAGCGCGAACGTCGCCATCGGGATGCTCAAGACCACGATCGCGACGACCAGGATGCGGAAGCCGACGTGCCCGGTGACGGCAGCGCAGGCGGCCCAGAACACCGCGAGGACGAGGCAGTAGAGCAGCACCATGTAGGCGTCGTTGGTGTACGGGTTGCTGTGGTGCACAACTCCACCGGGGTGGATGTCGATGCCGCCGGGAAGGCCGGAGTCTGAGCTGGAGCTCCCGAGGTCCGAGACCGAGCCCGAGAGCCCGAAGCCGTAGGACGCGATGGACTTAGCGAAGATCAAGGCCTCCAGGACCACGCCGATGGCCACGGCACCGCCCGCGCCGACCACCACGCCGATCAGGATCCGGGTCTCCGGGAGCAGGCAGCCCGCCAGGGTCAGCACGATCACGAAGACCAGCACTCCCGCGCCGATCAGCATGAAGGTGTTGTGGCCGTTGCCGTCGGTGTTGAAGACGTCGTCGAAGGCCTTGGCATAGAAGCCGGCCGTGCCGAGGATCCCCGCCAGGACGAACGGCGCGGCCTTGGTCGCTGCGTACCCGAGCGCCGAGAGCGCGACCAGGACCAGCGTCGCGGTGTACTGCGAGGCGTTGTCGTTGGTGATCAGGACGCTCAGCAGGAGTGCCGTGCCCAGCGCTGCGGCGGTGCCCGGCCAGGACACGAGGTTCGAGTCCTCCTCGGCCCGGGGGATCAGGAGACGGGCGAAGGCGGCGACCGCGAACAGGCCGACAACGCCGATCACCCCCATGGTGAAGTTGGAGACGTCGAGGTCGTGGTGCTCACGCGAGTACACCGCGCCCGTCACGACTGCGGCCGAGATCAGTCCGACCCCGATCGCGGTGATGACCCGCGGGACCTGGAGTGCGGCTGCGTCCCGGTCGAACGCGAACGGCGAGGGCCGTGCCGGCGGCACCGGGCGCACCGGTCCGCCGATGATCTCGGCGCCAGGAGTGTTCTCGGGAGGCTGGTTCATCTCGGGAGGCTGGGTCATTCCGACACGCTAGGGGCTCGTAGAGACAGGTGTCGAGGATCGGCTGCCTAGCGGGCGTCGTACGCCGCCCGGTTCTCCACGATGCCGGCCGCGTGCTTCTCGGCCCACAGCCGGATGGCCTCGATCGGCCCGAGCAGGTGCCGGCCGAGGTCGGTGAGCTCGTACTCCACCCGGGGCGGGACCTCGGCGAAGACCTCGCGGGTCACGATGCCGTCGCGCTCGAGGGCGCGCAGCGTCTGGGTGAGCACCTTCGGGGTGACTCCCTCGATCCGCTTGCGGAGCTCGGAGAACCGCAGCCGTCCGTCGGCGAGCGCGGCGACGACCAGGACGGTCCAACGATCGCCGATCCGGTCGAGCACCACCCGCGACGCGCAGTCGCGCGCGAAGGCGTCGGGCGCGAAGGTGATGGTTTCCACAGGGTGTGTATAGCACGTTGAAGTACCCAGTATCAAATAGATACTGTCAAGCCAACGCACATCGACAGAGGAGCGGACATGAAGATCGCCGTCTACGGCGCCACCGGCGCGATCGGCAGCACCATCGTCACCGAGGCCGTCTCGCGCGGTCACGACGTCACCCGGATCAGCCGCGGTGTCAGCACCGGGGACGCCGACCTGACCGGCGATGCCCACGACCCGGCATTCACCGGTCCCATCGCCGAGAAGCACGATGTCGTCGTCTCCGCCGTCGGGCCGAGCCGACTGGCCGATGACGGCAACCGCTTCGCCGACACCATCGCCAACCTGGCGGGCACGCTGGGGTTCGCGCGGCTGCTGGTCGTCGGCGGTGCCGGCACCCTGAGCATCGACGGCGTACGGCTGATCGACACCCCGGGGTTCCCCGAGGAGTACAAAGCAGAGGCGCTCAAGGGCGCGGCATCGTTGCAGGTCCTGCGCGAGACCGGTGCCGAGGTCGACTGGACGTACCTCTCGCCGGCGCCGGTGATCGCACCGGGTGAGCGGACCGGCACCTACAAGGTCGGTCTCGAGTCCCCCGTCGGCGACCATGTCAGCATCGAGAACTACGCGGTCGCGCTGGTCGATGAGATCGAGACCCCCGCGCACGTCCGACAGCGGTTCACCGTCGCCGACTGACGACTATCTGACGTGAGAGTGCGGTCAGGCCCGCGGGGATAGCCTTTCGGTCGTGAAGGTCGTGGTGCTCACCGGTGCGGGGATCTCCGCCGAGAGCGGTGTCCCCACCTTCCGCGACGCCGACGGGCTGTGGGAGGGCTACCGGCCCGAGGAGGTCGCAACGCCCGAGGCCTTCGAGGCCGACCGGGAGATGGTCCAGCGGTTCTACGACGAGCGGCGTGCCTCGCTCGCGCGCGTCCGGCCCAATGCGGCGCACCTTGCCTTGGCCGAGCTCGAGGACCTGCTCGGCGAGGATTTCTTCCTGATCACCCAGAACATCGACGACCTGCATGAGCAGGCGGGCTCCAAGCAGGTGCACCACATGCACGGCGAGCTGCGTGGCGCCTGGTGCACGGCGTGCGATCGGAGGTTCAGCTGGTTCGGCACCCTCGCCGACGAGCCAGAGTGCCCCGGCTGTGGGATGCACGCACTGCGACCGGATGTCGTGTGGTTCGGCGAGATGCCCTACGAGATGGACGAGATCCACCGGGTGCTGTTCAGCTGCGACCTGTTCGTCTCGATCGGCACTTCCGGGGTCGTCTACCCGGCCGCCGGCTTCGTGGACTACGCGATCGCCGGCGGCAGTGACACTCTCGAGCTCAACCTGGAGCGCGCCGCCAACAGCGACTTCCGGCAGCATCGCCAGGGCCCGGCCACCGAGCTCGTCCCTGCCTGGGTCGCGGAGCTCCGCAGCTCGCTGGCGCGACCGTGATCCGGTATGCAGCCCTGGCCGCCTGCGGGATGCTGCTCGCCGGGTGCGGGTCCACGGCACGGCTCGTCCCGGAGCCCAGGTTGACCTCGCTGCCCGGTCTCCAGGTCGGCACGATGGCCGAGCGCCAGCTCGAGGCCGACCATCCCGGGATGGCGCCCGGCCGGCTGACCTGCCCCGACCTCGCCTGGAAGGTCGGCGCGATGGTGCGTTGCATCCAGGTCGTGGTGCTCAGTGGTGGCCGCCAGCTCCGGATCCCGGGCACCGTCGCGGTGACCACTACGACGGGAGGCGGCAGGCTGCACGTGCACCTCGCTGACGAAGTCTCCGACTACGGCGTCACCGCCGAGCACCTCGCCGCAGATCTGCGCGACCAGGCAAGCAAACGGCTGCGCGCCGCCGTACGGAAGGTGACCTGCCCGTATCTCGGCGGCCCGATCGGTACGACGGTCCGCTGCGTGCTGCGCGTGCACGGGGCGACCCGGGTCGTGCTCGCGAGGATCACCGACCGCGACCCGGCGCACAACGCCACGGCGTACGAGTTCGTCTGGCAGCCGGTGGCCCGGACCTCGCCCACGCCTGCTGGCAGCTAGCACCCGCCCGCTCGTCGAGCCCGTCGAGACGCCGGGGCGTCCGCAGCGGAGGCGAGCAGATAGCGGAGCCTTCCCTGGCTTGCGGCGTTCTTGCGGTGCATGGTGGATTGACCCCGTGACCGCAGCAGAACTACCTGCCGAGCTGCCGCCCGGCGCCGACATCGGGCCGCACGAGCACGAGCCGCACAGCGAGAACGCCTCCGCGCTGCTCAACTGGCTGCGTGCTGCGGTCCTCGGCGCCAACGACGGCATCGTCTCGGTCGCCGGCCTGGTGATGGGCGTCGCCGGTGCCACCACCTCGCGCCACACGATCTTCGTCGCCGGGGCTGCCGGCCTGGTCTCCGGCGCGCTGAGCATGGCGGCAGGCGAGTATGTCTCGGTCAGCACGCAACGCGATACCGAGCAGGCGCTGCTGGCCAAGGAGGCCCGCGAGCTGCAGGAGGATCCCGAGGAGGAGCTGGCCGAGCTGGCCGGCATCTACCGGGAGAAGGGGCTCAGCGAGGAGGTGGCGATCAGGGTGGCCGAGGAGCTCACCGCGCATGATGCGCTCGCCGCCCACGCCGAGGCCGAGCTCGGGATCAGCCCGGACGACCTGACCAGCCCGTGGCAGGCGGCGGTCGCGTCGCTGCTCGCCTTCACGCTCGGCGGGGCTCTGCCGCTGCTGACGATCATGCTGTTCGGCCAGTCCTGGCGGATCGGAGCCACGGTCGTCGCGGTCGCTGCTGCACTCGCGCTGACCGGCTTCGCCTCGGCCCGCTTCGCTGAGGCCGACGTACGCCGCGCGATGCTCCGCAATATCGGCGGCGGCCTGCTGGCGATGATCGTCACGTACCTGATCGGGACCGTCGTGGGGCACCACGTCGGCTGACGGGTGGCCGCCACCGTCACGACGTCCTAGGTTGCTCCGGTGAGCCTGGTGCAGTTGCGGATCGCAGTCGTCCGGGAGCGCCGTGAGGGTGAGACCCGGGTGGCGCTCGTCCCTGACTTGGTCTCGCGCCTATCTGCGCACGGCCACCACGTTGTGGTCGAGCCGGATGCCGGTGCACGAGCAGGCTTCGCCGATGCCGAGTACGTCGCGGCCGGGGCCAGCATCGGTGCTCTCGGTGACGCCGAGCTGGTGCTCGGCGTCCAGGCGCTGGAGCCCGAGCAGGTCCGGGCTCTGGCACCCGGCTCCGCGGCGATCGCCTTCGGCCCGTACGCCGCCCCTGTGCTCGCCGCGTTGCGCGACGGGGGAGTGGCCGCCTACGCGATGGAGCAGGTGCCGCGGATCTCCCGGGCGCAGTCGATGGACGCCCTGACCTCGCAGTCGATGGTGGCCGGCTACCGGGCTGTCGTCGTCGCAGCTGACCTGTTCGGGCGCACCTTCGCCCTGACCACGACGGCATCGGGCACGATCCCGGCGGCTCGGGTGCTCGTCCTCGGTGCCGGAGTTGCCGGCCTGCAGGCGATCGCCACGGCCCGCCGTCTCGGTGCGCTCGTGTCCGGGTACGACGTACGGCGCTCCTCGGCCGAGGAGATCGCCTCGCTCGGTGCGACCCCGCTCGACCTCGGACTCGACCCGCTGGATGGGGCTGCGGGCTACGCCCGCGAGATGACGCCCGCGCGGTCAGCTCGGCAGCGGGCGCTGCTCGCGCCGTACGTCGCGCAGGCGGATGTCCTGATCACCACGGCAGCCGTGCCCGGCCGGACCGCCCCCGTGCTGGTGAGCCGGGAGATGGTCGAGGCGATGAGCGCCGGGTCGGTCGTCGTCGACCTCGCGGCCGAGAGCGGCGGCAACGTCGAGGGCGCCGTGGCTGGTGAGGTGATCGAGGTCGGGCGGGCCGCCGTCTGGGGCGGTGCGAACGTGCCGGGCCAGATGCCGCGGATGGCTTCGACGCTGTACGCACAGAACGTGGTCAACCTGGTGGCGCTGATCGCCGGATCGGACGCGGATCAGACGGACGAGATCGTGCGCGCCTGCAGGGTCGACGCGCGGTGAGGGGCGGCGTACCGTCGAGAGCGGAGGCACTGCGATGGCACGCACCGACGAGTTCAAGATGGGTCCCGGTGACGGGTACCGCTACTCCGCTCCCGAGCCCGACCGCGATCGGCGCGACCGTGAGAGCGGCTATGTGATCCTCGGGCTCGTGGTGGCGCTGGTGATGCTCGCGACCGCGACTGGCCAGGTCACCGTCTTCTACTACTAGCCGTTCGGGTCATCGCAGGGTCCACCGGGTCTGCACCGTGACGCTGACCGACTTGGTGCCCGCGGAGATCGGGGCAGTGCCCTTGGCCACTGCGGCCAGGTCGAGGTTGTAGAGCGGGTAGTCGGCAGGAGCGGCCTGCGGAGCGTCGTCGACGTAGACGAGCTCCCCGATCGTGCGGCCGGCAGCGCTGGCCATCGCATCAGCGGCGGCTTTCGCGTTTCGAATCGCGGCCGCACGGGCCTGGGCGAGCAGCGCCGTCTGGTTGCTCATCGACAAGGTGACCGATCCGATGGAGACGGCGTTGCCGCCGGCGGTGGTCACCGCGCCGATCGTCTCCCCGGCCAGGCTCAACGGCCGGACCAGGATGTTGACCCGCTCGGAGGAGGTGTAGCCGACCAGGTGCTGGCCGCTCGAGGTGTAGTCGTAGCTCGGGTGCACCGAGAGGCTGGTCGTCCGGATGTACCTGGCCTCGACGCCGGACTGCTTCGCGGCGGCGATCACCGACCGGATGATCGCGTTGGTCGCAGCGGTGGCGGCCGCAGTGGTTGAGCGAGTGCTGGAGACCGACGCATTGAAGCTCACCTGATTGGGCACCGCCGGGACCGATGCGTCGGCGCTGGTCACGATGCCGAAGTCGGCCGAGGTGGCCGTCGAGGCCGCGGCGGTCCGTACGACGGGCCGGTCGTCGTGGGTCCGGGTGCCGACAAGGAAGACGACGGCCAGCGCGATGACCAGCACGCCGATGCAGGTGATCAGTGCGATGGTGGAGCGAGGGGTGGCTGCAGGCTCGGACATGGTGGCTCCTCGATCGGACCGGCGGATGCAGGTCGGACGCGAGGAGGCCTGACGTGGTTCCTTGCGGTTCCCTACTGGGCCAGCCCGTAGAGCCTGTCGCCGGCATCGCCGAGCCCGGGCACGATGTAGCCGTGTTCGTTGAGCCGCTCATCGAGGGCGGCCGTGACCACGGTGATCGGGATGTCGAGGTGCGCCGTACCGGCTTCGAGGTTGGCGACGCCTTCGGGAGCGACGAGCAGGCAGATGCAGGTGATGTGGTCGGCGCCGCGGGCCACCAGGAAGTCCAGCGCCGCGGCCAGAGTGCCGCCGGTGGCGAGCATCGGGTCGAGCACGTAGCACTGGCGGCCGGTGAGATCCTCCGGCAGCCGCTCGGCGTACGTCGAAGCCTGCAGCGTCTCCTCGTTGCGGACCATCCCGAGGAAGCCGACCTCGGCGGTGGGGACCAAGCGCATCATCCCTTCGAGCATGCCGAGCCCGGCGCGCAGGATCGGCACCACCATCGGGCGCGGCCGGCTCAGCACGTCGCCGTGGGCGGGCGCCACGGGCGTGGTGACGGTGACGTTGTCGACCCGGACGTCCCGTGTCGCCTCGTAGGCGAGCAGCGTGACCAGCTCCTCGGTCAACCGCCGGAACTCCGGCGAGGCGGTGCGCTCGTCGCGCAGGGTCGTGAGCTTGTGCGAGACCAACGGGTGATCGACAACGTGCAGGCGCATGAAAGGAAGGTTACGGCGAACGTATCGGCCTCGCGTACTGGCCGCCGTTCTGCCACCATCGGGAGAGCATCAGACGAGCACGGGGCGACGGACGGAGGTGGGTGACGTGTCGGACGTGACGGACGCGGAGATCGACGCGATCGATCTTGCCGTCGTCGCCTACCGCGACGAGGGCACCTGGAACCTCGCGGAGCTGCCGGTGCATGCGCTGGACGACGTCGACGCGATCGCCCACGAGCTGCGCCGCTACCCCGGCGACAACGGCGCGTTGGCGCTGATCTCGATCGACGAGGACTTCGTGCTGCTGGTCCGCGCGCAGGGGACGCTGGTGCGGGTGCTGCTCTCCGATGCGACTGCGGCACCGGACTGGTCGCTGGCCCGCTCGGCCGTCGACCATCTCGGCGTCCACGTCGAGATCGACGAGGACGAGCCGGACCCCGCCGGCAGCCTCGACATCCTCGGCGACCTGGGGATCAGCGCCGCCGACATGGGCGAGCTGCTCGATGACGACGAGCTCGACCCGGAGGACATCCTCGCCGAGATCGCGGAGATCGCTGGCTTCGGCGACGAGTTCGACGAGTACCTCGAGGATTGAGCGTGGGGGCCCGGACCCTGTCTGATTGGGAGGGCGCGATGCGGCAGGCGCTGGAGCATGCCGCCGAGGCGTCGGCCAGCGGCGACGTGCCGATCGGCGCAGTCGTCCTGGATCCAGCAGGCACCGTGATCGGGACCGGCGTCAACGTGCGCGAGCGCGACGCCGACCCGACCGGGCACGCCGAGGTCGTCGCCCTGCGCGCCGCGGCAGCCCGCGTCGGTGCGTGGCGCTTGGACGGGTGCACCCTGGTGGTCACCCTGGAGCCGTGCACGATGTGCGCGGGGGCTGTGGTGCTGTCCCGCGTCGAGCGGCTGGTCTTCGGGGCGTATGACGAGAAGGCCGGTGCCGTGGGGAGTCTGTGGGACGTCGTGCGGGATCGGCGGCTCAACCACCGCCCCGAGGTCGTCGCCGGTGTGCTCGCCGAGGAGTCAACCGCCCTCCTCGACTCCTTCTTCGCCGCCCAAAGGACACGCTGAGCCCCACCTGCGCCGCGGAGTCCGATTTCAACTCCGCGCACCGCCTCTAGTAACCTCTCCGGCGGTGGCGTGTCCGAGCGGCCGAAGGTGCAACACTCGAAATGTTGTGTGGGGTCAAACCCACCGTGGGTTCAAATCCCACCGCCACCGCTGATTTCACCCAGGTGAGTCAACGTTGGAACCCCGTGAGCGGCAGCTCGCGGGGTTCTGCCATTCACAGGTGGAGCAGCCGGAGCCGCGCAGAGCGAGCCGTCATCGTGACCGACTTGCGCGGCGAGACTGAAATCGAGAAGACGAAGTTTCGCAAGCCTCTAGGTGTCCTGCCCCCCGATTTTCGGTCCATCTCTTCTGTCATGTCTTGTCGTTATGAGAGTGGAGATGGAGGTGTCTGATGCCGTCTAGGAAGCGGTATACGACCGAGCAGATCATTGCGAAGCTGCGGGAGGCTGAGAAGCTG
>DASRRQ010000124.1:0-6340 GCA_035695505.1 Marmoricola sp. | reverse complement strand
CGTACCCGGGGACGAGCGGGATGGCTCGGAAGGCGGCCATCGACACGACACTGACGACGCTGGCGCCGCCGGACGCCGTCGATGCCCGCAGCGCGGGATGACAGGCATGGGTCAGTCGGTAGGCGCCCCGCAGGTTGACCTCGAGCGCCTCGTCGAAGCCGTCCGGGTCGTACTCGTCCAGCCCGCCGGCGAAGGTGGCGCCGGCATTGTTGATCAGGACATCGAGCTGGTCGATGCTCGAGCCGACGACGGTCAGGGCGTTGCCCGAGCCCATCGTCAGCGCCCGGTAGTCCAGGCCGTCGAGGTCGACGTCGTAGTCCTCAGCCGAGCCCCGGGTGCCCGTCACGGTGACCTGGGCGCCGGCATCGCGGAACGCCGTCGCGATCCCGTGCCCGATGCCGCTGGTGCCGCCGGTGACCAGGACCGTGGCGCCGGAGAAGTCGAACGCGACGCTGTTGCTCGGGGGCATTAGGCGTTCCTCTCGATCTGGCGGGTGAGCCAGGAGCTCTCCCAGAAGTTGGTGGACCGTTCGAGCAGGTAGCCGTGCGCTTCGCGCAGGATCCGCCGGGCTTCGGCCGCCCCGGTCGCGTCGGTCGGGACCATCTCGGCGAGATGGATCGCCTCAAGTGGCTGACCTGCTGCGAGCCGCTCTGCCGCCCGCGAGAGGATCGCATCGGCACCAGCCAGCTCGACCACGTCAGCATGCACCGCACTCGCCGGTACGTCGTACAGCTCGGTCGTCGAACGGTGGTGGAACCAGCCGGCGTAGTTCTCCCAGATCGCCCGCACGTCCCAGCTCGCCTTGCCGTAGCCCTCGCCGATGTCGAGGTGCTCGGGCAGTGCGATCGTCCGCATCAGAGTGTGCACGTCAGTGCCGGCGTTCATCCCCGCGACCGTCTCGTCGTGCAGGTACTGCACGGCATCGCGCAGCCGGGTCAGCTCGCCGTCGATCAGGTCGGCTCCGAAGACGGGCTCGAAATGCCCGGTGATCAGCACCTCGGCACCGAGCTCCCGGACCTTCTCGATGGTCGCGATCACCGTGAGGGCGTCGCGGTAGCGGTCGCCGCGGATGGTGACCAGGTTCGGCAGGTGGGCGAAGAGCGGTCCGAAGGTATTGCCGGCGAACAGGATCCTCTCCTCGGGCAGCCAGACCACCAGCGAGTCCGTGGTCTCGCCGCCACGGACCGGGATGATCTCCAGCGGCCGGCCGCCGATGATCATCGTCAGCCTGCCGGAGACCTCGATCGTCGGGTGCGGAACGCCCTGGCGGGTCGACGCGTGCGGGAACCGGTCCTTGGTCGCAGCGACTCCGGCAAGGACCCGGTCGAGGAACGCGAACGCCGAGTTGGCGGCGCGGAACGCGGCCAGCCGCTCGTTGTCGTCGCGCCAGGTCCGCCAGCTCTCGTGGGCGATCACGTCGGTGCCGAGGCCGGCGCCGTGCGTGTCGAGGAAATGCTCGATCCCGCCTACGTGGTCGTAGTGGCCCTGGGTGAGGATGACGAACCGGACCGGCGAGGAGTCGACGGCGTCGAAGTTCGCCCGGTGGACGGGACCCTCGAAGCCCATCCCGGTGTTGATCACGATCCTGCCCTCGTCGGTGACGATCAGGTAGGAGTTCGACAGGCCCGGAGACATCCAGATGCCCGGGCCGATCGGGAAGGCGCGGTCCGCGGTCGCCGGCGCGAGCTCGTCGGCCCCGGGACGGGTGCGCCAGACACCGGTCATCGGGGTTCCATCGTGATCAGCACCTTGCCGCACTCCTTCGAGGTCTGCAGCATCTCCAGTGCGTCACCGAACTCCTCGATCCCGAACGTGTGCGTGATCATCGAGGAGACGTCCTTACGGGCGAGCAGCTCCAATGCGGACTCGAACCGGGCCGGGTACTCCATCGCGCCCCGGATGGTGAGCTGCTTCATCATCACCTGCAGGAAGCTGACCGGGACGTCCTCGCCGTGCACCGCGACCACCGAGATGTGCGCGTCCGGCCTGGCGTTGGCGACGATCTCACCGAGCACCGGGCCGACGGCGGTGGCCTCGATGTAGGCGTGGGTGCCCGGGGTCGGCCCCATCATCGTCGGGACGGTGCCATGCAGCTCGGCCAGGCGCTTCCAGACCTTCTCGTTGACCGGGTCGAGGGCCTCGGTCGCTCCGAGCCCGAGCGCGAGCTCGCGACGCTTCGCGGACGGGTCGATCGCGACCAGCCGGGTGATCCCTCGATCAGCGAGGGTGGCGATGGCGGCCAGCCCGACCGGTCCGCAGCCGAACACCGCAACGGCATCGCCTGTCGAGACGTCGGCCTGATCAGCCGCGTTCATGCCGACCGCCAGCGGCTCGGCCAGCGCCGCGGTGACCAGGTCGACCCCGTCGGGGACGGCGTAGAGCCGGATGTCGGCTTCCTTGACCAGGAGTCGCGGCGCGAGACCGCCCTCGCCGGTGCCGCAGCCGATCCGGCCGAGGTCGTCGTTGCCCGGGACGACCACGACCCGGTCGCCGGCGGCGTACCGGGTGACGTCGCTGCCGACCTCGACAACGGTCCCGGCAAGCTCGTGGCCCAGCGGCATCGGCGAGCCGTCCGGGGTGAACGGCCCGAGCTTGGCGAAGGTGAGGTCGCTGCCGCAGATGCCGCAGGCGCTGACCGCGAGGATCGCGTCGCGCGGGCCGGCCGTCGGTTCGACGACCTCGTCGACCCGTACGTCCTGGACGCCGTGGATCCGGACCTGCTTCATGCGTGCTCCTCGGTGGTGATGGCGAAGCGATCGGTGTAGAACTCGAATCGTGGCCTGAGTTCGGCCGGCGTGACCCCGAAATCGCCCGCCAGGTCGTAGACGATGCGGCCATGCTTGCCGCGCGGGTTGGCCTCGACGTACGTCTGCAGGGAACGGCGGGCGCGGGTGGTCATGGGGACGCCGGCGGTCTCGTAGAACTGCTCGACCACCGCAAGATCGCCGGCCTGGCTCTGCCCGCTGAACGCCTCGGAGAATCGGACGTCGATCGACTGCGCAGCAGGTACTAGAGCACGATCCCGGACGCACGCCTGGAGCAGCCGCTCGATCCGGTCGGACCAATAGGCGACAAGGTCGGGTGCGGCGATCGTCGTACGGCGGATCCGGTCGCCGTACGCGAGCATCGTGACCGCCGAGGTCAGCACCGCGACCGGGTCGCGGTGGGTGAAGGCGACGGTCGCGTCCGGGAACGTCCGCATCAGCGGGCCGAGCTGCTCGAGGTGCTGGGGCGACTTGAGCACCCAGGTGCGGGGTCCGCGCAGGAAGGTCAGTGCCTGCAGCACCGTGCGCAGGTAGCCGTAGTGCGCGTCCTGATCGAAACCGAGGTACGCGTCGCGCCAGCCGGGGACGCGGGCGTGCCACTCCAGGGTGTACGACGCGAAGTCCACGTCAAGCAGCTCGACCTCCTCCTCGATCGCCGCTGGGAACCGGTCGTGCATCGCCTTGGTCAGTGGTGCGATCGACTGCTCGGAGGCGTGCTCCGCTGCGATCCGGGCGAACCGCGGGTCGATCCCGTCCGCGCCAGGACCCTCGCCCGGTCGCGGGAACGGCTCCTGGCTCTCCCAGTAGGGCAGGGCGCGCCGTCGGGGGTCGGCCGCGATCAGGTTGACCAGGTGGGTAGTGCCGGAGCGGGGCAGGCCGACGACGATCAACGGGCGCTCGATCGCGACGTCGCGGATCTCCGGGTGCCGGTGGAGGAGGTCGGTCAGCAGGGCCCGGCTCGCGAGCAACCGGGTCACCCTGTTCTTCTGCACCAGCCGGCCGAGGCTGCTCAGCCCGATGTCCGCCTCGACCGCGCCGAGGTACGCCGCCAGCCGGCTGCGGTACTCCGGGTCGCCGAAGTCGCTGCTCCCGGCGAGGTCGGCCGCCGCCTCGTGCAGCGCGTCGGCGCCGAGGTCGATGTCGAGGGAGTCGGTATAGGCCAGGACGCCCTGCTGCTCCGGCGACAGGCGTGGCGCGGCCAGGTCGTCGATGCGGATCGGCTCGGGCACGCTCGGATCATGGCAGCAGTCGGGGTGGTTTCGACAGGCTCCTCCCGTTCGTCGAGCTTGTCGAGACGTGGTGGCCACGGTCGTGACGTCTCGACAGGCTCGACAAACGGACTCCTCAGGCCAACGTCGCGGCCAGCCGCTTCGCGTTCATGTAAGCGATCGACTCGATCGAGATCATCGGGTTGACGCCGGACGCGGTGGGGAAGCAGGAGCCGTCGGCGACGACGAGGTTCTTCACGTCCCAGGTCTCGCCGTCGGGGTTGAGCGCCGAGATCTCCGGCGTACCGCCCATCCGGGCGCTGCCCATGATGTGCAGCGCGGCCAGAGCGAGACGGGCGGGTGCGGCGCCCTCGGCCCGGGCTGCGGTGACGAACGACTCGAGGTTGCCGTTCTTGCCGGGCTCGTAACCGATGGTGCGGTGGTGGGTCGAGTAGATCTTCGTGGCACCGGCCGCCTCGGCGATCCGGGCCGCCCCTTCGAAGCCCTTCATCAGCAGCTCCGTGTCACCGGGGGAGAGCGTGTAGCTCGCCACCGGCTCGCCGTCCTTGCCGACCTTGACCGTGCCGCCGGGCCCCTTGTCGCGGACGATGATCGCGACGCCGAGCATGTTCTTCAGCTCCTGCATCCGCTCCAGATGCTGCGCTCCACTGCGCCAGCTGACGAAGCCTGACCCGAACGCCGGGGTGAGCGGTGCGGTCTCGAACAGCACCCCGTAGCCGTCGCCGTCCAGATCGCTCCACTCATTGACGTAACGAGCCTGGAGCGCCCCCTCCCAGGGGTTGACCAGCTCCGGCACCAGGCCCCACAGCGCGGTCGCTGGATGCAACCGGAGGTGCCGGCCGATGTTGGCGTTGCCCAGTCCGGAGCGCTTGAGCAGCGCCGGGGTCTGGATCGCGCCGGCCGCGACCACGACGGCCCGCGCCTTGACGGTCAGGACGTCGCCCCCGGGCGAGACGGCGGTGACGCCGACGGCACGGCCGCCCTCGACTGTCACCGTCCGCGCCTTGGCGCCGACGTAGATCCGGGCGCCGTTGTCGGCAGCGTCGACCAGCCAGGTCTTCGCTACCGACTGCTTGGCGCCGATCCGACAGCCCATCCCGCAGCGGCCGCATTCGATGCCCTGGTCGCAGCCGAGGACGTTGCGTGGCATCGCGGCGACGTTCCAGCCGATCTTCCTGGCGCCGGCTTCGAGGAGCTCGTCGCGGACCCCTGCTCCCGGGTGGTCGCGGTTAACGCTGAGCCTCGCGTTGACCGCGGTCAGCGCGTCGTCGTACTCCGCGGTGATGAACTGCGGGGTGCCGAGTGCCGCCCACTCCGCGCGCACGTGGTCCGGCGTGGGGAACGAGGTCGTGTAGTTGACGATCGTGCCGCCGCCGAGGCCGCTGCCGGCGACGAGGGCGATCTGGCCCTCGGAGGTGACCTGCGGGGCGCCGGCGTACAGCTGGGAGAAGCCGGTGCGCTCGCTGCCGTCGAAGTCGCGGTCGTCGTGGTACTCGCCGGCCTCGAGGATCACCACGTCCAGTCCGGCTGCGGCGAGGACGCCGGCAGCGGTGCCGCCACCCGCGCCGGAGCCGACGACGACCACGTCGCACACGATGGTCTCGTCCTGGGTGACGTGCTCGGGCTTGAGGACCGGGTCCGGGGCATTCGGGAGCACGCCCGGAGGCCCGGCGTACCCCAGAGTGTCCCAGAGCACCGGGCCGGCGGTGATGTAGTACGGCGCGAGCGCGGCGCCCTTGAGTGCGGCGAACAGGGCGCGCTTGGCTGCGAGGCGCGAGTCCGACAGGGACAGCAGCACCTTCTCGCGCCCCGCCTGGTCGAGCGAGGAGAACCGGCGCGGCCGTCCGGTCAGGGCGAGGCCGAGGAAGCGGGTGTCCCAGAGCTGGAGCAGGGTGCGCAGCTGCTTGAGCTCGGACTCGCGCGGGTTGGCGCCGGCGAGCTCGAGTGCGAACTCCGGGCCGCCGACCGCACTCGCAGCCGGGATACCGGCTCCGTCGCCCGGAGCGAACGTGTCGCTGATCAACCGCAAGCTCGCGAGGTGGCGCGCCGTGAAGCCGCTGCTGTCGGCAGTCGTGGTCATGTCCGGACGCTACTGCCCCGGTCCGTGGATGCGGAAGGAACGTTGCGCAGAACGTCGCAGCGCGGCTCGTTCCCCTAGGGTGTCCGGATGAGCACTGCAGCGGGGGAGAAGCAGCGTCGGCGCGGCCCGCGGGTCGACGTCGACGTACCGGTCGTGCTCCTCGACACCGCCGAGGTGCTCTTCGGTGCCGACGGCGTCGACAACGTCTCGATGCGCTCGGTCGCCCGCGAAGCAGGAGTGGCGCCGGCGGCGCTGACCCACCACTT
>DASRRQ010000123.1:0-27328 GCA_035695505.1 Marmoricola sp. | reverse complement strand
AGACCGAGACGGGCGAACGGATCTCGGCGCCGAAGGTGGTCTCGGCGGTCGCCCCCGACCTGACGCTCAACACTCTGGTGACGGCCGGCGGGATTGGCGACGACCTGCGCAGCCGCTTGGATCGGATCGACCACAGAGGCTCATACGTCCAGATGCACTTCGCCCTCGACGGGGTGCCCGATTTCGCGGCGCCGTACGAGTTCCTCAACGATCCGAAGATGCAGAGTGCGATCGGCCTGTTCGCGACGCCCGAGGACCTGCAGCGGCAGTTCGAGGACAGTCGGCGCGGGATCGTACCGGCCAATCCGGCGCTGGCGTTCCAGATCCCGTCGGCGTCCGATCCGGACCTCTGCCCACCGGGCAAGGCCGCCGCATCGGCGTTCGCGCTGTGGTTCCCGGTCGAGGAGGACCCGGCGGAGTACGCGCGCCTCAAGGCCGAGATGGGTCAGGCGGTCATCGACCGGATCACTACGTTCGCGCCGAACTTCGAGAGCCTGATCCTCAAGCACACGACGTTCACGCCCAAGCACATGGGCACGATGTTCGGCGCTCCAGGCGGCGACTACTGCCATGGCCTGATCCATCCTGAGCTGCTCGGCCCTGGCCGTCCCGGGCCGCTGGGCTACCTCGACCAGCCGCACGGCATCGAGGGCCTGTTCCTCGGCAGCGCCGGCTGCTATGGCGGGCCGGGCATCACGTTCATCCCCGGCTACAACGCTGCCCAGGCGATCCTCGAGACCCGCTGAGGCCAGCGCTGGTCAGGTGACCGCGTTGCGCGCGGCGTACGCCGGGTCCGACTGCTCGGCACCAGCGAGCACCCCGACCAAGTGCTCGACCGCGTCGTACACGTCGATGTGACGCACGTAGAGGGGGGTGAAGCCGAACCGGGCGATGTCGGGATCGCGGAAGTCGCCGATCACCCCACGCGCGATCAGCGCCTGTACGACCCCGTAGGCCTGCGGGTGCCGGAAGGAGACCTGGCTGCCGCGCCGCGCATGCTCGCGCGGCGTCACGATCTCGAGCTCGGGCAGCCGTTCGCCGAGCAGCGTCATGAACAGGTCGGTCAGCGAGAGCGAGGCGGTCCGCACGTCGGTGATGCTGACGCCGTCCAACGCGTCCAGCGCCGTCTCCAGTGACGACAGTGCGAGGACCGGGTGCGTGCCTGAGGCCCATCCCGCCATCCCGGCAGCGCCCTCGTAGTCGCGCGTCATCGCGAACGGCTCGGCATGGCCCATCCAGCCGGTGATCGGCTGCCGGGCCTCGGCTTGCAGCCGCGGGCTGACCCAGGTGAACGCCGGCGACCCGGGTCCGCCGTTGAGGTACTTGTAGGTGCAGCCGACCGCGAAGTCGGGGTCAGCGCGGGTCAGGTCGACCGGGACGGCGCCCGCCGAGTGGCACAGGTCCCACTGGACCAGGGCCCCCGCCGCGTGCGCACCCGCCGTGATGCCGGCGAGATCGTAGAGCGCGCCGGTCCGGAAGTCGACGTGGGTCAAGGTCAGCAGCGCGACGTTCGAATCGACCGACGCGAGCGGGTCGGCAGGGTCGCACCAGCGCAGCTCCAGGCCGAGCAGGTCCGCCACCCCGGCGGCGATGTAGCCGTCGGTCGGGAACGTCGACGGCTCTACGACGACGACCTTGCGATCGGGTCGCAGTCGCGCCGCCGCGACCATCGTCTTGAACAGGGAGACGCTGGTGGAGTCACCGACGTGCAGGTCTGCGGGCGAGGCGCCCAGCAGCGGTGCGATCCGCGTCGTGATCTTGCCGACGAGCTCCATCCACGCACCTGCGCCATCCGGCAGGGCGTTCCAGGAGCGGATCAGCCCGCCGCCCCACTCTCGCTCCACGACATCGGCGAGTCGCGCGGCCACCCCGACGGGGAGCGCGCCCAGGGAGTTGCCGTCGAGGTAGATGACGTCGGCGGGGAGGACGAACCGCTCCCGGGTGTGGGCGAGCGGCGAGGCTGCATCGAGGGCGGCCGCGTCCTGCCGGCTCATCACTGGCTGACTTCGTAGAGACGGGCGCGGGCGCGCATCAGCATCGCGGAGAAGGTGGTCTCGCTGACGTCGTACTTCGCGACCGGCGTCAGGTTCACCTGGGCGACGTACGACCCGACCCGGGCCACGCCCATCCAGAAGGTGACCGTCTCCTGGTCCTTGTTGACCTGGTTCTTCAACCGCCACAGCCCGTACGACGTGGCGCCCGTCGTCTTGATCTCGGCGTCGTTGATGACGCTGCTCAGCTCGCGCTTGGGGCAGGACTTCATCTTGACCTCGATCGCCGCGACGAATCTTGCCGCGACCGCAGCCGAGGAGAACTTCCCGATCGTCTCGCTGACGCCGAAGCGCGCCGGCAGCTTCGACGCCGGGATCAGGAAGGAGCGCCCCAGCGGCCCGACCGAGCCGCTGCGCGCGAAGTTCGCGTTGTCGCAGGTGGTGGCAGCATTGTTCACGGTGGTGGCCGGGGTCGGCTTGGTGCCCACCCACGGGTAGTCGACGCCGGCGATCTCCGGCAGGTCGGCCGTGGCGAGCATGCCGGGTGCCTCGCCCGAGCTCGGCGGGGTGGTGGCGGCGGTGGCCACGGTCGAGGGGCAAGTGCCCTTGACCTTCGAGGTGCACAGGTCGGTGACCGATGACGTCAGGGCGCTGGTGAGCAGGCTGGCCGGCAACGGCTCGGTGCTCTGGGTGGTGATCACGCTGGAGGTCGTCAGCGAGCCGGTGCGCGCGATCCCCACGACGTAGGAGCGGTCGGGGTTACCGGGGATCCGCATCCGCAGGATCTGGGCCTGGTCGGCGAGGCCGGTGACTGCGTAGGCGTCGACGAGCTGGATCCGGGCGGCGGTGCAGCCGGCGTACCAGCCCAAGGTGGTGGCGTAGGCCTGGCGGGCAGCTCCCGGACTGTTCGAGATCTCGACGGTCTGCACCAGGCTGCGGGCCGGGGACCCCGAACTGCTGAACTTGCGGACCAGCGTGCCCAGCCCGTTGGGGTCGGCGAACCGGGCGGCCTGGCACATCGTGTTGATGCCGCTCTTGGACTTGGTGTTGTCGTCGGTGCTCAACGTCGTCCAGGTCTGCTTCGGGTCGAGCCCCGCGATCTGGGTGGGCGAGAGCAGCATCGATCGGGTCACCAGCGTCGAGGCCCGCGGCAGCGGCGCGGCGGCCGGGGTGACGGCGACGAAGGCGCCGGCGCCGACCGTGATCCCGGCGATCACCAGCGAGCCGATCACGGCGACGTTGCGGCGCCGGCGGAGCCCGTTGCGTCGGATGATGGTGGGCCGCGGCAGTTTGACGGTGTCGGCGGCGTCGCCGAGCGCGGTCAGCCGGTCGCCGATCTCGGCAGGATCGCAGTCCAGCGCCTCGGCCAGCGTGGCGGTGGCGGCGTCGAACAGGTTGGCGATCTCGGGGAGCGGCCTACCCACCTCGCGGGCGATGTCGGCGATCGGCAGGTCGGTCAGGTGGGAGAGGATCAGCGTCCGCCGTTGGGAGTCCGGCAGCGAAGTGAGGGCTTCGAGCGTCCGGGCCTGCTCGGCGTCGACCTGCTTCTCCCGGTGCCACGGGCGCGCCGAGTGTCGGCGCTGCGCGATCGACCACGCGCGCGGGCGCACCCAGGACTCCGGGTCCACCGACCGGCCGAGCTTGTCCCAGTGATGCCGGGCCGCCACGTATGCATCCCGGACGGCGGTCCGCGAGGCGACCAGGTCACCGGTCAGCGCGAACGTCTGGTGGACGAGTCCACGGCGCGTGCTGACGTAGAACTCGTCGAATTCCTCGGCTGTTGGCATGACGGAGTGAGATTACGCGACTGAGCGAGGCCGAATCGAGCTTGCTCGTATTCGGGCCGAGCGAGGGAGCGTTCAGGAACGCAGTGACGATCATCCCGCGTGGGAGGCCTTCGCCGCATGGACCCATCGGCGAGGATGGGCGGCGATGTCCGACCTGACCGTCCGCCTCAAGCGCGGCCCGAGCCCGTCCGGCGCCCCCGGGCGCGCGCTGAGCGTCGCCGGCGCCCTCGGCGGGGCTCAGGCCGCACTGACCAGCCTGGCCGTGATGCTGGCGCTGGGCTTGACGGCTTGGTATCTGGCCGACGCGGGTGCCCACGGGCAGACCACCGACGCGCTGCGGGTCGGGGCTGATACCTGGCTGGTCGGGCATGGTTCCCGGATCACGCTCTCCGGACTGCCGATCGGGATCGTGCCGCTCGGCCTCACCGTGATGTTCCTCCTCGGCGCCTACCGGCGTGGCCGCAAGGCGGCACAGCGTGCTGCCGAGGTCACCGAGGACGGCAGCCTCGCGGCGGGGGTCGCCGCCTTCGTCGGCGCCTATCTGGTCGTCACCGTGATCGTCGCCGTCATGGCCTCGCAGTCGGGGGCGACCGTCAGTCTCGGCCGGGCCGGCCTCGGCGCCGTCGGAGTCTCCGTGCTCGGTGGAGGGCTTGGCCTGGCTGTCGGCACCGGGAGGGCTGCGCACTGGCTGGCACCGGTGCCGGTTTGGGTCAAGGAGGTTGCCGCCGGAGCGGTCTCGGGGGCGCTGACCGTGATCGCGGCAGGTGCGGTCCTGGCTGGGGTAGCGCTGCTGTTCTCGTTCGACGAGGCAGCCAACGTGCTCTCCGACCTCGGGCTGAGCACCGGCGAGGCGCTCTCCTACACCTTCGTGATGGCGCTGCTCGCCCCGAACGTGGCCCTCTTCGGGAGCACCTACCTGCTCGGCCCCGGCTTCGCCGTCGGAGTCGGTACGTCGGTCTCGCCCTCGGCCGTCACTCTCGGCGCTGTCCCGGCTGTCCCGTTCCTGGCTGCGCTGCCGCCCGACGGTCCGGCTCCCGGCTGGTTGAAGGTACTGCTGGTGGTCCCCGTGCTCGCTGCGGCGATCGGCACCGCGAAGGCCCGGACGTACGCCGACGACGTCGCCTACGACGTGGCCGCGCTGCGCGGCGCCGGGTCCGGTGTCGGTGCCGGGCTGCTGATCACCGTGCTGATCGCGCTGGCCGGCGGCCCGATGGGCACGGGACGGCTTGCGGACATCGGCGCCCCGATCGGCGACGTGCTGGTCTTCGCGACCGGGCTGATGACGCTGGGCGGGCTTCTCGGCGGGCTCGTTGCTGCCCGGTGGTCGCGGCGCGGGGTCTCGGCAGAGTCGGACTAGTCTTCGGCCGTGTCTTCTGCCTCCTCGACCTCGACCTCGACGCCGGCCCGCATCGTCGTGCTCGTCTCTGGTGCCGGCACGAACCTCCAGGCGCTGATCGACGCGTGCACCGACCCGGCGTACGGGGCGCAGGTGGTGGCGGTCGGAGCCGATCGCGAGGGCATCGAGGGCCTGGCGCGAGCCGAAGCAGCCGGCATCGCGACGTTCGTCCGCAAGGTGCCGGACTTCACCTCCCGTGGGCACTGGGACATCAGCCTGACCGATACCGTCGCCGCGTTCGACCCGGACATCGTGGTGCTCGCCGGGTTCATGAAGCTGGTCGGCTCGGTCTTCCTGGAGCGGTTCCCGGGCCAGGTCGTTAATACCCACCCCGCCCTGTGTCCCTCGTTCCCCGGCACCAGCGGCCCCGCCGACGCGCTGGCGTACGGCGTGAAGGTCACCGGCGCGACGCTGTTCGTCGTCGACGCCGGGGTCGACACCGGCCCGATCGTGGCGCAGACCGTGGTCGCCGTCGAGGATGACGACGACGTCGCGAGCCTGCACGAGCGGATCAAGGTCGCCGAGCGGACGATGCTGGTCGACGGCGTCGGCCGGATCGCGCGCGAGCGCCTGCGGCTCGACGGGCGCCGGGTTCGGTTCGGGCCCGCCTGACCCGTAAGATCAGCCGTACACGACTGGCGCAGGTGGGTTGACCACCAGGGAGTGTCCCGCGGAAGCGGGGAAGTCGAGTGCATCGAACGCCTGGGTGCCCTCATCCCCCGAGATGAGGAGTGCACCATGAACGCCCCGACCAACGGCCAGCGCAACAGCCTCGACCAGATCGCCATCAAGCGGGCCCTGGTCTCCGTCTACGACAAGACCGGCTTGGAGGACCTCGTCCGTGGTCTGCATGAGGCCGGCGTCGAGCTGGTCTCCACGGGCGGGTCGGCCGCGCTGATCGCCGCCCTCGGGATCCCGGTGATCAAGGTCGAGGACCTGACCGGCTTCCCGGAGTGCCTCGACGGCCGGGTCAAGACGCTGCACCCACGGGTGCATGCCGGCATCCTGGCCGACCGCCGCCTGGAGAGCCATGTCGCGCAGCTGGCCGACCTCGGCGTCGAGCCGTTCGACCTGGTGGTCTCCAACCTGTACCCGTTCCGTGACACCGTCGCCTCCGGTGCGACGCCGGACGAGTGCGTCGAGCAGATCGACATCGGCGGCCCCTCGATGGTCCGCGCGGCCGCGAAGAACCACCCGTCGGTCGCCATCGTCACCTCGCCCGAGAGGTACGCCGACGTGCTAGCCGCCCTCGCTGCGGGCGGGTTCACGCTCGAGGAGCGCAAGGGCCTGGCCGTCGAGGCGTTCACCCACACCGCGTCGTACGACGTGGCGGTGGCGTCCTGGATGGACAGTGTCCTGACCGACACCTCCGAGGGGACTGGCTTCCCGGCGTGGACCGGCGCCACCTGGGAGAAGTCCGCCGTGCTGAGGTACGGCGAGAACCCGCACCAGCCGGCCGCGCTCTACTCGCACTGGCGGGGAGGCCTGGCAGCTGCCGAGCAGCTGCACGGCAAGGAGATGTCCTACAACAATTACGTCGACACCGACGCCGCCCGGAAGGCGGCCAACGACTTCGCCGAGCCGACGGTCGCGATCATCAAGCACGCGAACCCGTGCGGCATCGCGGTCGGCGCCGACGTGGCGGAGGCGTACATGAAGGCGAACGCGTGCGACCCGACGTCGGCATTCGGCGGCGTGATCGCGGTCAACCGGCCGGTGAGCGTGGCGATGGCCGAGGCAATGCGGGAGACCTTCACCGAGGTGATCGTCGCCCCCGCCTACGAGGACGGCGCGCTGGAGGTGCTGCAGTCCCTGCCACGCGGCGGGAAGAACCTGCGGGTCCTGGTCTCCGCTGCCGACGAGCACGCGGACCCGGTCGAGTTCCGGGGGATCAGCGGCGGCGTCCTGATGCAGGTCGTCGACCGCGTCGACGCCGAGGGCGACGACCCCGCATCGTGGACGCTTGCCACCGGCGAGGCCGCCGACGAGCAGACCCTGGCCGATTTGGCCTTCGCCTGGAAGGCGTGCCGCTACGTCAAGTCGAACGCGATCCTCCTCGCCTCTGGCGGCGCTTCGGTCGGCGTCGGCATGGGCCAGGTCAACCGGGTCGACTCGTGCAAGCTGGCCGTCGAGCGTGCCGGCGACCGGGCCGCCGGATCGGTCGCTGCCTCGGATGCCTTCTTCCCCTTCGAGGACGGGCCGCAGATCCTGATCGACGCGAACGTGAAGGCCATCGTCCAGCCCGGTGGCTCGGTCCGCGACGAGCTGACCATCGAGGCCTGCAAGGCTGCCGGCGTCACCATGTACTTCACCAGCACCCGCCACTTCTTCCACTGATAGCGCGACGCCCGATCAGTGGAACGGAGCCGGGTCGGCGATCCCGGCACAGCCCCGCACCCAACAGCCGTCACACCCCCGCACCCCTCGCCCCTTCACAGCCACCAATGAAAGGATCACGACCGTGACCGCACAGACCCTCGACGGCAGCGCTACCGCAGCCGCCATCAAGGACGAGCTGAAGTCCCGGATCGCGGCCCTGGCGGAGAAGGGGATCGTGCCCGGCCTGGGCACCGTCCTGGTCGGCGACGACCCCGGCTCCCGCTGGTACGTCAACGGCAAGCACAAGGACTGCGCCGAGGTCGGGATCTCCTCGATCCGGGTGGATCTGCCCGCGACGGCGACCCAGGAGGAGATCGAGGCCGCGGTCGCCGAGCTCAACGCCAACGCCGACTGCACCGGCTACATCGTGCAGCTGCCGCTGCCCAAGGGCCGCGACGAGAACCGGGTGCTCGGTCTGATCGACCCGGCCAAGGACGCCGACGGGCTGCACCCGACCAACCTCGGCTGGCTGGTGCTGGGCAAGGAGGCGCCGCTGCCGTGCACGCCGTACGGCATCGTCGAGCTGCTGCGCCGGCACGGGGTCGCGATCGCCGGTGCCGAGGTCGTGATCGTGGGTCGTGGAGTGACGGTGGGCCGTCCGATGGGCCTGCTGCTGACCCGGCGCAGTGAGAACGCCACGGTGACGCTGTGCCATACCGGCACCGTCGACCTGGCCGCGCACCTGCGCACGGCCGACATTGTGATCGCTGCCGCCGGCGTCCCGGGCATCATCACCGCCGACATGGTCAAGCCCGGCGCAGCGCTGCTCGATGTGGGCGTGTCCCGGGTCGACGGCAAGATCGCCGGGGACCTGGCCGACGACGTCTGGGACGTCGCGGGCTGGGTCTCCCCGAATCCCGGCGGGGTCGGGCCGATGACGCGGGCGATGCTGCTGGCCAACGTCGTGTCGATCGCGGAGGGCAACGCAGCACGGTGAACGAACCCGCCCAGCCAGATCTGCCCGGACCCGAGAAGCCCGGCCTGCCGCCGCGTCGTCGTCCCTCGACGTTCGGCGGGCTGATCTACCTGGTCGTGGTCGCGACCACGGTCGTCGGCCTGTGCCTGGTCGCGTTCGGCCCGTGGCGCCGCGGGATCGCTCTGGTGGGCATCGCTTTCCTGTTCGCGTCGGGGATGCGACTGGTCATCGCCGAGGGCGAGGCCGGGATGCTCCGGGTCCGCGGACGGCTCTTCGACGTGGTCGCTCTGGCGGGTGTCGGGATCGCGCTGATCGCCCTTGCTACGAACATTCCGGATCAGCCTGGGTTGTGATCTCCGGGGTGTCAGACTTGGCGCCGTTCACCCTTTCCTGCACCGAGAGGTAGACGATGACCCAGGTCCGTTTCGGACTCGTCGGCACCGGCCACTGGTCCCGGACCGTCCATGCTCCGAGCCTGGCAGCAAGCCCTGATGTCGAGCTGGTGGGGGTCCACGGCCGCGACGTCGAGAACACGACGGCGTTCGCCTCCGAGTTCGGCGCGCGCTTCTACCCCGACTTCGATGCGCTGCTCGCCGACGTCGACGCGGTCGCCTTCGCGGTGCCGCCCGACGTCCAGGTCGGCTTGGCCATCCGGGCCGCGCAGGCGGGCAAGCACCTGTTCCTGGAGAAGCCGCCGGCGCTCGATCTCGCGGAGGCCGACCGGCTCGTGGCGGCCGTCGATGCCGCCGGTGTGAGCACACTGACGTTCTTCACCCAGCGGTTCGTCGAGCCGTGGGAGACCTGGCTGCAGGAGGTCCGTGCCAGCTCGCCGACGGGCGGCCGCGCAGACTGGATGTCCAGCCAGCTGCCGGGAAGCCCGTATGCGTCCTCGGCCTGGCGCCGCAAGGTCGGCGCGCTGTGGGACGTCGGCCCGCACATGGTCAACCAGCTTGTCACCGCCCTCGGCCCGATCACCGACGTCGTCGGCGTACGCGGCACCGGGGACTTGGTGCACCTGGTCTTCACCCACGAGAACGGCGCGACCAGCAGGATGTCGGTGACCTTCGGGCTGCAGCCGGCCGCTGTCCGGGTCGGGGTCGAGTTCGTCGGCGACGACGGCTGGATGATGCAGCCGCCTGCCGAGCGCAACGTCCCGATCGCCTACGCCCGTGCGCTGGCCGAGCTGCTCTACCTGATCCGGACCGGCACGACCGAGCACCGGGTCGACGTACGGGTGGCCCGTGATGTGCTGGCCGTCATCGAGCGTTGCGAGGCCGCGCTCGGCTAGAGCGACTTCGTCGGTGAGTTATCCACAGATCGCCTAGAACATCTTTGGTAAGCCCTGAAGTTCCCACTATCGTGTGCACCGTCGCTCGTCGCTTGACGAGACCAGTATCCGGGAGTGGTCAGAGATGGGCATCGTCGTACGCCGCGGAATTGCGCTCGCCCTGGCGTTGGTGGTTTTCACCGCTTGCTCCGGCCCCTCAGGGGTCGACGTCAGCCACGACTGGTCCGGGATCGACGGTTTCCTGCTCATGAAGGTGGACGGTCTGGTCACGGTCACGGGTATCGACAGCGTCCGCGGGCGGGCGCGGCCGATGATCGTCATCCCGTCCCGCTCGGATGACGACGACGTCCTGGCTCCTCAGATCGCCCGTAGTTCCGACGGCACGGCCCTGATCACCCGGCCGCGCACCTCCTCGACGGGGGTTCTCTACCGGATCGGGATAGGTGATCCTTCAGCGGAACGGGTCGGCACGGTCGCTGACGGTTCGCGCATCTACCCGTGGGCCGGCGGGTGGGTCGAGGTGGCGCCTCGCGGCAGCGGATCCCTGGTGCGGGTCCTTGACGCGCGGCTGCACGAGATCCGCTCGGTGACGGTGCCCATCGCCTTGGACCAAGTCGCTACGGACGGCGCTGACCACGTGTGTCTCGCTAGCGGCGGTACCACTCCGCGAGGGTCCTCGGTCGATCTCGTCTCGGCGACGGTGTCGCGCTCGACGGCTGTGACTGCCGGAGGCATCCTCGGCTGCGTATCGGGTCGGCCCGTTGTCGTCATCGCACGCGACGCGTCGGGAACGCGGCCGATGCCCGCCGCCGGCAGCGTGCATCTCGTGCGTGGGCCGACGGCCGAGGTCCAACTGCCGGTCGGGCGCATCGACGGCGTCGTGGCGAGCGGTGATGATCTGTACGCCGTCGTCGGCATCGGATCGAAGCTGGTCGCCCTCGACATCGACCTCGGGGCCGGCACCGTCGGCACCGCGATCGACCTCACGGGCCTCGTGGCAGCAGACGACTTGTACATCGCCGCCCAGTCACTGGTGGTCGCGGACGGTGACAATGCGACGATCCTGGATCTCGCTACGGACCACGTGACCCGGGTGTCCCTTCCCGGGCAGGTCTTCCCGAACTGACCTGCTGCCAGAAAACGTGAAGGGCGCGCCCTACCCGAGGGTAGGGCGCGCCCAGTCGGCGTCAGATCAGGCCGAGCTCGGTGACCGCGTTCTTCTCGTCGGCGAGCTCGGCGACCGAGGCGTCGATCCGGCCGCGGGAGAACTCGTCGATCTCCAGGCCCTGCACGATCTCCCAGTTGCCGTCCTTGGTCGTGACGGGGAACGACGAGATCAGGCCCTCGGGCACGCCGTACGAGCCGTCGGAGCGGACCGCCATCGAGACCCAGTCGCCCTCGGCGGAGCCGAGCAGCCAGTCGCGGGCGGCGTCGACGGTCGCCGAGGCTGCCGAGGCGGCCGAGGACGAGCCGCGGGCGTCGATGATCGCGGCGCCGCGCTTGGCGACGGTCGGGATGAAGCTGTCGGCGATCCAGGCCTGGTCGTTGACGACCTCGGCGGCGTTCTTGCCGGCGATCTCGGCGTGGAAGATGTCCGGGTACTGGGTGGCCGAGTGGTTACCCCAGATGGTGATCTTCTTGATGTCGGTCACCGCGGCACCGGTCTTCGCGGCCAGCTGCGAGATGGCCCGGTTGTGATCCAGCCGGGTCAGCGCGGAGAAGCGCTCGTTCGGGATGTCGGGGGCGTTGGTCATCGCGATCAGCGCGTTGGTGTTCGCCGGGTTGCCGGTCACGCCGATCCGGACGTCGTCGGCCGCGACGCTGTTCAGCGCCTTGCCCTGGGCGGTGAAGATCGCGCCGTTGGCCGAGAGCAGGTCGCCCCGCTCCATGCCGGGTCCGCGCGGGCGGGCGCCGACCAGCAGGGCCAGGTTCACGCCATCGAAGATCTTCTCGGCGTCAGCGCCGATCTCGACGCCGGCCAGGTTGCCGAACGCGCAGTCGTCCAGCTCCATCACGACGCCCTCGAGGGCCTTCAGGGCGGGCTCGATCTCGAGCAGTCGCAGCTCGATCGGGCGGTCGCCGAGCAGCGAGCCGCTGGCGAGACGGAAGAGCAGGCTGTAGCCGATCTGGCCGGCAGCACCGGTCACGGCCACCTTGAGAGGTGCGGTCACGTCAGTCTCCAAAAAGATGAGGGGCGGGTCTGGTACGACGAAACCGACGCTAGCGCAGGTGCGCCAGCGTCGGTTCGCGTGGGTCTGGGTTGAGACAGAAGGGCTAGCTCAGATCGAACCGATCCGCGTCCATGACCTTGGTCCAGGCCGCGACGAAGTCGTGCACGAGCTTGTCCTGCGCCCCGTCGGCGGCGTAGACCTCGGCGAGCGCCCGCAGTTGGGAGTTCGAGCCGAACACGAGGTCCACTGCGGTGGCCTCGCGGCCGGCCCCGTCGACGTAGACGTGCTCGGTGGTCGACGCCTTCCACTCCGCATGATCGAGCAGGTTGACGAAGAAGTCGTTGCTCAGCACCCCCGGACGATCGGTGAACACGCCGTACGCCGTGCCGCCGTGGTTCGCGCCCAGCGCACGCAGGCCGCCGACCAGCACGGTCAACTCCGGCGCCGAGAGCCCGAGCAGGTAGGCCCGCTCGACCAGCAGCTTCTCCGGCTGGGCCTTCTCTCCGGCTCGCAGGTAGTTGCGGAAGCCGTCAGCCCGCGGCTCGAGCACCGCGAACGAGTCGACGTCGGTGTCCTCCTGGGTCGCGTCGGTGCGGCCCGGGTGGAACGGCACAGCGACCTTCACGCCGGCATCGGCGGCCGCCTTCTCGACCGCGGCGGCGCCGGCCAGGACGATCAGGTCGGCCAGCGAGACCTGGGCGCCACCGGCGCCGTTGAACTCGGCGGCGACGCCCTCCAGGGCGGTGATGGTGCCGGCGACGGACGCGTTCAGCTCCCAGTCCTTCTGGGGGGCGAGCCGGATCCGGGCACCGTTGGCACCGCCGCGCTTGTCGGTGTCGCGGTAGCTGGACGCCGAGGCCCAGGCGGCGCTGACCAGGTCGGGCACCGAGAGCCCGGAGCCGAGCACCTTGTCCTTCAGTGCGGCGACGTCGCCGTCGCCGAGCGCTGCGCCCATGGCGGCCGGCACCGGGTCCTGCCACAGCTGCGGCTGCGCCACCCACGGTCCGAGGTAGCGCGAGATCGGGCCCATGTCGCGGTGCAGCAGCTTGTACCAGGCCTTGGCGAAGGCGAGAGCGAACTCATCGGGGTTCTCCAGGAACCGCCGCGAGACCTTCTCGTACGCCGGGTCCACGCGCAGGGCGAGATCGCTGGTCAGCATCATCGGCAGCTTATTGGGGCCGCCGTGGGCATCCGGGATGATCGCCTCGGCACCCTTGGCGACCCACTGCTTGGCGCCCGCCGGGCTCTCGGAGAGCTCCCACTCGTAGCCGAACAGGATCTCGAAGAACCGGTTGCTCCACTGGGTCGGCTCGTCGGTCCAGGTGACCTCCAGGCCGCTGGTGATCGCGTCGCCGCCCTTGCCCGACTTGTAGGTGCTCTTCCAGCCGAAGCCCTGCTGCTCCAGCGGGGCGCCCTCGGGCTCGGCGCCGACGTGATCGGCCGGGCCGGCGCCGTGCGTCTTGCCGAACGTGTGGCCGCCGGCGATCAGTGCCACGGTCTCCTCGTCGTTCATCGCCATCCGGGCGAAGGTCTCGCGGATGTCGCGCGCTGAGGCGATCGGGTCCGGGTTGCCGTTGGGTCCCTCGGGGTTGACGTAGATCAGGCCCATCTGGACCGCGCCGAGCGGACGCGCCAGCTCGCGGTCGCCGGAGTAGCGCTCGTCGCCGAGCCACTCGGCCTCGCCGCCGAAGTCGACCTCCTCGGGCTCCCAGACGTCCTCACGGCCGAAGCCGAAGCCGAAGGTCGCAAAGCCCATCGACTCCAGGGCGACGTTGCCGGCGAGCACCAGCAGATCGGCCCAGGAGACGGCCTGGCCGTACTTCTTCTTCACCGGCCACAGCAGCCGCCGGGCCTTGTCGAGGTTGCCGTTGTCGGGCCACGAGTTCAGCGGAGCGAACCGCTGGTTGCCGTCGCCGGCACCACCGCGGCCGTCCTGGATCCGGTAGGTGCCGGCGGCATGCCACGACAGTCGGATCATCAGGCCGCCGTAGTGGCCGAAGTCGGCCGGCCACCAGTCCTGCGAGGTAGTCAGGACAGCGGTGATATCGGCTTTGAGCGCGTCCACGTCGACGCCAGCGAACGCAGTTGCGTAGTCGAAGTCCGGCGCGAGCGGGTTGCCGGCGGGGGAGTGCGCGTGCAGCACCGTCAGGTCCAGGGCGTTGGGCCACCAGTCCTTGTTGGTCCGCGGGTTGGGCGAGTCGGAGGTGGGAGCAGGGAGAACCGGGTTCTCGCTTTCAGACATGGAACAACCTTTCAGGTGGGGGACGCTTCACAGGTGCAGGAGTCAAGGGGAGCCTGTCGAGCAGGCGGGGCAGGTGCCCCAGTAGATGACCTCGGCTTCGTCGATCGTGAAGCCGTGGTCGTCGGCGGCGGTCAGGCAGGGGGTCTCGCCGACGGCGCAGTCGACGTCCGCGATCGAGCCGCAGGAGCGGCAGATGAGGTGATGGTGGTTGTCGCCGATGCGCGACTCGTAGCGGGCCACTGAGCCCGATGGCTGGATGCGGCGGATCAGCCCGGCAGCAGTCAGCGTGGCCAGGGAGTCGTAGACCGCCTGGTGCGAGACGTCCGGCAGGTCGCCACGGACCGCGTCGATGAGGGTGTCGGTGCTCGCGTGCGGGTGCTGGTAGACGGCACCGAGAACGGCGACCCGGGGCTGCGTCACGCGCAGGGAGGACCTGCGCAGGAGGGCGGCGAGGTCGTCGAGCGGCACGAAGAGCAGTCTCGCCCGTTTTCCTGAACGAGTCAAGAAAACGGGCGAGACTGCGCAGCTCAGTCCTTCTCGCCGACGATCATCGCGTGCGAGACGCCGGCGATGACGGCTCCGACGATCGGCGCCAGGATGAAGAGCCAGACCTGGCCCAGGGCGTGGCCGCCGCCGAACCAGGCGACCCCCAGCGAGCGGGCCGGGTTCACCGAGGTGCCGTCGATCGGGATCGCGATCAGGTGGATCAGGGTGAGGGCGAGGCCGATGGTCACGCCGGCGACGGCAGGGGTCGCGCGGCGGGAGGTGACACCGAGGATGACGTAGAGGAACATCGCGGTCAGCAGGACCTCGGCGATCAGGACCGCCCACAGCGAGTAGCCGCCGTCGCCGTACCCGTTGGTGGCCATGTTCCCCTTGGCGGTGAAGCCGGGGCGCCCCTGGGCGATCAGCAGGAGCAGGGCACCGGCGATGGTGCCGCCCACAACCTGGGCCGCGATGTAGGAGGGTACGTCCTTCCAGTCGAATCGCTTGGCCGTGGCCAAGCCGATCGTGACGGCGGGGTTGAAGTGCGCCCCGGAGATGTGGCCGAGCGCGTAGGCGCCGGTCAGCACGGTAAGGCCGAAGGCCAGGGCGACCCCGACGCGGTCGACGCTGCCAGCGAAGATCACCGTGCCGCAGCCGCCGAAGACCAGCCAGAAAGTGCCGAGGGCTTCTGCGCCCAGGCGTGAGTTGCCCGTAGCGGGCAGCGTGTCAGTCGGATCGGTGAGCTCGGACATGGCGTCCTCCTGCGTAGGTGGGAACCAGCTTCCTTCTCGGAGGGTAGGCGCGCTGAGGCCGCGGTTGTGTGATCTCGGCCGTCGCTGCGAGGGTGGTGTCGCGCCGTGCGCGAACGTGAGATATCTTGACGTCAAGAGATAGTCCGCCGTGAAGACCGCACCACAGGGAAGGGCCTGGAATGTCCAGCATCATCTACACCCACACCGACGAGGCACCGCTGCTGGCGACGTACTCGTTCCTCCCGATCATCTCCGCCTACGCGAGTACGGCCGGTGTGGACGTCGAGACCCGGGACATCTCGGTGGCGGCCCGCATCCTGGCCCAGTTCGGTCTTGCCGACGACGCGCTGGCCGAACTCGGCGCGCTCGCCAAGACGCCCGAGGCCAACATCATCAAGCTGCCTAACGTCTCCGCCTCGATCCCGCAGCTCAAGGCCGCGATCGCCGAGCTCCAGGCCCAAGGCTTTGATGTGCCGGACTACCCCGACCACGCGAAGACCGAGGAGGAGAAGGCGATCGTCGCCAAGTACGACAAGGTCAAGGGCTCGGCGGTCAACCCGGTCCTGCGCGAGGGCAACTCCGACCGGCGCGCGCCGCTGTCGGTGAAGAAGTACGCCAGGACCCACCCGCACTCGATGGGTGCCTGGTCGAGCGACTCGAAGACCAACGTCGCCACCATGGGCGAGCATGACTTCAAGTCCAACGAGAAGTCCGTCGTGATCGCCGCCGACGACACCCTCACGATCGTGCTGGAGACCGAGGACGGCACCACGACCGTGCTCAAGGACGGACTCACGGTCCTGGCCGGCGAGGTCGTCGATGCCAGCGTCATGCAGGTGGCGCCGCTGCGCGCGTTCCTGGTCAATGCGATCGCCAAGGCCAAGGCCACCGACGTGCTGTTCTCTGCGCACCTGAAGGCGACCATGATGAAGGTCTCCGACCCGATCATCTTCGGCCACGTGGTGAAGGCGTTCTTCGCCGAGGTCTTCGCCGCCTACGGCGACGACCTCGCGGCGGCCGGCCTCTCGGCCAACAACGGTCTCGGCGGCATCCTGGCCGGCCTCGACGCGCTGCCTCACGGGCCTGCGATCAAGGCTGCCTTCGAGAAGGGCATCGCCGATGGCCCCCGGCTGGCGATGGTCGACTCCGACAAGGGCATCACCAACCTGCACGTGCCCAGCGATGTGATCATCGACGCCTCGATGCCGGCGATGATCCGTACGTCGGGCCACATGTGGGGGCCGGACGGCGAGGAGGCGGACACGCTCGCGGTGATCCCGGACTCGTCGTACGCCGGGGTCTACCAGGCCGTCATCGACGACTGCCGCAAGCACGGCGCCTATGACCCGGCCACGATGGGCTCGGTCCCGAACGTCGGCCTGATGGCGCAGGCGGCCGAGGAGTACGGCTCGCACGACAAGACCTTCGAGATCCCGGCAGCTGGCACCGTCCGCGTCATCGACTCCAACGGCGACGCGCTCCTCGAGCACGACGTCGAGGCCGGTGACATCTGGCGCGCGTGCCAGACCAAGGACGCGCCGATCCGCGACTGGGTCAAGCTCGCCGTGACACGGGCGCGGGCCTCGAGCACGCCAGCAGTCTTCTGGCTCGATGAGAGTCGGGCCCACGACGCCAACCTGATCGCCAAGGTCAACGCCTATCTCCCCGAGCACGACACCGAGGGCCTCGACATCAAGATCCTCACCCCCGAGCTGGCCACGGCGTTCTCGGTCGAGCGCATCCGCAAGGGTGAGGACACGATCTCGGTGACCGGCAACGTGCTGCGCGACTACAACACCGACCTGTTCCCGATCCTCGAGCTCGGTACCTCGGCCAAGATGCTCTCGGTCGTCCCGCTGATGAACGGCGGCGGCCTCTTCGAGACCGGCGCCGGAGGCTCGGCGCCCAAGCACGTGCAGCAACTGGTCAAGGAGGACTACCTGCGCTGGGACAGCCTGGGCGAGTTCTTCGCGCTGGCCGCGAGCTTCGAGCACCTGGCCACCACCACCGACAACGCGCGGGCGCAGATCCTCGCCGACACCCTGGACCGGGCCACCGGCACCTTCTTGGGCGAGAACCGGTCCCCGGGCCGCAAGCTCGGCACGATCGACAACCGGGGCAGCCACTTCTACCTCGGCCTGTACTGGGCCGAGGAGCTTGCCAAGCAGACGCAGGATGCCGACCTGGCTGCTGACTTCGCGGCGCTGGCGGCACGGCTGCGCGAGAACGAGTCGACGATCGTCTCCGAGCTGCTCGCGGTGCAGGGCCATCCGGCCGACATCGGCGGCTACTACCGCCCCGACGACGCGAAGGCCGAGAAGGTCATGCGCCCCTCGGCGACGCTGAACGAGGCCATCGCGAGCCTCTGAGCTCGCACTCGACGTCCAAAGCTGGCGCCTGCACACCGTTGCTTCGGTAGGCAGGCGCCAGTTTCACATCCCAGGGCCTAAAGCCGCGAGCACGTCGGCCGGCACGACGTCGTACAGAGCGGCGTCGTGCAGGCCGTCCCGGCAGGGGGTAGCGGCACGCTCGATGCCGACGTAGCGGAACCCCGTGCGCTCGGCAACGGCCCGGGAGCCGGCGTTGTCCTCGGCTGCCACCAGCCGGACCTTCGGCAGGCCCAGGCCGCCCTCGGCGGTGTCGATGAACGCGTGCCGCAGCAGCAGCCGGACCGCCTCGGTCATCACCCCGCGCCCGCGACCGGCGGGGTGGGCCCAGTAGCCGATCTCGCCACGAGTGCCCGGATCAAGGTTGAACAGCGACGTCGATCCGATCAGCAGATCGGTGACCGGGTCGGCGATCGTCCAATGCACCACGGTCCCGCGGGCCATCGCGTCGCGCCGCTCCGCCATGAACGCAGCGGCGTCGCTCTCGGCGAACGGCACCGGGATCGAGGCGATCCAGAACGACGTCTGCTCGTCGCTGCAGCCTTCGACCAGCTGCGGCAGGTCGTCGTCGCGCATCGGGCGCAGCACGGCCCGCTCGCTACGCAGCACCGGCGGCACGTGCCAGGCGTTTCGCGGCAGCCGGACGTCATCGCGCAGCAGCGTGCCGAACCAGCCATCGACCAGCTCGCCGCGGTGGACCACCCAGTCGCGCGCCGCGCCGTCGAAGGAGAACCCCAGCCGCCAGGCCAGTTTGCGCGAGGCCCAGTTGCCGACATGCGCTTGCCAGAACACCATCTGCAGGCCCTGCTCGGCGAACCCCCAGTCCAGCAGCAGGCCGAGGGCGCGCTCGAAGATCCCGCGACCGCGAGCCCACGGGTGCGCGCCGTAGGCGATCTCGGCCCGGCCGTCGCCCTCGCCGGGCAGCTGCGGTCGCAGGCTCACGGTGCCGGCGTACTGGCGGTTTCCGTCGTCGTCGACAGCTTCGACCGCGAACCCCCACTCGGCCCCGGTCACCCAGCCGCCGGGCATCGCGTGCCGGACGAACCGGGCCGCATCGTCGCGGGTATAGGGGACCGGGACGCGCGTCCAGCGTCGGCTTGCTTCGTCGTTGCTCTGCTCGATGCAACGAGGGATGTCGTCGTCGTGGTGCGCTCGCAGCGTCACTACCGAGTCGGTGAGGGTGGGGACGACAGCCATGCGTGCACCTTGCCTGTTCCGCGCGCCGCCAGCAATCGAGTTCCGGCCCGACGGCGGGTCGGAGCACACTCGTTGCCCGGATCCGCGTGATGGAACGACGGGTAGCGGGGTCTCCTCAGAGTGAGTGCTACAAGACTGAGGAGCTAGCGATGAGCCACGAAGGATCCGAGGGGTCATGGGCCGAGGAGCTGAGGATCGAGGTCGTCCACGAATTCCTGGCGCGGATCGTCGGGTCGGCTGAGAGCGCCAAGCTGGATCTGCCGCACATCGTGGTCTGCCGAGATATCGAGACCGGGGCGGTCAGCTACTCCGGGCCGTTCCCCGATGGCGTCTCCGCGCTGGTCTTCGCTGAGCGGGAGAGCGCCGTGGACCGCGAGCTCAACGACGGCGAACCACTCTCGTTCGGGGTCGCCGCGCTGTACCCGTCCGAGCGGCCCGAGGCCGGCTGAAGATCGCGCGCCGTTCTGGCGTGCTCAGAAGCGTGTTGCGGTGTCTACCTCAGGGTGGCGGGCCATGGGAGCGCCCGCCCAGTCCTGAGGGAGAACGATGAACAAGTCAACGAAGGGCGCGCTTGCTGCCGCTGCCGGAGGTGTGCTGCTCCTCGGGGGTGCCGGCTCACTGGCGTACTGGAACGACGCCGCCTCCGTGGCCGGCGGCACCATCAACAGCGGCAAGCTCAGCCTGACAGACACGACCACTGGCACGTGCTCGAGTGCGCCGTGGACGATCGACGCAGCCGAGAGCCCGGCTGGCGTGACCTTCGATCCGGCCACCGACACCCTGGTCCCGGGCGATGTGCTGACCAAGCACTGCTCTTACACCATCGGCGCCCAGGGCACCCACCTGCGGGCGACCGTCAACGCGACCGGCGGGGTGGCCACCGGTGCCCTGGCTCCGGCGCTCACCGTCGCCGGAGCCTTCACGGTCGCCGGCGCGCCGGTCACCTCGATCACCTCGGCCAACGACGGCAACACCCTCGATGCCGCGATCAGCGTCACCTTCGCGCCGTCCTCGGACAACACCACCCAGCTCACGTCGGCGACGCTGAGCAGCTACGTGGTGTCGCTGCAGCAGGTCCACAACTGATCAGGCTCCTCGGACAGCTCGCGGCGTGGGCGGTGATCCTCGGGATCGCCGGCGCCGTGGTCGTCGCTGTCCTGGTGCCCCGAGTCGGGGGAGCGACGCCGTACACGATCCTGACCGGGTCGATGCGGCCGCACTACCCGCCGGGGACCCTCGTGGTGGCCAAGCCGGTCCGGCCTTCCGACGTCCGGGTCGGCATGGTCATCACCTATCAGCGCGAGTCCGGCAGACCCGACGTGGTCACGCACCGCGTGGTGGACGTTGGCCGGGACGCGCACGGCCGGCCCGAGTGGCACACCCAGGGCGACGCCAACCCGGCCGTCGACCCGGGCTGGATCAGGCCGGTCCAGCTCAAGGGCCGGCTCTGGTACGCCGTGCCGCAGCTCGGTCGGGTCAATCTCATGCTCACCGGGCACCAGCGGCGTACGGCGGTGGTGCTCACCGCGAGCGGCCTGTTCGGATACGCCGCGCTGCTATGGCTCGGTGCGCTTCGGGAACGGCTCCGCCGACGCTCGCCGGTCTCGGTGCCGACATGACGCAGGCCCGGATCGCATGGGGCAGGACGCGGCGGTTCGCCTCCGTGCTGCTCCTTGCCGTGCTGACGGTGAGCGCCGGGCTCGCGGCCCCGGCGTCCGCAGCGCCTCAGATCGGCCTCAGCGCCGACGGGCAAACGTGGTCGGCGACGCTGCCGGCGCCGTTGTTCGACGCCGCCGATCTGTGGGTGCCGGGCGACATGCGTACCGCATCGTTCTATGTCCGCAACCAGGCCGCCGATTCCGGCACACTGTCGGTGACAGCCGTGGTCGGGGACCCGGACAAGCTGCTCGACCATCGCGACGTCGCGCTGCAGGTGCGCCGCGACTCCGGGCCCTGGGTCAGCCTGCCGGCAGGCACGACTGCCCGCCCGTTCGGAGACCAGGCCCTGGCCGCCGCGGCGCAGGCTCGGATCGATATCCGGGCCGAGCTGCTGCCGTCGTCGCCGAACCGGTCGCAGACGACGGCCCTCCACCTCGACTTCCGGGTCGGCCTGACCGAGCGGGCGCACCAGGCCGCTGCCCCGACCGGCCACGGCGGCGGGCTGCTGCCCGAAACCGGAGGAGTGCCGTTCCGGGTGCTGGCGATCGGGCTGGCGCTCGTGGCAGCCGGCGTCCTCACCCAGTTCTTCCTACTGATCTCAGAACGACGAGAGGACCGAGATGACTGAGTCCGGCACACCGTCCAGCAAGCAGGCCCCGGAGCGGCGCGACTGGCGCCGTACGAGCGTCTTCGCGTCCGCCCGCCTCCGTGCGGCGCTCGGCCTCGGAGTGGTGCTGAGCGTCGGCGTCGTAGGCACGCATGCCTTCTGGACCGACAGCGCCACCGTCGTCGGGGCGACCTTCAGCACCGGCACGATCGACCTCAAGGTCAACAATCTCGACAACAACGTCCCGTTCACGTCGATCTCGTTCGCCTCGATGGTCCCCGGCAACTCCACCTCGGGCGTCCTGACGGTCAAGAACGCCGGCACGGCGCCGCTGAAGTACACCGCCACCGCGACCGCAACGAATGCCGACGGCAAGAATCTGGCCGCCGGTCTGGTGGTGAAGGTGACCGGGGACGCGACCACCTCCGGCACCTCGCCTGCGACGACCTGCGCTGCCGCAGCGTTAGGGGGCACCGGCGCGTCCCTGACAGGGTCGCTGGTCGCGACTGGCCGGTTGCTCGCGCCCGGAGCCTCCGAGACGCTCTGCGTCCAGGTCACCTTGCCCGCCGCCGCGCCGTCCGCACTGCAGGGCGCCACCACTACCGCGACCCTGACGTTCTTCGGGACGTCCGACCTGTCATGACCCGGCGTCCCTCCTGTGCCCAGGTGCGTCGCCGCAGCCGGGAGCTCGCGCTGACTGCCAGTGCGGTGCTGGGCGTCGCCTGCATCGTCGTCGCAGCGCTCTGCGTGGTCCTCGACCTGCGGCTGCTGTCGTTCCGCTCGGGGTCGATGTCGCCGACGATCCGGACCGGCGCGCTGTCGGTGGCTCGGACCGTCGATGCCTCCGACCTGCGCCGGGGCGACATCGTCTCGGTGCACACCGCCACTGGCAGCCGGGTCACCCACCGCATCGTGGCCGTCACCGTACGTCGTACCGCGCACGGCTCCGAGGCGACCCTGGTGCTGCGCGGGGACGGCAACCGGGTCGCAGACCCGGCACCCTACGTGGTCCACCGAGCCGACCGGGTGCTGTTCTCGGTGCCGTTGCTGGGCTATGTCGGGGCGTGGTTCGCCAGCCCGGTCGGCCTGGTGCTGGTCGGGGCCTATCTCTGCTACCTGCTCAGCGTGCTGCTGAGCCGGGAGGGCCCCGGGCCGCAGGAGCCCTCACAGCACCGCGGTACGGCGGTCGCGTCGGCGTCGCTCGCGGTGGTGCTCGTGCTCACCGGCGGTGCAGCTGCAGCGGCCCTCTCCGGCCGGTCGGCCGGGACGCTGGCCGCCTGGACCGATGGCGTCACCGTCCAGACCGGGTCGCTGACGGCTCGGGTGATCGCGCCGCCGGCGTCGTTCAACTGCGGGCTCTTCGGTGTCTTGTCGGTCTCCTTCACCTGGTCCGCGGTGACCGGCGCGACGTCGTACACGCTCCACTACGGCTCCGGCGGAGCCCAGACCAGCACCACCACGGCCACCTCGGCGACCCTGACCTCCGCGCTCGCCGGTGGCACCGCGTGGGTGACCACCAACGTCAACTACGGCTCGACGACCTGGACCTCGGCGCCGTCGGGCACCAGGAGCTACTCGGTCGCGGTGTTCAGCGTCTGCACCTGAGCGATACCCCTTGTGCCCCACGGCCCGGCGACTGGAACAATGCACCCATGCCCGATCCGTCCCCCGACACACCCCTGCCTCGGGTCCTCTCCGGGATCCAGCCGACCGCGGACTCGTTCCACTTCGGCAACTACCTGGGCGCGACGCGGCAGTGGGTGAGTCTGCAGGACGATTTCGAGCCCTTCTTCTTCATCGCCGACCTGCACGCGATCACGATGGAGCACGACCCGAAGAAGCTCGCCGAGCGGACCCTGGTCTCGGCGGCGCAGCTGATCGCGATGGGTGTCGACCCGGAGCGCTCGGCCATCTTCGTCCAGTCGCACGTGCCCGAGCACGCCGAGCTGGCATGGGTGATGAACAGCCTGACCGGCTTTGGCGAGGCCCGGCGGATGACGCAGTTCAAGGACAAGTCGGCCAAGGGCGGCGAAGGCGCGGCGTCGGTCGCGTTGTTCTCCTACCCCGTCCTGCAGGCCGCCGACATCCTGCTCTACCGGCCGCAGTACGTGCCGGTCGGCGAGGACCAGCGTCAGCACCTCGAGCTGACCCGCGATCTGGCCCAGCGGTTCAACCACCGCTACAAGAAGACCTTCCGCCTGCCCGAGCCGTACATCCTCAAAGAGACGGCCAAGATCTACGACTTGCAGGCGCCGACCAACAAGATGTCGAAGTCCGGCTCGTCCCCGGGCGGCATCATCGACCTGCTCGACGACCCGGCCGTCTCGGCGAAGAAGATCCGCTCCGCGGTCACCGACTCCGACGCCGTGGTGCGCTTCGACGCCGAGGAGAAGCCGGGAGTCTCCAACCTGCTCTCGATCTACTCGGCGCTGACCGGCCGCAGCATCGACGACCTGGTCGCGGCGTACGACGGCAAGGGGTACGGCGACTTCAAGGGCGACCTGGCCGAGGTCGTCGTCGACTTCGTGACGCCGTTCCGGGACCGGACGCGCGAGCTGCTCGACGACCGGGCCGAGCTCGATGCCGTGGTGAAGAACGGTGCCGAGAAGGCGCGGATGGTGGCCTCGCGCACGCTGGCCGACGTCTATGACCGCGTCGGCTTCCTGAAGGCCTAGGGAGACAGCCCCTCGTGCCCACCATCGGCGTCTCGATCGCGGTCCCGGACCCGCAGGGCTCGGCCCTGCAGGACTTCCGGGTCGAGCTCGGCGACCCCACCGCCCGGCACATCCCGACGCACATCACCCTGGTGCCGCCGACCGACGTGGCGCACGGCGACCTCGCTGGGATCGTGACCCACCTCGAGGCGGTCGCAGCCGGTCAGCCGGCCTTCGGAGTCCGCCTGCACGGGACCGGGACGTTCCGGCCGACGTCGCCGGTCGTCTTCGTCGGAGTGATCGCCGGGATCGCCGAGTGCGCCCGGCTCGCTGCGGCCACCAGGACCGGCCCGCTCGGCGTCGACGTCGACTTCCCGTACCACCCGCATGTGACCGTGGCGCACCACCTCGCTGAGCCGCTGCTGGACCGCGCCTTTACCGAGCTCGCGGGCTACGAGGCCAGCTTCGAGGTGGCCGAGTTCTGGCTCTACGTCCATGACGCAGACCTGGGCTGGCGCCCCGACCGCGCCTTCGCGCTCGGGGGATAGGGACACGTTGGTGGGCGCGTCGCCAGGTCTCGGCACGCTCGGTCGCCGACCTCGTACCACGGTTCCTCGCTCGCTGCTTGACCACCGATACCCAACCCGCGTGCGCGTGTTGGGTTGAGGGGCGGGCACGAGGGAGGAGCCCGCCCCTCAACCGTCCTAGTGGCTGGGGGTGAACAGCCGGACTGTGTAGGCCACCTTCAGGGCCTTGCGCATCCCCGCGCGATGGATCCCGGAGACCACGACGCGGTAGTCGCCGGTTTTGGGGAAGGACGCCGGCATCTGCCAGACGATCGTCGGTTGCGCGTAGCCGCCCTCGACAGCGAACTTGTGCACCTTGAACCGGTGCGTGCCGAGGAAGACCGCGACCGAGGCCCGGGCGAAGCTCACGCTCTTGAGACCCGAGCTCAGCGACCATCGGCCGCCGGGCTCCATCTTGTTGGGGAAGTACCCCGCCGATGGCCAGCCGATCCAGGCCGGGTTCGGCCGCGCGGCGCTGCTGGGCCCGATCACGGTCAGGGCGTTGGACGTCCTGGTGCTGCCGCTGCCCATCACCGTCGAGAACGGGTTGAGGATCCAGCGCCGGTGGCCGGCGGCAGTATTGGTGCTGCCGCGGTCGTCCATGTAGAGGTCGATGATCTCGCCTGAGGCCAGGCTCGGCCACGCCAGGGCGAGGTTGGACTTGCTGGCGGCGGTCGCCCCGGTGCGGGTCCAGCACCGCCAGGCGCTCGTGGGGTGATGGTCCAAGCCGTTGTTGGCCGCCATGATCAGCGCCGCCAGCTGGGCCGAGGCGTTGAGCGACGGCGAGAACGCGACCGGTGCCAGGCCGGCCAGCGATCGGACGAAGTTCAGCGAGGTCAGGGTCTGGCCGTTCGAGAACAGCGAGGTCAGGCCCGGCAGGCACAGCGGCAGGCTGCCTCCGAGCCATTGGACCAGGCTGCTCTGCTTCGTGGCGTACAGCGACCAGTAGGCGGAATTGACTGCTGCCTCGTTGGTGACGTTCAGCGACCCGATCCAGCGCGCCGTGGTCCGGGTGCCGGCGCGCGCCGTACGGCTGTGCGCCTTCACTGCGGAGACCGCGGAGCCCGCAGCAGCCGTCCCCGGGGCAGTTGCCGAGATCGTGGCCTTGGTCGGTGCTGCTAAGTCAACAGCAGCAGGGGCTCCCGCCGGGCTCGCCGTCGTGGCAAGGCCTAGCAGAAGCGTGGCAGTAGCGGTCGCGCCGGTAACTCTGACGCTCCATCGTCCTGAGTTCTCCCTCATGGGAGAAGACGATACGCCCTAAATGTCCGATTTGACCAGGTTTGGTATGAATCTGAGCGTGGTCGTGGAAGGGTCAGTGGCCGTGCTTGATCGCCGTGCGCAGGTCCTTGTTGAGCTGCGAGATGACGTCCAGCGGGATCTCCTTCGGACAGGCGGCCGTGCACTCGCCGATGTTCGTACAGCCGCCGAAGCCTTCGTGGTCGTGCTGGGAGACCATGGTGACGACCCGCGAGTCGCGCTCCGGCTGTCCCTGCGGGAGCTCGCCGAGGTGGGTGATCTTGGCGCCCATGAACAGCGAGGCCGAGCCGTTGGGGCACGCCGCGACGCAGGCGCCGCAGCCGATGCAGGTGGCGACGTTGAAGGCGCGCACCGCGTTGTCGCGCGGCACCGGGACCGAGTGCGCCTCGGGCGCCGAGCCGGTGTTGACCGAGATATAGCCGCCGGCCTGGATGATCCGGTCGAAAGCGCTGCGGTCGACGCAGAGGTCCTTCAGCACAGGGAATGCCGACGAGCGCCACGGCTCGATGGTGATCGTGTCGCCGTCGGAGAACGAGCGCATGTGCAGCTGGCACGTGGTGGTGACCTCGGGGCCGTGCGGCTCGCCGTTGATCATCAGGCTGCACATACCGCAGATGCCCTCGCGGCAGTCGGAGTCGAACGCGATCGGCTCCTCGTCAGCGGCGTTCAGGTCCTCGTTGAGGACGTCGAGCATCTCCAGGAAGGACATGTCGGGAGAGACGTCGTCGACCTGGTAGGTGTGCATCGCGCCTGCGTCGTCCGCACCGCTCTGCCGCCAGATGTTCAAGGTCAGCTTCATGGACTCTTTGCCTGCTTTCGGGCTCACTTGTAGCTCCGCTGCTTCATCTCGATGGCGGTGTAGGTCAGTTCTTCCTTGTGCAGCACCGGCGTCCCCATGTCGCCACCGGCCTCGCTGGCGAACTCCCAGGCGGCCACGTACGCGTACTGGTCGTCGTGGCGCAGTGCCTCGCCGTCCTCGGTCTGCGACTCGGCCCGGAAGTGGCCGCCGCAGGACTCGCGCCTGTTGAGCGCGTCGATGCACATCAGCTCGCCGAGCTCGAAGAAGTCGGCGACTCGGCCGGCCTTCTCCAGGCTCTGATTCAGGCTGTCCGCGGTGCCGAGCACCTTGACGTTGCGGTAGAAGTCGTCGCGCAGCGAGCGGATCAGGTCGATGGCCTTCTTCAGGCCGTCCTCGGTCCGCTCCATGCCGCAGTACTCCCACATGATGTTGCCGAGCTCGCGGTGGTAGGAGTCGACACTACGGGTGCCGTTGACGGTCAGGAAGTGCTCGATGCGCTTCTCGACGGCGTGACGAGCCTCGACGACCGCCGGATGGTCCTCGGCGATCTTCTCGAACGGGGCGTCGGCGAGGTAGTCGCGGATGGTGTGCGGCAGGACGAAATACCCATCCGCTAGGCCCTGCATCAGCGCCGAGGCGCCGAGGCGGTTGGCGCCGTGGTCGGAGAAGTTGGCCTCGCCGGTCACGAACAGGCCGGGGATCGTCGACTGCAGGTCGTAGTCGACCCACAGGCCGCCCATCACGTAGTGCACGGCGGGGTAGATCCGCATCGGCACCTCGTAAGGGTTCTCGCC
>DASRRQ010000122.1:0-3946 GCA_035695505.1 Marmoricola sp. | reverse complement strand
GCCCAGGTCACGCTGCTCGAGGCAGACGAGCGGCTCGGCGGTCACGCGGACACCCACCAGGTGCCGACGCCGACCGGTCCGATTGCCGTCGACACCGGATTCATCGTGCACAACGAGCGGACCTATCCGACGTTGCTGCGGCTCTTCGCCGAGCTCGGTGTGCAGACCCAGCCCTCGGACATGTCGATGTCGGTGCGCTCCGACGAGGCCCATGGTGGTCGCGGCCTGGAGTGGGCAGGCGCGCTCGGCCCGGCCGGGTTGTTCCCGACCTGGCGCAACTACCTGCGCCCGCGCTACCTGCGGATGCTGACCGAGATCCCCAAGTTCCACCGGCAGGCCCGGACGCTGCTGGCGACTCCCGAGGTTTCGACAGGCTCAACCAACGGAGGTGGCGTCTGGGCGACCGGGCCGCCTTCGAGCAGGTGGTCCTGGATCAGCACCGAGGCGGCGATGCCGGCCCCGATCAGCGGTACGACGGTGAAGTCGTCACCGAGGTCGGAGACGACGAGCTCCAGGCCGACGGTACGAGCTGCCTTCGCCGACGCGCCCAGGGTCGTGGCGATGGCGTCCAGGGCTGGCTGGGTCGCCGCGGCGAGGTCGAGGCCATCGACGGGGCTCGAGGCCAACGCGCCGGTCAGCTCATCGCCGACCAGGATCGCGATCCGGCCGGACAGCGCTCCGTCGAGCTCGGCGATGGCGGCGCCGGAGAAGGATGCGGTCACGTGCTCGTTGCCGGGCTGGGCGCCGGCGGCGACCAGGGGGTCGATCGAGGGCAGCACAGCCGCAGCCGCGGAGGCGGCGGCGAGGGCGAGATCGGCGCCGACCGGCTGGTCGGTGGGGGAGGTTGTCATCGGATCTCCTTACGGGTGCCGACGATCAGGGCAGCGAGGCGCTGACCCTGGGCGCCGGCAGTGGCGTGCGCAAAGGTCGTGTCATCGACCGTCACGTCGAGGGGTGCGGAGGCGGGGTGGGCGAGCCTCAGGACGTCGCCGGGCTGCAGCTCGCTGAGCGCGTCGGGCCCGAGCCGGGTCGGGCGGAACCGGACCGCGACCTCGAGCGGGACGGTCGCGAACTGGGCGTGCAGGAGCTCGGCAGCACGGGCCCGCTTGGCGCGCTCCCGGTCCGAGGCCGGTGCGGGCGCGGCTGCAGTGGCGAGGTGGGGGAGCAGGCCGGAGAACGGCAGGCAGACGGTCATCCGGTGGGCGCGCTCGTCGACGCGCAGGTCGAAGCTCGCGACCACCATCACGTCCGCAGCGCCGGCGACCTGGGCGAACTGCGGGCTGTACTCGATCCCGGTGATGGCGGGCTCCAGCGGCACGATCCCGGCGAGCGAGTAGCGCATCTCCGAGAGCAGCCGCTCGATCAGGCCGCCGATGACGCCGGCCTCGATCTCGGTCAGTGGCCGCTGCGGCTGGTCGGCGTTCCCCGGGCCGCCGAGCATGTGGTCGACGCAGGACATCGTCGCGACCAGCGGGATCTCCAGGACGCCGAGCCCGGGCATCGGGTCGGCGGCGAACATCGTCAGGTACGTCGCGGCGTCGAGGGAGTCGACGTACTCGGCATAGCTGCGCTGGTCGATCGAGGCGATCGCGACCTGGCACACGGTGCGCAGCGAGGACGTGAAGACGGTCGTCGCCTGGCGCGCGAAGCCGTCGAAGCCGAGCTGCAGGATCCGGGAGTGCTCGCGGGAGAGCTGGATCGGCCGACGGAAGTCGTAGGGGACCGGCTCGGCGCCCGAACGACGGCGCGCGCGGGTGCCTGAGGATGCGCGGGGGGCCGAGGCAAGGAAGCTCACGGGTGGACGTATCGGCTGCGCGTGTGCCGACATGAGCGTAATTGGGTACGCGGGCGTCTCACCGCGTCTCGACAGGCTCGACGACCGCCGTCGCTTCGCTCCTATTGCGTCACGAGCTCGGTGAAGTACACCCCCATCACCTCGTGGTCGTAGCGCTTGCCGAGCTCGCTGACGAGCTCCGTCTTCAGCTGCTCGCGCTTCGTGCCGTTGTTCACCTCGGCCATCGGCAGGCCCGAGAAGATGTCGATCGCGGCGTCCAGCGCCTTGCTGCCGTCCTCGGTCTTGACCCCCTTGACCAGCTGCAGGGCGAGCCCGAGCCGCAGGTAGTGGTCGCCTTCGAGGTTGATCTGGATCGCGTCCAGGGTCATCACGTCGCCTGGCTTCGGCGGCCCGCTCGGGGGCGGCTTGAGGAACATCTCGTAGCCGCCGCCGGCCAGCGCCAGGACGGCGACAAGGATGATGATCAGCTTCTTCTTGCTGCCCTTCTCCTTGGTGCCGGTGGCGTCCTTCGCGGATGCGCCGTCCTTGGTTGCTGGGATGGCAGTCACAGTCATGAGAGCCCTCCTCGGACTCCGAGCTCGGATTGGTCCTTGACCACGTCCTTGATCAGGTCGCGGGTGTCGCTGGGCAGCGACGACAGGACGACGATGTCGACCCGCTTGTTGATCTCCTGGGAGCCCGGCTTGCTCGGGTCGATCAACGGCTTGGTGTGCCCGAACGCCGAGGCCGACAAGCGGTCTGCCGGCAGGTGCTCGACGTCGTTGAGGTAGCGCAGGACGGTGACCGCCCGCGCCGCGGACAGGTCCCAGTCCGAGGCGTAGTACGTCGGCTTCACTTTCACCTGGTTGGTGTGGCCGTCGATCTCCAATGGGTCCGGCAGGTCGAGCAGCACCGGCGCGATGGTGCGGATGATCAGCGTGCCGCGCGCGGTCAGATTGGCCAGGTTGGGCTCGAAGACCACATGCCGCGAGACCAGGCTGAGCACCAGGCCGCGGCTGTCGAAGGTCGCCTGGACGTCGTCGGAGAGGCCGTGCGCTGCCAGGGCGGCCTCGAGACGCTGCAGCACCTTCTGGAGGCGCTCGACCTCGGCCTTGGCCTCGGCGTACTGCTGATCGTGGACGGCGTCCTCGTGCGCGGCGATCGCCTGGGACTGCGCCGAGGTGGGCGCGGTCTTGACCTCCTTGACGGTCACGTCGAAGCGCTGCGGCGCGACCGGAGCGGCTGCGGCCATCCCCGGCTGGTCCAGGATCGAATCCGAGCCGTCCTTGATCGAGGTGGACTGCCCGAACCCGGCAGCCAGGCCCTCGCGCAGCTCGTTGAACTTCTTCTGGTCGACCTGGCTCATTGCGAACATGACGATGAACAGCACCATCAGCAGGGTCACCATGTCGGCGTACGTCACCAGCCAGCGCTCGTGGTTCTCGTGCTCCTCGTGGATCTCCCGCTTCTTGTGTGCCATCACGCGGCCTCCGCCTCGGGCTGCTGACCGGCGGGCAGCAGCGAGCGGAGCTTCTGGGCGATGGTGCGCGGGTTGGAGCCGGCCTGGATCGCGGCGATGCCCTCGATGGCGAGCTCCATCCGAGCGCACTCGAGCTCACCGAGCCGCTTGATCCGGCTGCCGATCGGCAGCCAGATGACGTTGGCCGAGGTGACACCCCACAAGGTGGCGACGAAGGCTCCCGCGATCAGGTGGCCGAGCTCGGCCGGTGCGGCGAGGTTCTCCAGGACGTGGACCAGGCCCATCACGGTGCCGATGATCCCGATCGTGGGGGCGTAGGCGCCGGAGTCGGCGAAGAACTTCGCGGCCTGCTTGTCCTCGAGCCTCTTGGCGTAGACCTCGGCCTCGAGGATGTCGCGCAGCTCTTCGGGGTCGGTGCCGTCGATGGCCATCGTGACGCCCTTGACGAGGAACGGGTCCTCAATGGTCCCGAGGGACTCCTCCAGCGACAGCAGGCCCTCGCGGCGGGCCCGTTCAGCCAGGCCGACGACCTCGGGGATCATCGCGGCGGCCGGCTCGACGTTGCCGGTGAACGCGCGCTTGAGCGAGCCGACGATGTTCTTCGCGTCCATCATCGTGCCGCCGGCGATGCTGATCAGCACGGTGGTGCCGAAGACCAGGATCAGCGGCGCCGGGAGCAGCAGGCTCATCGG
>DASRRQ010000121.1:0-11723 GCA_035695505.1 Marmoricola sp. | reverse complement strand
GCTGAGCTGAACGCGGTTGGAGCCGTCTGGACCGCTGATCGCGGGCGTCGGCGCGGGCCGCTAGCCTCCCAGGCATGAAGCGATCTGCCCTCTCGGGTCCAGCAGCCCTCGTCCTTGTTCCCGCGCTCCTATTCTCCGGATGCGGGGGTGGCTCGAAGTCCTCGGATAAGCCGGCTAGCACGTCCACGTCGAGTCCCTCGGCGTCGCTCACTCCGACTCCGACCGCCACCCCGACCCCGACCGACCCGGCGGCTGCTCTGGTGCCGCTGACCGGAAACGGCTTCACGATCAAGCTCCCGCACGCGGCGCAGTCCTCCCCGGAGACGGTCAACACCGCCGCGGGCAAGGTGACGACGACGGTCTATAGCGACGTCAACGACGACGGCGGCTTCGTTGTGGCGATGGCGGCCTACCCGAACCGAGCGAAGGTCAACCTCCCCGGCGCCGTCACCGGCGTCGCGAAGAACTTCAGCGGCACGGTCGCGGTCAACGACATGATCCAGTTCCAGGGCTACCCGGCGCGCCAGGTCAGGATCGATAACGGCGCCACCAACGGCGTCCCGATCACGATCTACCTGCTCGCGGTCAACGTGCACAACAAGCTGTTCCAGCTCCAGTACGTGCTCAAGGGCGCGGCTCCGACCTCGGCTCCCGACATCCTGAACACGGTCGCGGGCACCGTCAGCTTCAGCTGAGTCGACCGCGTCACACCGCGCGCCAGCCTTACGGGTTTCTCAGCCGGACGGGCCCTACGGTGGACCCATGGTCTCGTCGAGCAGTGCACATGTGCCTGCCCAGCGGTGGACCGTGGTCAACGTGCGACGCGCCCTGTGGCGGCTGATCGTCTCGACGGTCAGCACCTGCCTGCGCAACCGGGTGACCGGGCTCGCGGCGGAGGCGGCGTTCTTCGCGATCCTGTCGCTGCCGCCGCTGATCTTCGCGATGGCGGGCTCGATCGGCTTCGTCTTCGCCGAGTTCAGCAGCGACCAGATCAACGACGTACGGCACACCGTGCTGCACATGTCGTCGCGGGCGCTCACGCCGGAGACGGTGAACAGCATCATCCGCCCGACCCTGAACGACGTGCTGCGCGGCGGCAGGTACGACGTGATCTCGATCGGCTTCATCCTGGCCTTGTGGTCCGGCTCGCGCGCCCTCAACGTCTTCGTGGACACCATCACGATCATGTACGGGCTCGGCGGGCACCGCGGCATCGTCCGGACCCGGGCGCTCTCGTTCCTGCTCTATGTGCTCGGGATGATCACCGGCGTCGTCACGATCCCGCTCGTGGTTGCGGGCCCGCATGTCGTCGACCAGGCGCTGCCGGAGCGGCTCGACGTGCTCACGCATCTGTACTGGCCGATCGTGATCCTGCTGTGCATCTGCTTCCTGACCACGCTGTACCACGTGTCGGTGCCGGTTCGGACGGCGTGGCGCTACAACCTTCCCGGCGCAGTCTTCACGCTGTTCTGTTGGATCGTCGGGTCGGCGCTGCTGCGGATGGTCCTGGTCAGCACGGCCCACGGGTCGACTTCGATCTACGGCCCGCTCGCTGCTCCGATCGCGATCCTGCTCTGGCTGTACTTGCTCTCGATCGCGGTGCTGATCGGCGCGGCGCTTAACGCCGCATTCGACCAGGTCTGGCCGCAGAAGGAGACGACGAAGGCCCGCACGGAGCTGCTCCGCCGGCTCAACCTGGACACCGTGCTGCCCTGGCGGCAGAGCACCGAGGCAGCCGAGGAGTGCTCCGAGGCCGATGTCAGGCCGGACGCCGCGGGCGGGAAACGTGATTAATCCGGTGCGACGCACTGATGCCGGCCGTACATTGGTGGGGTGAATTCCGCTGCAGGCACGGTGCTCGATGAGCGCTGAACGCGTTTCGCGGCTCGACCCCTGGGTGGGGTGCGTGATCGCCTGCGAGACCGGCGTCGCCCGGGTGCTTACCGATGCCGGTGAGAAACGTGCCAGCTACGGCGGCGGCATGCTCGGCCGCATCGCCCGCAACCGTGCGTACGCCGCGGAGCCCGGCGACTGGGTGGTGCTGCGTCGCTGGCCTGACGACCGGGTGACCATCGAAGACGTCTGGGAGCGCCAGCGTCACTGCGCCGAGGTCATCCAGCTCAACCGGGTCGTCATCGCCCCCTGATCTCCGGCTGATCCTCGCCGGGCCGTCCCTGGGTCCCGGTACGCCGGCCCGGCGTGCTCGTGACATGCTCTCTGCGTGGCGAACGTGACTCTTCCGACCCCGGTGTTCCTCGCCGGGGGAGCGGTGTGCCTGCTGGCCGGCTACCTCATCGGCGCCGTGGCCGGCCCGGACACCCCGCACCGCACGACGGCGACCGTGGTGAGCTTCGACTCGCACGGCTCGCAGCTGTGCTTGAAGGGCGAGGCGGTCAAGCACGAGAAGGGCACCAACGACGACGGCGTGCTGTGCGGGACCTGGAACCACGCTGCCAACGCCGTCACTCCGCACAAGGGCGACGAGTTCCGGTTCGTGTCGACGAACACCAAGCAGGTGCATGACGCGAAGACCTCCGAGCTGACCGTGCTGTACGGCACGGTCGTCGACTAGGGCCGGCGTGCGTGCCTGACATCGAGTCCAAGGTCGTCCCCGGCGTGCTGAAGCTCCCGGTCGAGGCCCGGTCGCCGTGGTGGGAGCTGGTCCGCCGACTGCTGGTGGCTCTGGGCATCCTGGTCTTCACGATCCTGGTCGTCTATGTCGACCGGCACAACTACCGCGACACCGCGCATCCCGGTCAGAACGGGATCACGTTCACCGACGCGATCTACTACACGACCGTCACCCTGAGCACGACGGGCTACGGCGACATCGCCCCGATCACCACGCACGCGCGACTGATCAACGCCTTCGTCATCACACCGCTGCGCATCGCCTTCCTGGTCGTGCTGATCGGCACCACCTTGGAGGTGCTGGCGAACCAGGGACGCGAGATGTTCCGCAACGCCCGTTGGAGGAAGCACATGGAGCAGCACACTGTCGTCATCGGCTACGGCACCAAGGGCCGCAGCGCGGTCGATACCCTGGTCAAGAACGGGACCAGCAAGGACCACATCGTCATCGTGGACCCGAGCAGCATCGCTCTGGGCGAGGCGCACTCCAACGGCCTGGCCGTCATCACCGGCGACGCGAGCCGTCGCGAGGTGCTGCGCCGGGCGGGCGTCGAGCAGGCCCGCCAGGTGATCATCACGACTCCCCGCGACGACACCACGGTGCTCGCGACTCTGACGGTGCGGCAGCTGAACCCGCAGGCCTACATCGTGGCCGCGGTCCGCGAGCAGGACAACGTGCCGTTGGTCCGGCAGAGCGGCGCCGACGCGGTCGTCACGTCCTCCGACGCGGTCGGTCGGCTGGTCGGCCTGTCCGCGATCTCACCGCCGCTGGCAGAGGTGCTCGAGGACCTGCTCACCTACGGCGAAGGGCTTGAGGTCGCCGAGCGTGAGCTGCTCGTCTCCGAGGTGGGCAAGGCTCCACAGAGCCTGACCGACCAGGTGATCGCGGTGCTGCGCGACGAGAAGGTCTACCGGTACTTCGACCCAACGGTCACCCAGCTGGCGCGCGGCGACAAGCTCGTCGTCGTACGGCCGTCCAAGGAACTGCCCTGGGCGCCTCGGCCGGGGACGCACGGTGAGGCCCTCGCCGACGAGAACTGACCCCCGGCCGGGGTCTGTCGACCCTTGAACTGGGCTGGACCAGCTCGTCACAGCAGCACCACCAGGTATCCCGCGTCACGGGAGCCTCAGCAGGTGAAACAAGTTCCACTCTGGCCCCCTGCTCGTCACTTTCACGACGTAGCGTCAGCACCATGATGGAGGGCATCACGGTGGGGGCGCCTGGTACGACGAACCCGCACGCCGTGATCCCGACGCCGCGGGTCTCCCCGGAGAACGCCGGCAACCGGCATCGCGCCCCGACGTTGGCCGAGCTCATCGACAACGCGTCCTCGCTGATCCGTCGCGACTCCCTGGCGCCGAGCGGCTTCCTGGTCGTGCAGAAGAGCCACAGCACTGCGAAGCACCAGCACGCCGTCTGGCAGCTCGGGCCGTTCGCGCTGCTCGACGATGGCTGGTTCGGCCAGGTCCACGGTCGGGACGCGAGCGGTGTGAAGCCGTCGCGCTGGCTGGCCAAGCACGAGCGCAAGTGCACCTCGCAGCACTGGACCCAGTTCCAGTGGATCGATCCGGGCCTGCTCGACGCCGGGTGCGGTGCCGCCAATATCGGTCTCGGGCTGAGTCCGGACGGGCCGACGTACTGCCCGGGCCCACGACTCGGCGAGCCGCATCCGACGCATGTCCCGTTGGTGCAGATCTTCCGGGACGGCCTGCGGATGCTGGCGCTCGAACCGCGCCGCTGAGTCGCTGAGGGCCTTCGGATCTGCGGACCTGCCCCACGATTCGAACAGGTGTTCTATCCTCCGTCCATGGAGCAGGCCCGACCCGTGCGTACCAGGCACGTGTGGGTGCGCTCCGGCTTCGGCGGGCCGCCGCAGCAGGGACTGATCGTCACCTGGCGGCAGGTGCCGCGGGTGGCGAGCCCGCCGGCGTGGCAGGCGCTGGTCATCCAGATCGACAACGGCTATGGCACCGTCAGAGCGGAGTGGGTCTTCGATGTGTACCTGGTGCCGGTGAAGGCTGACCCGCCGCACTAGCGGGCTCTCGCTCAGTGAGTGAGCTTCTTGGCAAGGTCGACCGCGGCTTCCTTCGCGATCCCACCGGTCGAGGCGGCGTCGTCGATCTCGATCGTGAGGCCGAGATCGCCGGCCTCCCACGCGACGTCCTCCTGGCTGATCGCCCGTGTCTTCGTGCCGTTGGCGCACTGGACGGCGCCGGCGGCGACGTCGGGGACCTGCGTCAGGGTGAAGCCGGCGCTCGTACAGCTCTGGCTCAGCAGGTCGGACGGCTTGCCGAGCCCGGCCTTGACGGCCACAGGCTCGTTGACGAGGAGCAGCGTGACGCGCGCGCCGGCTGAGGCGAGATAGCTGCAGGCGCCGGTGCCCGGCACCGGGGAGGTCGCCGTCGTGTCAGGCGTCGCCTCGGCTCCCAGCGCCTCGGTTGCGAGTGCTTGGGTGAGCACCGAGCAGGCAGTGACCTTGCTGACCTGAGGTGCCCTGATGTCGGAGACCTTCTTCGGCGGGCTCGACGAGGTCGCTCCCTGCGCCGGGATCGTGGTCGAGCTGCCAGGGGACGGATTGGTCACTGCGCTCGGGGTGGGCGTCGATGCCCCGGGGGTGGCGCCGATGCGGGTCTTCGGGCTGCCGCCGCAGGCGGCGAGGGCGAACGCGAGCAGGACGGATAGGGCTGCGGCCTGACGTCCGCGTTGTCTGAAGGCTCCCCTGGTCCGGCTCACCCCGGCAGAGTAGAGGGCGCGGGGTCGGGTACCGATCAGTTTCGGAATTCGCTGGCGGGTCACCTGATTCCCGACAGAATCAGAGCATGAACCTTCGCCCTTCCCGCGGCCTCGTCCCTGTCGTCATCGCCTTGCTGGTCCCGATCGCCTTGGTGACCGCTCCGGCCGCCTCGGCAGCGGGGGGAGTGGCGACCCGTGCGCTGAGCGCACCTGACGTGCCGGGCTCGGTCGCCATGGACGTCCCCGACCGCTCGACGACAGGGACGCTGACCTGGCAGGACCCGCTGGACAATGGCGGGTCGGAGCTATCGGGGTTCCACATCGACGGCCTGCCGAGTGGGTCCTTGGACGTGCCTGCATCGCAGCACAGCCTGACAGTCGCGGGCCTTCAGCCGGGCAGCTATTACTCGATCAGCGTCGCGGCAGTCAACGGCGACGGCACCGGTCCCGACTCGGACGCGACCGGGTACGTCAGCACCTGGCTCCCGACGTCGGCCCCGACCATGACCGTCTTCGTCCGGGAGTCCCGGTTGAACGTCGTGTGGCACGCTCCGGCGAACCCGGGAGGCGCCACGTTCAGTGAGTGGGAGGTCACTCTCAACGGCGAGACGTTCAAGTCTGCCTACGGGCAGTACGAGGGGATGACGATCAGCCACCCGGGCAACGGTCCGCACAAGATCACTCTGGAGCTCGACGGCAGTGCCGACCTCGGTACGTCGATCTCCAAGCGCACCGCGACGCTCACGTTCGGATCCACCGCGCCCCGGATCGCCGCATCCTCGAGCGGTGCACGGGGCGGCAAGTCAACGGCCACGGTCCGCTGGAAGGCGCCGGCAAACACGCACGGCTACAAGATCACTGGCTACGAGGCGATTGCCTACAAGTTGAACAGCGCCGGCAAGATCGTGGGCTACAAGATCACCAAGAAGCTCAAGGCCAGCGCCCGCTCGTACACCGGTTCGCTGCCGAAGGGTCGGTACAAGTTCCAGGTCGTCGGGATCAACTCCCTCGGGATCACCCAGCCGACAGGGTTCTCGAAGATCGTCCAGGCGCGGTAGAACGCGTCGGTCGGCGCGATCTAGGTCGGCCGCCGTCACCGCTCTTCGGCGTCCGGCATGTCCTCCGGCTTGGGCAGCTCGATCGGCGGCGGTGCTGCTGCCGAGCCCAGCACACCGTTGATCCGCTGGAGGCCCCGGAAGAACTCACTCAGCTTTCCCATAGGACGACGATGCCACAGAGTCGCCACGTTGGCTGAAAGCGGAACAGCCCCCGACTCTGCGATCCGCAGGTCAGGGGCTGTTCAACGTTGGTGGGCGATACTGGGTTTGAACCAGTGACCTCTTCCGTGTCAAGGAAGCGCGCTACCGCTGCGCCAATCGCCCTAGGTGAAGCTTGTTCGAGGTGGGTACGGGATTTGAACCCGTGTAGACGGATTTGCAGTCCGTTGCCTCGCCTCTCGGCCAACCCACCGTGGAGGTTCGGCATTTTGTACTCCGAGCGGACAACGAGACTCGAACTCGCGACCTCAACCTTGGCAAGGTTGCGCTCTACCAACTGAGCTATGTCCGCCTGCAACAACCGGCGGACCGGAGGTGCGAAGAGAACGATAGCCGATGCGTTCGGCACGGCCAATTCGGGCCCGGCCCTCGGCGAGTCAGGGATCGCCAACGCCTAGGCTCGGCCCATGCGCGTGTGGTTCAACGGCTCTCTGCTCGACGATCCGGCAGCCGGGGTGATCCGGGTCGACGATCACGGCCTGACCGTCGGAGACGGGGTGTTCGAGGCGGTCAAGGTCGTCGACGGGACGCCGTTCGCCTTGACCAGGCACCTGGAGCGCCTCGTCGGCTCGGCCGCCGGCCTCGGCCTTCCCAAGCCTGATGCCGACGAGATCCGTTCCGCCGTCGACGCGGTGCTGCAGGGGCAGGAGATGCCCCTGGGGCGTCTGCGGGTCACCTGGACTGCAGGACCAGCGCCGCTCGGCTCGGGGCGCGGGGGAGGACCGCCGTCCTTGGTGGTGGTCGCGTCGCCGATGGATCCCGCAGCAGCCTCGACGAGCGTCGTACGGGTCCCGTGGGTGCGCAACGAACGCAGCCCGGTCGCCGGCCTCAAGACCACGTCGTACGCCGAGAACGTGGTCGCCCTCGCCTACGCCCGCGCGCGCGGTGCGACCGAGGCGATCCTGGGCAACACCCTCGGGAACGTGTGCGAGGGCACCGGCTCCAACATCTGTTACGTGATCGACGGCCAGGCCCGCACGCCCACCCTGACCTCAGGCTGCCTGGCCGGGGTGACGCGGGCGCTGGTCGTCGAGTGGTGCGGCGTCTTGGAGGTCGACGAGCCGCTGTCGGTGCTCGATGAGGCTGAGGAGGTCTTCCTGGTCTCGACGACCCGCGATGTCCAGCCGGTCAGCCGGCTTGATGATCGTGATCTGCCGGTGCCAGGCCCGGTCACGCTCGAGGCGATGAAGACCTGGGCCCTGCGCGAGGCAGCCGGCGTCGATCCCTGACCGGACGGCGCGTCAGGCGCCGAGGAGCTCGGAGATCTCGTCGTCGAAGTCGATCAGCGACGCCTCGAAGCCCTGCGGCACGATCGTCAGCATCTGCTGGACGAACGCGGACACAGCCCGCGAGCTGATCTGGATGAGCACCTCGCCGCTGGGGGAGTTGAGCTCCAGGATGACGACCGCGGTGCCCTCGGCGCTCAGACACGGCCACACGTGCACGTCGCCGTCGCCGGTGGGCTCGTAGAAGCCCTCGACGAGCAGGTCGCGGGCGAACGTCCAGCGGACCGGCACGGGCTCGCCCTTGAACAGGATGCTGACCGCGTACGGGTCTGCGGGGGTGTACTCGAAGGATGCGTCCAGCGGGGTCGAGAGACCCTCGTTGTCGACGAACTCCATCTGCATCGCTTCAATGATGGTCGTGGCAGTGGCCGAGACCAGCTTGATGTCCTTCTGCATCGGACTTGCCTTTCAGGTGGTCACGTCTGATGGAGCAAGCCCTCCCGCAAGCTCCCAGCGCGACACTCCGAGGTTGTGTCACCTATCACCGTGCTGGCAAGCGAACGCGGACCTTTCGGGACCTTTTTGGCCCGGTGGTCTACGGAAATCCAGCGAGTGGTCTAGTGGAAGCGCCGATTGGACTAGACCGATGTAGCGCGCGTCGAGCCGCGATTTTGGCGTGTCGCGGCGAGAGCGTGTTGGGGCGTAGTCGAGGTGAGCCTCGCCCGGTCGCGAGGTTCACAGAGCCGGTCGGCAGGCGATGTGAAACCGGACCGGCTGATGGGCTACTCTTTCCCGCGCACCACAGGTGCGAGTCGGGCGATTGGCGCAGTGGTAGCGCGCTTCGTTCACACCGAAGAGGTCACTGGTTCGAACCCAGTATCGCCCACCGACGGATCAGCCTCCGGGCTCGCAGCGATGCGGGACGGCGGCTGGATCTTTGAACAGTTGCTGCGCGGGCTGTCTCCGCTCTGACACCGTGGTCGCATGCTCAAACTGGTGAATCCGCTGCTGATGACCTTCGCGACCGGGTTCGCGGTGATTGCGACGACATTCGTCATCAAGAGGATCGATGCGTGCGCCGGCACTGTGGACGCCTGCACCCGACCGTGGGGCGAGCAGGCGGTGATCATCGTGTTCTACCTGCTGGCAGGTACCTGTGTGACTGCAGCTGTGGTCTGCAACCTCGTCCGCGAGGACAAGCCGACCTGGAAGTTCAACGACCGCTGACGCGTCGATCAGGGCGCCGTCTCGTCAATGCCCACGGCGCGAGCAGCAGCATGCACGCTCGGCGCAGGTCCTCCTCTGCGTCTGCTGCCGACGACTCACCCGCTACGGCCCAGGTCAGGACGCCGTACGCGCACTGCTCGACGAGCCGCGCGAGCCGGACATCGTCGGCGTCAGGCTCGGTGACGCCGGCGACGCGGAGGATCTGGGCGCGCATCACCGGGTCGGCGATGTCGCCGGACTCGGAGCGGACGGCATTGATCGAGGTGATCATCGCCCGCGCCAAACGCGGGTGCCGGAGCATGTCGCGGCACGACCGGGCCATGAAATCGGCGACGGCCTGCGCGGGATCGTCCGGTACGCCGCGGGGCCGGGCCTCGAGCGCGGCGACGTTGCGGCCGAGCACCCCGGCGAAGAGCTGATGCTTGGAGGGGTAGTAGCGATACAGCGTGCCGATGGCGACCCCGGCCTGTGCCGCGACGTCGTGCATCTGCACATGCTCGAGCCCGTGCTCGGCGCCGAGCCGTGCGGCGGCAGCCAGCATCCGGTCGCAGCGCTCGCGCTGGACCTCGGTCGTCGGCACCGCCGGTGGCCGGTGCTCTGCGATGCGGGGCACGTCTCAGCCCTTGTCCAGGCCCATCAGCTTCTGGACGAACTGATGCGCGCCCAGGACCACCTTCGCGCGGTCGGGGTGGGTGCGCATCGCGAGGTACTCGTCGTTGCCCGCGACGATGTGCACCGGCCCGTTGCCCAGGTTGGCCAGGCACTCCTCGGCGACCTCGGCCGGCTCGGCGACCTTCATCCCCGGGACCTCGAAGTCGAGCCCGACCCGCTCCATCGCCGGAGTCCTGGTAACCCCGAGGACGAGCTCGAGGACGTCGACGCCGTGGTCGCGCAGCTCAAGCCAGAGGCTCTCGGCGAAGATGCGCGAGAACGCCTTCACCCCGCCGTACACGGTGTGGTGCGTCGAGCCCATGTAGCTCGCCATCGAGCCGACCAGCACGATGCCGCCGCTTCGGCGCTCCCGCATCGCGCGGCCGAAATGCTGGACGAGCGACATCGGGGTGGTGATGTTCAAGTCGATGACCGACCCGAAAGCCTCCAGGTCGCCGTCGAGGAACTCCGCGCTGTGAGTGTTGGCGCCGGCGTTGTAGATCAGCAGCCCGACCTCGAGGCCATCGGTCTCGGCGATCACCTGTGCGGCGGCGCCGGGCCTCGCCAGATCGATGCCGAGGCAGTGCACCTCGACGCCGTACGCGCGGCAGGCAGCAGCCGTCTCTTCAAGGGGCACGGGCTTGCGCGCGAGCAGGATCAGGTTCATCCCGGCGGCCGCGAGCCGGTTTGCGAGTTCGGCGCCGACGCCTTCGGAGCCACCGGCGATGACCGCCCACGGGCCGTACTTCTCCAGATCGATCACGTTGCGCCCTTCTCGATTATTGGAATTCATTCTAGTCTAGGGAGCATGACTGAGGACAGACTCGCGGCACTCGAAGCTCGACTCGCCCGGATCGAGGACGAGCTCGCCATCACCCGGCTGATCGGCTGCTACGGCCCGCTGGTCGATGCCGCCGATGCCGACGCGGTCGCGTCGTTGTGGGCCGAGGAGGGCACCTACGACGTCGAGGGTTGGGAGATGCGCAGTCGTGCGGATGTGCACGCGATGGTGCTGTCGCCGCAGCACCAGGGTCTCGTGGCTGCGGGCTGCACGCACTTCCTCGGGCCAGTCGTCGTGACGACCGAAGGTGACGACGCGGTGGCGGTCTGCGAGTCCGTCCTGGTCGTCCACCACCAGGACCGCTTCCATGTCGCCCGGGCCGGGGCGAACCGGTTCGAGCTGGTACGCAGTGGTGCGGGGTGGGAGATCCTGCATCGCACGACGCGCGCGCTGGACGGCGACGTGTCTGCCCGCGACCTGCTCGCCGTCACCGTCGGAGCCGGTCGATGAGCGGGCAACTGGCAGGCCGCGTCGCGCTGGTCACCGGCGGCGGCGCCGGCATCGGTGAAGGCCTGGTCCGGCGGTTCGCCGACGAAGGCGCCAAGGTCGTCGTCGCCGATCTCAACGAGGAGCAGGGAGCTGGCGTGGCCGCATCGGTCGACGGCTTGTTCGTGACGTGCGACGTCGCCCGGCGGATGGACGTCGAAGGCGCGGTCGGCGCTGCGGTCTCGACGTACGGGTCGATCGACATCGTGGTCAACAACGCCTGGGGCGGAGGCTCGATCAGTCGCGTGGAGAACAAGACCGGCGAGGCCCTGAGCGCCGCGATGGCGGTGGCCTACTACGGGCCGTTCTGGGCGATGCGGTCGGCGTTCGGGCACATGAAGGTGCGCGGCTGGGGCCGGATCATCAACATGGTCAGCCTCAACGGCGTGAACGCCCACGTCGGATCGCTGGAGTACAACGCCGCCAAGGAGGCGCTGCGCGCACTGACCCGCACGGCCGCGCGTGAGTGGGCTCCGACGGGAGTGACCGTCAACGCGATCGCCCCGGCTGCGAAGAGCCAGGCGTTCCTGCGGGCGATCGGGGAGTACCCCGAGCTGGTCGCGCTCGCCGACGCGGCGAACCCGATGGGCCGGATGGGCGACCCGTACGACGACATCGCACCGGTCGCGGTCTTCCTGGCCTCCGACGGC
>DASRRQ010000120.1:0-113847 GCA_035695505.1 Marmoricola sp. | reverse complement strand
ATCGGGTACCCGAGCACGTCGAGCCCGTCCAAGCAGCGCAGCAGCTGCCAGTTGTGCTCGGCGGTCTTGGCGAAGCCGAGGCCCGGATCGATCGCGAGCCGGTCGGCAGCGATGCCGGCCGCGAGCGCGGCCTCGATCCGGGCGGCGAGCTCGTCGCGGACCTCGGCCACCACGTCGTCGTACGTCGCGCGCGCCTGCATCTCGGAGGAGTGCGCCCGCCAGTGCATCGCGACGTACGCCGCCCCCGCACCGGCGACGACGCCGAGGATCCCCGGGTCGGCCAGACCGCCGGAGACGTCGTTGACGAGCACGGCCCCGGCCTCCAGCGCTGCGGCCGCGACCTCGGCGCGCATCGTGTCGACCGAGACTCGGGCACCTGCAGCGGCGAGCTCGGTGATCACCGGGATGACCCGGGCCAGCTCCTCGGCGACCAGCGGACGGGTCGCGCCCGGGCGGGTCGATTCGCCGCCGATATCGAGCAGGTCGGCACCGTGGGCGACCAGGTCCAGCCCGTGTGCCACGGCGGCGTCCACGTCGGCGTACCGGCCGCCGTCGGAGAACGAGTCGGGGGTCACGTTGACCACCCCCATCACCAACGGGCGGTCGAGCCTGGCGAGCCCGGAGACGTGCCTGGTCGTCAGCACGTGAGGCTCAGCGGCGAGCCGCATTGATCAGCGCCATCGCCTCGGAGCGGGTCGCGGCGTTGTGCATGATCCCGCGGACGGCGGAGGTGATCGTGCGGGCGCCGGCCTTCTTGACCCCGCGCATGGTCATGCAGAGGTGCTCGGCCTCGATCACGACGATCACGCCGCGTGCTCCCAGGATCTCCATCAGCGAGTCGGCGACCTGCGTCGTCAGCCGTTCCTGGACCTGGGGCCGCTTGGCGTAGACGTCGACGAGCCGGGCGAGCTTGGACAGGCCGGTGATCTTGCCGGTCTCCGAGGGGATGTAGCCGACGTGGGCGACCCCGGTGAACGGCACCAGGTGGTGCTCGCACATCGACCAGAGCTCGATGTCGCGGACCAGCACCATCTCGTTGTGGCCCAGGTCGAAGGTCGTCGTCAAGACGTCCCCGGCGGTCTGCCGCAGACCGTGGGTCAGCTCCTCATAGGCCCGGGCGACCCGAGCAGGCGTCTCCTTGAGTCCCTCGCGGTCTGGGTCCTCACCCATCGCGAGAAGCAGCTCGCGCACTGCGGCGGCCGCGCGATCCTGATCGAAAGCAGGACGGTCCGCCGCGTCGATCATGGGGTGTTCCCGGGGTGTGGCGCCTCCCCGAAGGAGTCGCCGTCGGAACCCGGAGGGGTCAGGATGATGCCGCCCTCGGACTCCGGCACGACGCCGTTCGACGCACTCTTGGGGACCGCGACAGCCGGGATCGTCGAGGGGACCCGGTCAGGCGAGCCGGTCCAGGCCGGACGAGCCGCGCGGCGGCGCAGCGGCTCGAAGACCTCGGCGACCTGCTGCTTGTCCAGGGTCTCCTTGTCCAGCAGCGCGAGGACCAGGGAGTCGAGGACGTCGCGGTTCTCCTCGAGGATGTCGAAGGCCTCCTGGTGCGCGGTGGCGAGGAACTTCTTGGTCTCGTCGTCGATGATCGCGGCGACGTCCTCGGAGTAGTTGCGGGTGTGGCCCATGTCGCGGCCGAGGAACGGCTCGGAGTTGTCGTCTCCGAGCTTGATCGCACCGAGGGTGTCGGTCATGCCGTACTGGGTCACCATCGCCCGGGCGAGCGCGGTCGCCTTCTCGATGTCGTTGCCGGCGCCGGTCGTCGGGTCATGGAAGATCAGCTCCTCAGCAGCGCGGCCACCGAGCATGTAGGCGAGCTTGTCGAGCATCTCCGAGCGGGTCTGGGAGTACTTGTCCTCGTCGGGCAGCACCATCGTGTAGCCGAGAGCCCGGCCGCGCGGCAGGATCGTGATCTTGTGCACCGGGTCGGTGCCGGGCAGCGCTGCAGCGACCAGGGCGTGGCCGCCCTCGTGGTACGCCGTGATCAGCTTCTCCTTCTCGCTCATCAAGCGGGTCCGCTTCTGCGGGCCGGCGATGACCCGGTCGATCGCCTCGTCGAGCATGGCGTTGTCGATCAGCTTGCCGTTCAGCCGGGCGGTCAGCAGGGCCGCCTCGTTGAGCACGTTGGCCAGGTCGGCGCCGGTGAAGCCCGGCGTACGTCGGGCCACCGAGAGCAGGTCGACGTCCGCGCCGATCGGCTTGCCGCGGGCGTGCACCTTGAGGATCTGCTCGCGGCCGGCGAGGTCGGGTGCGTCGACGCTGATCTGCCGGTCGAAGCGGCCCGGGCGCAGCAGTGCGGGGTCTAGGACGTCGGGACGGTTGGTGGCCGCGATCAGGATGACGCCGCCGCGGACGTCGAAGCCGTCCATCTCGACGAGCAGCTGGTTGAGCGTCTGCTCTCGCTCGTCGTGGCCGCCGCCCATGCCGGCGCCACGGTGCCGGCCGACGGCGTCGATCTCGTCGATGAAGACGATCGCCGGAGCGTTCTCCTTGGCCTGCTCGAACAGGTCGCGCACCCGGGAGGCACCAACACCGACGAACATCTCGACGAAGTCCGAGCCGGAGATCGAGTAGAACGGGACGCCCGCCTCGCCGGCGACGGCGCGCGCGAGCAAGGTCTTGCCGGTGCCGGGCTGCCCGTAGAGCAGGACGCCCTTGGGGATCTTGGCGCCGACGGCCTGGAACTTGGCAGGCTCCTGGAGGAACTCCTTGATCTCGCCGAGCTCCTCGATCGCCTCCTCGCAGCCGGCGACGTCGGCGAAGGTGGTCTTCGGCATGTCCTTGCTGATCAGCTTGGCCTTGGACTTCGCGAACTGCATCACCCGGCCGCCACCGCCTTGGACCTGATTCATCAGGAACAGGAAGATCACGACCAGCACGATGATCGGCAGGAACGTCGCCGCCAGCGAGCCGAGGAGGCTCGTGTGCGGCACCTTCGAGGTGTACTTGATGTGCTCCTTGGCCACCGCGTCGACCAGCCCGGCCTGCTGGCCGTCGACCCAGTTGGCCGTGACCTTCTTGCCGTCCTTGAGCACGGCGCGCATCTCCTGGTCGCCGCCGCCCACGAAGGTCATCGACTTGATGTCGCCGTTGTTGATGTGCGAGACCATCTCGGAGGTCTGGATCTGATCGTATCCGCCGCTGGACGCCAGGAACTGGAACGCCAGAATCACGGCTACAGCAGCAAGGCCGACCCACAGCCACGGACCACGCAGAAATCGCTTCACGCCGGACATACTCTCAGGTAGTCCTAGCAAGCGCCTCTTCGTGGTCAGGAATAGACGTGCCGGGCGGGCCGTCGCTCAGCTGTACACGTGCGGCGCGAGCGTGCCGATGTCGCGCAGGTTGCGGTAGCGCTCCTGGTAGTCCAGGCCGTAGCCGACGACGAACTCGTTAGGGATGTCCCAGCCGATGTATTTCACGCCGACCTCCATCTGCAGCGCTTCGGGCTTGCGCAGCAGCGTGCAGATCTCCAGCGAGGCCGGGTTGCGCGAGGCGAGGTTGGAGATCAGCCAGGACAGCGTCAGGCCGGTGTCGATGATCTCGTCGACCACGATCACGTGCCGGTTGGTGATGTCGGTGTCGAGGTCCTTGAGGATCCGCACGACGCCGGAGGACTTGGTCCCCGAGCCGTAGGAGGAGACCGCCATCCAGTCCATCTCCAGATGCCGGTCGAAAGCGCGGGCGAGGTCGGCCATCACCATCACGGCACCGCGCAGGATGCCGACGATCAGGATGTCCTTGCCGATGTAGTCCGCCTGGATCCGGACGGCCAGCTCACGGAGCTTCGCCTGGATCTCGGCCTCGGTGTACAGGATGTTGACGAGATCGGCTTCGAGATCCGCGGCGTCCATGGGCATGAGCCTAGGTCATGGGAAGAACCGGCCGGACAGCCGCGTTGCCCCTTCATGCAGCTCTCGGTCCTCGACCTCGTCCCCGTCCGCAGCGACCAGACCACCGCCGACGCGCTGGCCGCGACGCGGTCGCTCGCGCGGACCGCAGATGAGGCCGGCTACCACCGGTACTGGCTGGCCGAGCACCACAACATGCCGGCCGTCGCCGCCACCAACCCACCGGTCCTGATCGCGATGGTCGCCGGCGCGACGTCGCGGATCCGGGTCGGGTCGGGGGGCGTGATGCTGCCGAACCATGCCCCCTTGGTCATCGCCGAGCAGTTCGCGCTGCTCGAGGCGGCGTTCCCGGGCCGGATCGACCTCGGCATCGGCCGCGCACCGGGCACCGACCCGGTCACCAGCTATGCCTTGCGTCACGGCGCCGGCGGCGTGAGCGACGACGCGGTCAACCAGTTCCCGTCGTACGTCGACAACGTGATCGCGATGATGAGCCCGGGCGGCGTCGGCCTGCAGATCAACGGCCGGGTGCACGCCCTCAATGCGACGCCGGGCGCGACCAGCCAGCCGCCGGTGTGGCTGCTCGGGTCCTCGGACTACTCCGCGCAGCTCGCAGCGTCCCGCGGTCTGCCGTACGTGTTCGCCCACCACTTCTCCGGCAACGGCACCGCTGAGGCGCTCGAGCTGTACCGGTCCGGCTTCCAGGCCTCCGAGGCCCTGGCGTCGCCGAAGACGTTCCTGACTGTGAACGTCGCGGTGGCGGGCACCGACGAGGAGGCGCAGGCACTGGCACTCCCGCAGCTCCAGGCGATGGTCGCGTTGCGGACCGGCGGGACCCTGCGGGCACAGCGGACCGTCGAGGAGGCCCAGGCCGACCCGATCCCGGACGCGCATCTGCCGCTGGTGCTGGCGATGAAGGAGCGCTGGGTGATCGGCACTCCCGAGGCAGCGGCCACCCAGCTGCGCAGCTTGGCCACGACGTACGACGTCGACGAGGTCATGGTGAACCCGGTCGCCGGCGCGTTCGAAGGGACGCCGGTCGACGCAGCACCTGCCCGCGAGGAGACGCTGCGACTGCTGGCCAAGGAGCTGCTCGGCTGATCTCAGCCGAGATGGCGGAACCGGTGCCATAGCCCGGCCCAGGGTCGGACCGGACCACTGCAGAACACCAGGGTGGTGCCGTTCTCGTCGTTGTCGATCCCGGTCGGGTCCTTGAGCGTTCCGAGCGGGCGTTCCTCGGTGCACGAGGCCCGCAACAGCGCCGGGTCCAGGCCGATCGCGAGGACCGGGGCGGAGCCTGGCGGCGGACCCCAGTCGCCGTAGGCATTGTGACCGCTGTGCGCCGACGGCAGACCGCGCTGCGGTCCGTAGTGGTCGATCGCGCCGGCCTCGCCGTAGTTGTCGGTCAGGATCGCGGTGCCGGGCGGCAGCCGGTGGTAGGCCGCGGCGATCTGGTCGACGTACGACGGCCAGCCGATGGTCTCGCCCGCGTCGTAGTTGATCGCGACGATCGGGCCTTCGTCGTGAGCCGGCAGCACCGGCAGCACGATCAGCAGCACCGGCGTACTCGCCGCCAGCAGGACCGGAACGACCCAGCGGCGAGCCGCGTCGAGGTAGCGCTGCGACCCCGCCGCGAACAGCAGCGGGTACAGGCCGGAGAGGTAGTACGGCTTGCCGCCGCCGATGACGAACACCACCGCCAGAACGGCGTAGGTAACGGCGAGACAGCGCAGCGTCTCGTCCCGGAACAGGCGGCGGAGCCCGGTAAGCCACAGCGGCGCCAGCCACGGCCCCACTTGGAGGAATTGGAACGGCAGGAACGCCCATCTGCTCTGCGAGCTGCCCGAGCCGCCGGCCGCGATCGAGCGGCCGACGTCGATCTGCGGCCAGCCGTTGCGCGCCTGCCAGACCAGGTAAGGCGCCACCAGGATCCCGGCCAGTGCGACCGCGAGGTACGGGCCGACCCGACCGAACAGATCGCGCGGGCCGACCAGGACGATCGCGAGGCCGAGCGCACCCACGAGCGCGAGAGCCAGGACGTTGGCCTGCAGCGTCACACCCGCCACGACTCCGAGCAGGAGCCATAGGCGCGGCCGACCACCCTGGAGCACCTTGACCAGGATCGCGGTCATCGTCGTCCACCCCAGCAGCGAGAAGGTCGCCGTCGAGAGCAGATGGCCGGTGGCGAGCACGAACCCGCACAAGCCGGTGGCGGCCGCCGCGAGGACCTGGCCTCCGCGCCGGGCGCCGAGATCACGCGCCATCGCGCCGGCCAGCAGCACGACACCGGTCGCCGCCAGCGTCGAGGGCAGTCGGAGCAGCACCAGCGAGTCCGGGGAGATCGCCTGCATGACCCGGGCGATCAGCGGCACCAGCGGCGGCTGGTCGGGGTAGCCCCAGGCGAGGTGCTTGCCGGCCTCGAGGAAGTACAGCTCGTCGCGGTGGTAGCCGTAGCGCCCGGAGAAGGCGAGCAGCACCAGCCCGACCAGTCCCGCGACTGCGGTGACCTCGCGTCGAGCGAAGTCCGGACGGGTCTCGGTCAGCGCCACAGCTCCCAGCCTGGCACCGACTCTGATCAAACGGGCTGCCGAACTCCCGCGTGCGCAGCCCGAATGATCAGAGCTGCAGTGGTTCGGTGGGTTTGAAGAAGAGGAGCGAGCCATCCGCGTACGCCGTCACGTGGCCCGGGAGCTGGATCTCCTTGCCGCTACGACCGAGGATGCCCATCACTGCCATGACGTGCGCACGGGTGAGCTCCGACTCGATCGCCCCGGCCGCGACTGCTGCACGGCGCACGACCCGGGTGTAGATCGCGGGCTGGCCACCGTCGATCATCTCGGCGGCATCGAGTCCACCCTCGACCGCCATCCGCTCGTAGGCAGTCCGAACGTGCGGAGCCAGAGCATCCATGTCGTCGCGCAACTGCTCGCCAGTACGGGCGAGCGCCGCAGCGATGCCCGGGCCGAGCTCGCGCTCCAGCATCGGCAGCACGGTCCGCCGCACCCGCACCCGGGCGAACCCCGGATCGTCGTTCTGGGGGTCGTCCCACCACTCGAGGGAGTCGGCACGGCACGCTGCTTCAGTCTGAGCACGAGTGATCGTCAGGAACGGTCGCGAGAACACGACGTTGTTGTCGGAGGCGAACACTCGGCGCATCCCCTGGAGAGACTGTCCACCAGAACCTCGTGCCAAGCCCAGCAGCACGGTCTCTGCCTGATCGTCGAGGGTGTGCCCGAGCAGCACCCGCTCGACCCTGACGTGGTGCGCCAGCTCTGCGAGAGCCTCATACCTGGCCTCACGAGCACCCGCCTCGATCCCGGCCGGACCCGGGTCCACGGTCACGCGGACTGTCGCCGTCTCGTCGGCTCCGAGCGCGGCCATCTGGGCCACTACTCTCGCGGCCTGATCGGCTGAACCCGCTTGCAGACCGTGATCGACCGTCACCCCGACGACCCTGATGCCGTCGCGTTTGGCCTCGAAGGCCGTTGCCGCCAGCAGCGCTAGGGAGTCGGCACCACCGGAGCACGCGACCATCACCGCGCGGGTGTGCTGCAAGTCCCGCCGTACCGCCAACCGCACCGCGGCGAGCGCCGGGGCCAGCGCCATCAGCCGTGGACCCGCTGGAGCCACGCGGCGGGGTCGTGGATCTCGGACTTGGTCGGCAGGTTGACCGGCTCGGCCCAGACGGCGTTGAAGCCCTCCATGCCGACGGCATCGATCGCGGCGCGGGTGAACACTGCACCGTCGCGGTACTGCGCCATCTTCTGATCCAGGCCCAGGAGCCGGCGGAGCAGCTTGTCCAAGGTGCCGACGCCCTTGCGCCGCTGGGTGAAACGCTCGCGGATCGTCGAGACGGTCGGGATCACCTCGGGTCCGACGCCATCCATCACTACATCGGCGTGCCCCTCGAGCAGGCTCATCACCCCGGTCACCTGGTCGATGACCTGCTTCTGCGCCGGCGAGGAGAACAGGTCCAGCAGGCTGCCATCGGCCTTGCCGGACAGGATCGCGCCGACCCTCGCCGCGCCCTCGGTCAGCAGCGCCGCCGGGTCGGTCTCGACGGCGTTGACGATCCGCCCCATCAGCTCATGCAGATGGTCGCGCATCCACGGGACCGCCGTGAACTGCACCCGGTGCGTCTCCTCGTGCAGGCACACCCACAGCCGGAAGTCGTGCTCGTCGACCCCGAGCTCCTGCTCGACGCTGACGATGTTCGGAGCGACCAGCAGGAGCCGCCCCGCACTCGGCTGACCAGAAGCGGCAGGCGCCTGGTGGAACGGGTCGAATTGGCCGAGGACCTTGTTGCCGAGGAACCCCAGCATCAGCCCGAGCTCGGCACCGGTGATCCGGGACCCGACGGCCTCGGCCATGCCGGTCGGCGCGCCCTTCTTCTCCTGCAGCTTGTCGACGATCGGCGCGATCACGGTTGCGAACCCGTCCGCGTTCGCCTGGATCCAGCCACCCCGGTCGACCACAAGCACGGGGGCCGTGCGCTCCTGGGCGACCAGGCCGGTGTACTCGCGGACGAGCGGGGTCGACCGCTCAGCTCCGGCGCGCAGCTCGGCGACCACGGAGTTGGCCTCGGAGCGGCTCACCACGGGGCCGTCGCCTGCCAACCGCGATCCGACGCGTACGGCGAGGTCCCAGTCGATCATCCCGGGGCGCGCTGGGTCAGTCATGAGGAAGACCCTACGGTCCCTGCCCACAGTGGCAGGCACCCAGAGCCCCGGCCATCAGGTCGAGGTCGTGCTGGGCATTGAGGTTGTCCTCGAGGGAGACCCTGTCGGCGATCATGACGAACACCAGCTGGTCGCCGTCGAGGTCGGTCGCCAGACCTGCCAGGCCGTGCACGCCGGTCAGGGTGCCGGTCTTGGCACGGACCCGTCCGCGGGCCGCACCCGGTCCGTTGTCGAAGCGTCGCTGCAGAGAGCCGGAGAAGCCCGCGACCGGCAGCCCGGTGAGCACCTCGCGCAGGCCCGGGTGCGACGCAGATGCAGCCACTCGGAGGACGTCGGTCAGCGTCACCGAGGTGAGCCGGTCATCGCGGGAGAGCCCGCTGCCGTCGTAGACATGCGAACCAGTCAGGTCGACGCCGAGGCCGTGCAGCACTGAGAAGACCGCGGCCGTACCCCCGGCGTACGAGCCGTCGTGGTCCACCGCGAGCCCGACCTGGTGGGCAATCACCTCGGCAGCGTTGTTGTCGCTCAGCGCCAGCGTCTCCTGGACGATCTCGCCGAGCGGCGCGCTCTGGATCTCCGCAACCTGGGTCGCCGCAGCTGGGGCCTTCTGCTCCGCGACCGGGCCGACAACCTGGACCTTGAGCGCGCGCAGGTCGTTGGCGAACGCGTCGCCGGCTACCTGGGCCGGGTTGGAGACGTAGTGGCCATCAGCGTCCGCTCCTTCGTCGATCCACAGCGCGCCGATCGGCGGCACCACGTTCTCGGAGATATAGGTGCTCGGCCAGTGCGGGTCCACGGCCGGGCCGCTGAAGAGGCTCGTGTCGTAGGAGAGCCGGATCCTGGTCGTCCCGGCAGCCGCCAGCGCGGTCGCCGTACGCCGAGCCAGCGTCGTCAGGTCCGCGCGGGCCGGGTACTGGCCGTGCGCCTTGGCCGGCGTGCTCGCCAGGAACGGGTCGCCGCCACCGACCAGGGTCACCGCGTCACCGTCGGCGACGACCTTGGTGGTGAACCGGCTCATCGGACCGAGCGTCGCCAGCGCGGCAGTCGTGGTAAGCAGCTTGTTGGTCGAGGCGGGCGCCACGGCGTAGTCACCGTGCCGGTAGACGACCTTCCCCGTGCCGAGCTCGGTTACCTGGATCGTGACGTGCCCGCCGAGATTGGAGTCGCTGATGACCGGCGCCAGCGCAGCCGTCACCGCAGCGGCATCCAGGTGCCCGCCCGGCGAGTACTGCGCCACGGCCGGGGCGACGGCACCGACCGGGAGGTCCAGGCCAGCCGGTGGCGCGACCGCGGCGGGGTTGCTGGTCGGGTCGGCCAGCGACAGCCCGAACCAGCGGTGGCCGAGGTGGTACTGCGCGTTCCCGTACGCCGCGACGACGACCAGAGCCACCACCGCCTCGGGGACCCACGAGACCCAGCCGCGGCGTCGGCGCGAACGCCCAGCGTGTCGTTGCTCACGCGCTGCCACTTTTCATCCCCTCGGTTAGCGAAGCCGGTCGTTGTGCGGGAGACTAGCCCGGCACCACCAACGCCAGCAGCAGCGGAAGGAAACGCAGTGGAGTTCGACGTTCTCGTGGAGATCCCCAAGGGCTCCAGGAACAAGTACGAGGTCGATCACGAGACCGGCCGGATCCGCCTGGACCGCATGCTGTTCACCTCGACCGCCTACCCCGAGGACTACGGGTACATCGAGAACACCCTCGGCCAGGACGGCGACCCGCTCGACGCCCTGGTGGTGCTGCAGGCGCCGACGTTCCCCGGCTGCCTGATCAAGTGCCGCGCCATCGGCATGTTCCGGATGACCGACGAGGCCGGCGGCGACGACAAGGTGCTGTGCGTCCCGACGCACGACCCGCGGATGGAGCACATCCGCGACATCAACCACTTCCCGAAGTTCGACCTGCTGGAGATCCAGCACTTCTTCGAGGTCTACAAGGACCTTGAGCCCGGCAAGTCCGTCGAGGGCGCCAACTGGGTCGGTCGTACCGAGGCCGAGGCCGAGATCGTGGCCTCGATCGAGCGCTTCAAGGCCGCTGGCGGTCACTGACGCACCCGTCCGTCGGTTCGCTTCGCCGTTCGTCAGCCCTTGATGGCCCGGAAATACCCGATCGCGCCCGACATCCGCAGGGTCACGTCGGTGAACCCGGCCTCCTCCATCCACGTCCGGACCTCGATCCCGGTGGCGCTGGGGCCGAGCAGGCCGGCGACCCGACCGACCTGACGGACCGGGAGGGTGCGCAGGCCGTTGATGCTCAGCGAGTCGGGATTGAGCAGAGCGCTGCCGCTCAATACACCGCCGGCGTGGGTCACCCGGCCCATCTCCAGGACCGCCTGGTGCGGGTCTGGGAAGCAGTGCAGGCCGGTGAACGAGACGACCAGGTCGAACTCGCCATCGGCGAACGGCAGGTCGCCGACGTCGGCCAGCTCCGGCTCCACCTGGTCCGCGACACCGCGCTCCCGGGCCGCATCCATGGTCCGATCCAGCATCGTCTGGGCGATGTCGGCCGCGACGTACCGGATGTCTTGGCCACGGCGCAGGCCGCGCAGCGCGACCCCGCCCCCGCACGGTACGTCGAGTACCGAGGAACCGGCTGGCTGCCGGCCGATCTCGGCCGCCGCGTCATAGAGCAGGCCGAGATCGCTGCCGATGCCGAGCCGCCACAGCGCCCCGCCGACGTTGCGGTGCTCGACCGACCAGTCGTAGACGGTGGCCCACAACGGGTCCTCGCTCCAGCCGCCCAAGCCGGGCAGTCGTAGGCGTTCGAGCATCTCGGGTCTCGTCTCCTCAGGCCCGCGGCGCGAGCATCTCGGTCGCCTGCATCTCCGCAGGCACCCCGAAGCCGTCCACTAGGTCCTCGGCGATCGGACGGACCCTACGGCACAGCTCACCGATCTCGCGGCTGATCGCCTTCGAGCGCTGCGAGGACAGCCGGCCATGCTCCATCCACCAGCCGCGGTCAGCCTCGATCACCGTGAGCGCGTACACGTCGCAGAGCATGCCGAGCGCGGCCTTGTTGCCCGGGCCGGCAGCGTCGTCGGGCATCGAGGCGACCTTGGCAACGAACGCTTCCAGGACCAATCGCTCGACATGCGCCCGGGCCGCGCCGATGACATGGTCCTGGCAGTGGCTGAAGACCTCGGCCGGATCCATGTCGCCGTCCATCCCGCGCTTGAGGCGCCGGGCGACACCGGAGAGCATGTGCTCCTCGCGCCAGCGCAGCATCGCGAGCTGGTACTCCGGGTCGCTGATCCCGGCCTCGGAGTCCCAGGAGTCGTCGCCGCCCGGCAGCACGTCTTTGATCCGCTCCAGCAGCTTGTGCACCGCGGTCCGCTCGATGACCGTCTCCACGGCCACCCCGGCGACGAAGCGGACCATCCCGAGCTGGTCGAGCTCGCCGAACGAGGAGGAGAAGTCGGTCAGCAGTCCCTTGGCGACCAGCTGCAGCAGGATGTGGTTATCGCCCTCGAAGGTGGTGAACACGTCCGTGTCCGCGCGGAGCGCGTCGAAGCGGTTCGCCGAGAGGTAGCCAGCACCGCCGCAGGCCTCACGGCATTCCTGGATCGTCTCGGAGGCATGCCAGGTGCCGAGCGCCTTGGTGCCCGCGGCCCGCGACTCCAGCGCCCGCCGGGTCCGCTCGTCGACCTCGGTAGTCGCGGAGAACACCGCGTGCAGCTCGCCGGCGAGGATCTCCTGGGCGAAGTGCAGCGCGTAGGTCCGCGCCACCAACGGCAGCAGTCGACGCTGGTGCAGCCCGTAGTCGAGCAGCAGCTCCTCCTGGAATTCCGGGCCGCCGCCGGGGTTGCCGAACTGGCGGCGGGCCAGCGCATACTTGACCGCGATCGATAGCGCGACCTTGCTGGCGTTGATGCCGGCGCCACCTACGCAGACGCGGCCCTGGACGAGGGTGCCCAGCATCGTGAAGAAGCGCCGGTCCGGGTTGTCGATGTCGGAGACGTAGACGCCGGTCTCGGTGACGTCGGCGTACCGGTTGAGCAGGTTCTCCCGTGGGATCCGGACTCCGTCGAAGGACAGCCGGCCGTTGTCGACGCCGTTCAGACCGATCTTGCGGCCGTCGTCCTCGGTGCGTACGCCGGGCAGCGGCCGCCCCTTCTCATCGCGGATCGGCACCACGAAGGCGTGCACGCCCTGGGACTGGCCGCCGATCTCGAGCTGCGCGAAGACGACAGCGAGCCGGGCATGCTCGGCGGCGTTGCCGATGTAGTCCTTGCGCGAGCTCTCGTCCGGGGTGGTGATCACGAACTCGCGGGTGGCCAGGTCGTAGGTGGCCGTGGTCCCCAGTGCCTGCACGTTGGACCCGTGACCGGTCTCGGTCATCGCGAAGCAGCCGAGCACCTCGGCAGCGACGAGGTCGGCGAGGTAGGCGTCGTGGTGGCGCTGGGTGCCGAGCTGCAGGATCGCGCCGCCGAACAGGCCGAACTGCACGCCGACCTTGACCAGCACCGAGAGGTCGCCGAACGCCATCGTCTCGAACGCCGCGACCGAGGCGCCGATGTCGCCGCCGCCGCCGTACGCGGTCGGGAAGCCGAGTCCGGTCTGCCCGGTGCCGGCCAGCGCGACGACGACGTCCTTGACCCGCTCACGGAAGGCGGACCGGTCCATCTCACGCTGATCGACCAGCACGCCGGCGTACTCCACCAGGCGCTTGCGGGTCAGATTGCGGACCTCGACGTAGGTACCGTCCAGGAGGGCGGTCAGTGCCGGGACATCGATAACAGGGGCAGGGCTGGTGCCAGCACTATCGGCCATGCCTCCACTGTCCCACTTTTCGGCGTCCCCATTCGTCGCCGGCCAGCGGTGATCGGAGCGTCAGGGGCGACCGAAGTAGCTCGGCGCTTCCCAGGCGTACATCGACTCGATGTCCACTGCCGCACCGGTGTGCGGTGCTTGGATGATCATCCCGCCGCCGAGGTACATCGCGACGTGATGGATCGTGTCCGGCGAGCCGCCCCAGAAGACCAGGTCGCCGGGCCGGAGGTCGTCGACCCCGATGTGCTCGATCTCGGCGTACTGGGCAGCGGAGTAGTGCGGCAGCGAGACGCCGCCCTGCTGCCAGGCCACCATCGTCAGGCCCGAGCAATCCCAGCGGTCCGGACCGGCCGCGGCCCAGAGGTACATCTTGCCGAGCTGCCTACGTGCGAACGCGATCGCCCGGGCCGCGGCAGCAGTGGTGGCCACCTGCGTCGTCGGACTGTCGTCGCCCGGGTCGCCGGCGCTGTTGTCGGAGCTGCCGCCCTTGGCCTCGTTCGCCTTCTTCGCGGCCGCGGCCTGGGCGGCCGCCTCGGCAGCAGCACGCGCCTTGGCGGCTGCCGCTGCTGCGGCCTTCGCCGCGGCGATCGCCTCGAGCGCCTGCTGGCGCTGGGTGGCCAGCGCGACGGAGATCTTCTGGTCGGCCGCGAGCTGCGTGATCAGCTGGCTCTTCTGGGCCGCGATGGCGGTGGCCTGGCTCTGAGCGGTCTTGGCCTGTGCCGCCGCGCTGTCGCGCAGATGCGCAGCCTCGGTGGTGAGCTCGGCCTGCTTGGCCTGATCGGCCTCCGCCTTCTTGGTGGCGGCCTTGGCGAGTGCGCTGGCTGCGGCGTACTCGTCGAACCGCGCCTTCATCGAGGATGCCGCGCTCTCCACGACATCGACCCGGTTCATCGCGTCCGCCGGTCCACCAGGACCCAGCAGCGCGGTGACCCCGGCGAGCGAGGTGCCATCGGAGTAGGACTGGACGGCCAGTGCGGCGATGCCCGCGCGCTCGGTGGCCACGTGCGCAGTAGCGGCCTTGGCCGCGGCGAGCGCCTTGGTCGTGGCGGCCTTCGCGAGCTGCAGGTGCCAGACCGCGCCGTTGTAGGCCTCGGAGGCCTCCTCGGCCTTGTCTCCGGCCTGCTCGAGCCTATTGTTCGCGACCACCAGGGCCGCCTGGATCGAGGCGACGTCACCGGCCTTCTTGGTCACGTTGGCCTTGGCCTGGTCGACCTGCGACTTGGTCGGGACGGTGGGGTGCTTGTCCGCGACGGCCGCTGAGGTGAAACCGCCGACGCATGCGAGGGCGACCGCAGTGGCGAGCGCTCCTCGGACTGTGCTGCGCACGGTCGTACCTCGTTCTTTCGGTGACGTCGGGGAAGGTGCGTTCACCGTTTTCACGGTGACGCGACCCCGACGCTAAACCCCACCAGTCACATTGGGAACACCTTTCACAAAATAATTTTCAGCTTCCCGCGTGTCGGGTTGACAAACTACAAGGTTGTAATTCGTCTGGCCGAAGAATTTGCGTCGTCAGAGGGCGTCGTCGAGGTCCTCGATCGGGACCCCGCTGGTCGCTGTCGTGGGGTGCGAGCGACGCCCCCAGCGGTCGAACTTCTGGCCCGTCCCCAAGCCGCCGAGGTAGACAGCGATCAGCGCGATCAGGAGACCGGCGAAGTCGTCGGCGATGTAGTGCCAGCCGAAGTACGTCGTGGAGACGATCGTGACGCCGCAGTAGATCCACAGCCCGACGCGCAACGCCCGGGTCCGCAGCGTGTGCTGGCCGACCAGCGCCAGGGTGACAGTGATCGCCACGTGCAAGGACGCGAAGCCGGCCACCGATTGGACGCCGTCGGCGAACGGGTTCCACAAGATGCTCTGACGTCCGTTGAACAGCGAGTCCTGGAGCTTGGAGACGCCCGTGAGCGGGAGGTTCTTGTAGAGCCACGGCGCGAAGAAGTTCGGGCCGAGGGTCGGGACCAGGTAGTAGCTCAACGTCCCCAGGCCCCAGCAGATGCACTGCGCAGTGATGAACCAGTAGCCGAAGCTGACGTTCTTGGACCAGACCGCCCAGACGACCACCGAGATCGGCACCATCGGCAGGAAGAGCAGGTAGTCCCAGGACAAGACGTAGGCCACCCAGCCGGTGCCGAGCAGCTTGTGCAGCACAGTCGCCGGGTCGTGGCCAAAGAGCAGCCACTCGTCGAAGCGGTGCAGCTGGTAGTCGTAGAGCTTGGCGTGGCCCGACCCGTCGGAGCGGATGAACGGCAGGAAGTTCTTCAGGTTCCGGTAGCTGACATACGTCAGGTAGAACCCGATGAGACCCACGATCACCAAGGTGATCCGTTCGCGGGTCCAGTGCTCCTTGATCAGCAGGCGGGCCTCGGTGAGGTAGCGGGCCGGGTTGCCCCGTGAGCGGAACAGCGTCCGGGGCAGGACGTCGGCGACGAAAGCACCGCCGACCAGCAGCGGGAGGCGCATCCATGCCGGGCCGAGGAAGCCGTCGGGGTCGCGCAGCGGGTAGTGCAGCGACCTGCTGCAGATCACGCACAGGACGCCCATGGTGATCGCGATCGTGACGAGCATCGCGTAGGCCCGGCGCCAGTGCAGCACCGCGACGGTCCGCGTCGGGGACGGGACCTCGGGGCGCGGGGAGGTCGCGGTCTGGGTCACAGGGACGGAGTCTATTCGCCCTGCCTCAGGCCGGTCCGGGCAGTGCCGCCAGACGGTCGGGTACGACGCCTAGGGCGACCCGGTCCCCGGCCTGGACGCGGTGCCCTGGATCCGCGACCCCCTCGATCCGACCCAGCCCGTCGACCTCGAGCTCGAGGCGGACCTGCTCGGGCCCGACCCGGGCCGCGAGCACGGTGCCGCTCAACGGGCCGCCGTCCTGGAGCTGGATCGCCGAGCGGCGCAGGGCGACCGAGGCCCAGGTGGCTGCGGGGTCGACGAGATCGCGCAGCCGTCTGGCCGGCCCCCCGTCCAGCACCACGGCGTAGCCCAGGAACCGGGCCGCCCAAGCATCCGCGGGGGCGCGCCAGACGTCATCCAGGGTGCCGCCTTGGACGACCCGGCCTTCGCGCATCAGCACGATCCGGTCGGCGATCGCGAAGGCCTCCTCGTGGTCGTGGGTGACCAGCAAGGTGGTCGTGCCTGCAGCCCGCAGGATCGCGGCGAGATCGGCCGCGAGCCGTTCCCGCAGGCCGGCGTCGAGCGCGCTCAACGGCTCGTCGAGCAACAGCATCCGCGGCTCGACGGCCAGGGACCGCGCCAGGGCGACCCGCTGCCGCTCGCCGCCCGACAGCGTCGCCGGCGACCGGTCCTCGAAGCCGGCCAAGCCGACCAGGTCGAGCAGGCTGCTGACCCGGGCAGTGATCTCCGACGCCGGACGATGCCGGAGGCGGAGCGGGTAGCCGACGTTGCGGGCGACGCTCTGGTGGGCGAAGAGCTGGCCGTCCTGGAACATCAGTGCGAAGCCGCGGCGGTGGACGGGGACCCGGTCCAGGTCCACCCCGGCGTACGCGACGGAGCCGGAGGCGGGCGCCTCCAGCCCAGCCACCGCCCGCAGCAGCGTGGACTTGCCGGACCCTGACGGTCCGAGGACGGCGGTGACCGAGCCGCCGGGCACCTCCAGGTCGACGGCGTCGACGGCAGTCGTCGAGCCGAACCTGACGGTCAGGTCGCGTACGGCGAGCCCTGTCATCTCAGAACGCTCCGACCGAGGCCACCCGGAACCGGTCGACCATCAGCATCGCGGCCCCGGTCGCCGCTGCGAGCACGACCGAGCCAGCCATCGCCATCCCGAAGTTCGCGGCGCCGGGGTGGCCGATCAGGTCGTAGATCACCACCGGCAGCGTCGGGCTGTCATCGCGTGCCAGGAAGCTGGTCGCTCCGAACTCGCCGAGCGAGACCGCGAACGCGAACCCGATCGAGGCCAGCACAGCCCGCCAGGCATGCGGCAGGTCGACGACGGCCAGCACCCGTAGCGGCCCTGCCCCGAGCGACGCCGCGGCCTCGCGCTGCCGGGGGTCGATCGAGGTCAGCACCGGCGCCACCGTGCGGACCACCAGCGGGAGCGCGACCATCGCCTGGGCGATCGGGATCAGCAGCTCGGAGGTCCGCAGATCCAGCGGCGGCCGGTCCAGGGTGATCAGGAACCCGAAGCCGAGCGTCACCGCAGAGACGCCGAGCGGCAGCATGAAGACCCCATCGAACAGCCCGGTCAGCCGCCGAGCGGCGCCGGTGCGCGGGCGTCGCGAGACCAGGTAGGACACGATCACGCCGAGCACGAGGGCGATCCCGGCCGCCTGGACGGCGATCACGAACGAGTTGCGCAGAGCGCTGGACGCCGTGACCAGGAGGGCGTCGTCGCTCCCGGTCGTCTGCAGGGCCCGGTAGTTGGCCAGCGTCCAGCCGTCTGGCGAGCGCAGCGACTCCTCGACCAACGTGGCCAGCGGGGTCATCAGCATCGCGACGACCAGGAACGACCAGGCGATCACTGCGGTGTCACGCCAGCGCGGCCGACGGCCCGGCCGGGCCTGGCGGCTCAACGCCGGGCTGCCGCGCCGGGCTCGGTGCGAGAGCACCAGCAACCCGGTGATCACCACGATCTGCAGCACCGACAGCGCGGCCGCCCCCTGCAGGTCGAGCTCCTGCGTGGTGAGCTGGTAGATCTCGGTCTCGACGTTGGCGTAGCGCAGGCCGCCCAGGGTCAGCACGATGCCGAACGACGTCGAGCAGAACAGGAACACCACGCTCGCCGCCGACGCGATCGAGGGCAGCAGCGCCGGGAGCGTGATGGTGCCGAAGACGCGCAGCGGCGACGCCCCGAGCGCCGCCGCCGCCTCCTCGGTACGCCGGTCCAGGCCCTCCCAGAACGAGCCGACAGTACGCACGACCACGCTGACGTTGAAGAACACCAGCGCCGCGACGATCGCGGTCGGGGTGCCGTCGAGGTGGAGGCCGCCGAGCGGGCCCGAGGCCGCGATCAGCTCACGGAACGCGACGCCGGCCACGACGGTCGGCATCACGAACGGGACCACGATCAGGGTGCGCAGCAGGCCCTGGCCGGGAAACGAGAGCCGGTGCAGGACGAAGGCCACCGGTACGCCCAGGACCACCGCGAGCGCCGTGGCCAGACCTGCGGTCCAGACGGTGAACCACAGCACCCGGTGCACCCGCGAGCGCTCCAGGACGTCCCAGACCCCGCCAGGATGGAACGATCCTCCCGGCCAGAAGCCGCGCGCGACCATCCCGCCGACTGGGTAGAGGAAGAACGCGATCAGCACCAGCAGCGGTACGGCCGCCACGGCCGCCGTACCGAGCCGGTCGATCCAGCGACCTCCCACCGGGCCGCCGCTCACCGGGTGGTGAGGTCGCGCCACTCGTCGAGCCACTGGGTGCGGTTCTTGGTGATGTCGGCCGGGGAGACCGAGATCGGGTCCGGCGAGACGGGCGCCCACGTGCTCCAGTCCGCGGGCAGCGCGACCGAGGTGTCCGCCGGGTAGACGTACATGTTGTCCGGCAGCGCCGCTTGGAACTGCTTGTTGATCATGAACGAGATGAACTTCTGCATTGCCTGGGGATTCTTCGCGCCCTTGAGCACCCCGGCGTACTCGATCTGACGGAAGCAGGTGCCGAGCAGTGCGCTGGTGGTCGGCTTGGTGCCCCCCTTCGGCACCGTGAACGGCGGCGAGGAGGAGTAGGAGAGCACGATCGGGCGGTCGCCGTGCCCGCCGCCGGCGGTGAAGTCGACCTCGTAGGCGTCGGTCCAGCCGGCGTCGATCTTCACGCCGTTGTCGAGCAGCTTCTCCCAGTAGGCCTTCCAGCCGGTCGGCCCGTAGTGGCCGATCGTCGCGAGCAGGAAGGCCAGTCCGGGCGAGCTGGTGGTGGCGGCAGGCGTGACCATCAAGCCCTTGTACTTCGGGTCGACGAGGTCGTCGAGTGTCTTCGGCTCGGCGATCTTGTGCTTGGCGAACCACGTGTCGTCGAGGTTGATGCAGACGTCGCCGTAGTCGATCGGGGTCAGGTACGACTGCCCGTTTCCGGTCAGCTCGAACTGGCGCAGCGAGGCCGGCGCGATCAGCGGCGTGTACCTCGCGAGCACGCCCTCGTCGATCGCGCGGGTCGCGAAGGTGTTGTCGATGCCGAAGACGCCATCGGCGATCGGATCGCCTTTGGTGAGCACCAGCTTGTTGGTCAGCTCCCCGACGTCGCCGTTCTTGGCGATCCGGACGGTGATCCCGGTCTCGGCCTTGAACTCGGCCATCACGGACTTCGACATCGCCCACGAGTCGTGGGTGGCGATGGTCAGGACCTTGCCGTTCGCGGTGTCGGCCGACGACGATCCACAGCCGCTGAGGACCAGAGCCCCGGTCGCAGTGATCGCTGCGAGCTGCAGCAGGCGTTGACGGTTCTTACGGGTGCGCATAACTACCTTCGACTTCCTTCGCCGGTGCTAACCGGGCAGGTTCAAGGGTCTGCGGCTGCTCCGCACTCTCAGCGCCCCTGACAATCCCCGAGGATCCCTGGGCGCTCCCCTGTCGTGTGGCGCCACCTTAGCGCGCGCCGGTCACCGCGCTTCGGCAGGCCCGGTAGCCGGGACGGGCATCGTGTACTCGCGGGCGCCGTCCGCGTCGTCGGTACGGACCAGGTCGCCGGCCAGTGCCATCAGCTCGAGGTGAGCGAGAGTCTCGAAGGCGGCCAGGACCGCGTCGAAGATCCCGAGCTCGGCGCGGGTCCGGTTGTGCCGCGTCCAGGGCAGCACGCCGGCCACATCCCACGCCGTACGGGCGCCGCCGGCGACGGCGTCGCGGCACATCGCCAGGCGCTCGTCGTGGTGCGCCACCAGCTCGTCGACCCGGGCGTGCGAGCTCGGGGCGACCGGGCCGTGCGCCGGCAGCAGCATCAGGTCGGGCAGTGCCCGGACCTTCGCCAGCGAGTCCAGGAAGTCGCGCAGCGGGTTCTCCACCCAGGCCGGCTCGAAGCCGATCGACGGCGTGATCGTCGGCAGCACGTGGTCGCCAGCGAACAGCAGGCCTCCGGCCGTGTCCGCGAACACGTAGTGGCCCTGGGTGTGGCCGGGGGTCGCGATCGCGTCGAGCCGGCGCGCGCCGAGGTCCACCACCAGATCGCGGTCCAGCCAGGTGCCCGGCATCCCGTAGTTGTTGATCGGCCGGTCCTCGCGGGGCATGTCCTTGCGCCAGCCCTCGGCGAGCTCGCGCGCGCCCGCCGCGATCAGCCGGGTCAGGTTCGGATCACGGTCCAGCTTCTCGTCGTGCAGCAGATCCATCGAGCCCTTGTCGCCGAGGCCGAGGCTGACATCGGCGCCGGTCTCCTGGCCCACCACCCACGCCTGGGTGTAGTGGTCGCGGTGCATGTGGGTGACCAGGAAGCGCCGGATGTCGGCAACGGAGTAGCCCAGCGACGTCAACGAGGACTCGAACAGCGACCGCGATTCGGGGATCGCCCAGCCACCGTCGATCAGGACCAGGCCCTGGTCGGTCTCCATCACGTAGACGTTGACGGCACGCAGCCCGTCCATCGGCAGCGGCAGCGGGATCCGGTGCACCCCGGGAGCGACCGACCAGGCACCGGGCTCGGTCCACAGTGCGCCGGAGTCCGGGCTGATCTGGCGCGAGGTCTGGGCTGAGGACGTGTCGGGATTGTCGGGCATCAGGCCATCATCGCGTGACCAAGCCGCGGCCGGTGATCAGGGGCAGGTCCTTGGCCACCACGACGCCACCAGGGGCGTCGCAGACGGCCTGCACTGCGTTGACCAGCCGCATCGCGGTGGTGATCATCCCGGACACGTTGTGATCGCCGTGCTCGCCGTGGTGGTTGAAGTCGACCTTCATCATCGGCTCGCCGAAGATCTCCACCCGGTAGCCGCCGTCGCCCTCGGCCGGCTGCGGCCACTCGGGCCCCTGAGCCGGGTTCGTCCGGGTGACGTGGTCAAGCTGGACGCGGGGTACGCCGTCGACGGTGCCGATCACGCCGAACTTCACCGCGCCCATCGAGCCGGCCGGTACGTCGCAGGAGTCGATCGTCAGGTCGACCTCGGAGGCGATCCGCTCGTGGTACTCGGTCAGGACCGGGTCCAACTCGAGGTCCAGGCCGGCGGCGATCTGCCGGACGACCGGCCCCCAGGCAGCGGTCAGGACGCCAGGCTGCCAGAGCATCGCGGCGTAGTCCATCGGACGGCCGAAGCCGTAGAGGTCCTGCATCACCACCGGCTGGTAGTACGTCGAGTAGTCGCAGATCTCGCTGACCACGACCTTGTCGATCCGCTGCGACAGGCTGGTCATCACCAGCGGCAGCACGTCATTGGCGAAGCCGGGGTCGATCCCGTTCACGTGCAGGCTGGCACCGTTGGAGGTACCGGCGGCGTTGATCCGGTCGACATAGGAGTCCAGGCCGGTGCCCTCGGGGAAGGTCAGCACGACCGGGCCCGACGAAACCACGTTGATGCCCCTCTCGACGAACTCGACGAGGTCCTCGAGGGCGTCGAAGATCCGGTCGTCGGTCATCGCCGAATGCACGATGGCATCCGGCTTCAGCGCGAACAGAGCTTCCTTGTCGTTCGTCGCCAGCACGCCGAGATCGCGACCGAGGTCCGCGAGCCGGCCCGCGTCCTGCCCGACCTTGTCCGGGTTGGAGACCCACAGCCCGACCAGTTCCAGGTCCGGGCGGGCGTCGATGCCGGCGATCGCATGCCGCCCGATGGTGCCGGTCGACCAGGCCACGACGCGCAACGGCGTTGATTCCTGGGCGCTCATCGTGCTTCGAGGTCGGGCAGGTTGAAGTCCAGGTTCGGGATGTCCAGGCCGCCGTCGGCCTCGATCACCTTGCCGGTCAGGAACGCGCCTGCCCTGCTGGCGAGGTAGACGACCGCAGCCGAGATGTCCTCGACCTCTCCGACGCGCTGCATCGTGGTCTTCTCGGCGAGCTCGTTCATCACCGATTCGTCGCTCGCGACGTAGTCCAGCGCACTGGTCAGGATCGAGCCGGTGCCGATCGCGTTCACCCGGATCAGCGGGGCGAGGTCCTTGGAGACCAGCCGGGTCCAGTGCGTCAGGGCGGCCTTCGCGGTCCCGTAGGCGACGTACCCGCGCCCGGAGACGCGGCCGATCACCGAGGAGATGTTGACGATCGAGCCGCCGGGGTCCTCCCCGGTCAGCATCAGCGGCACGGCCGCCCGGGTGAGCGCGTGCGCGGTCGCGACGTTGAACTTGAACGCGTCGACGAGGAAGTCCTCGTCGGTGTCGAGGAACGGCAGCGGCATCGTGCCGCCGACGTTGTTCACGATGATGTCGAGGCGGCCGAACTCGTCGTACGCCGCCTGGGCCAGGCCCGCGGTCTGCTCGAGGTCGGAGAGGTCGGCCTTGACGACCAGGGCACGGCGCCCGACGGCCTTGACCTGCTCGGCCACCTCAGCGAGCTGCTTGCTATGCCGCGCTGAGATGACGACGTCGGCGCCGGCCTCGGCCAGGGCGATCGCCGAAGCGGCCCCGATCCCGCGGCCTGCACCGGTGATGACTGCAACCTGTCCGGTGACTTTGAAGCGATCCAAGATCATGCCCGGACTGTAACGTGTTCTAGTTTCGTGGGGAAGAGAGTCGGGCAGCCCACGGAAAACGAACGAGAGCCTGCCCCGAAGGGCAGGCTCTCGTCGAAGGAGTCAGATCAGGCGGTGTGCGTGCCACCGTGACGACGACGGGACGTGTAGATCGCGCCACCACCGGCGAGCACCAGCGCGAGGCCGACGATCAGCAGCGCCAGTCGCGGGCCACCGGTGTTCGGGAGCGTCGGGCCGGTCGGAGGCGTGACATTGGTGCCGCTCGGCTCCACCGTGATGTCCAGCGTGCGCTGGCAGGTGGTCGCTGCGTCCGGCATCAGGGCCGTCACCTTCAGCGGGAAGACAGTCTTGGCCTTGACCGACGGCACCTTGAACGTCGTGGCGAAGCTGTTCACGTCCGCCTCATGCACGACGCTGTTGAACGTCGCGCTCCAGTGGACGGTCGTAGCCGCCAGGCGGGCTGAATGCCGCGGCGTCGTGAACTGCTGCGCGGTGCCGGTGACCTTCAGCTCGGAGCCCGAGAGGATCTTCTGGGCGTTCACCGTGACCGTGCAGGTCGTCTCCGGATAGGCGCTAGCCGTTTGTGCCAACCCGATTGCTGCGATAAACGCAGCAAGGGCCGCCACCCCGATCACTACCAGCTTCTTCATCCACGTCTCCCGTGTCAGTGCCATCTCGCCAACTGCGCTCAGCACGTCAGGTGGGCTCTCCGTATTCATACAACGACTTGATTGCGTGCCCGTTACGGCACGAGTCAGATGAAACCGGTCAAATCCCTCCGGGAGCAACTGAACCTGAGGCCGCTGGGGGCCATGGTGCGCGAATTGGTGCTCGTTTACGCTCACCGGGTCCCCAACCGGTCTAGTCGGCTTGACCTGAAAAGCTACCCCGGCCCGACTAAACCACCACTGTTCCGACACTGACTCTAGTCCACAACGGGCACAACTGCGCCATCGAACCCCTGTGGATTGGCCCACGCGAGGGCTAGGGTCCGGCCATGACCAGCACGCCGCTGCGGGTACAGCGACCCGCGTCCCTGACCGATGAGCTCCTCTCCGGACTGGTGGCCCGGGTCCCAGGGACGCAGACCGCACCCTGGCCGCTCCGCGAGGTGTACACGGGCGACGTACTGGTCGAACTGCCCCAGTCCAGCCCCGCCGACATCGAGCAGGTTTTCGCAACCGCCCGCGACGCCCAGCGGGAGTGGGCCAAGCGCTCGGTCGCGCAGCGGCTGGAGGTGTTCAAGAAGGCGCACACCTTGTTCATCGACAACGCGCACCTGGTCGCCGACCTGATCCAGGCCGAGAGCGGCAAGAACCGCCGGATGGCGCTGGAGGAGACCTGCGACCCGCCGATGGTGATGAGCCATTACATTAAACGGGCCCCCCGGCTGCTGGCGCCCAAGCGGCGCGGCGGACCGGTGCCGCTGGTCTCCAGCTCCACCGAGGTCCGAGTGCCCAAGGGCGTCGTCGGGATCATCGCGCCGTGGAACTTCCCGTTCGCTACCGGCCTCTCCGATGCGATCCCGGCCCTGATCGCCGGCAACGCCGTCGTGGTGAAGCCGGACAACAAGACCGCCTTGTCGCCGCTGTACGGGATCAGCCTGCTCGAGCAGGCCGGGCTCCCGAAGGGCCTGTTCGGCGTGGTCTGCGGCGAGGGGCCGGACGTCGGACCGACCCTGATCGACAACGCCGACTACGTCATGTTCACCGGCTCGACCGGCACCGGCCGGGTGATCGGCGAGCGTGCCGGACGCAACCTGATCGGCTGCTGTCTCGAGCTCGGCGGCAAGAACCCGATGATCGTTCTGCCCGACGCTGATCTGCAGGAGACCGTGCAGGGCGCCCTGTTCGGGGTCTTCGGCAATACCGGCCAGATCTGCATGCACATCGAGCGGATCTACCTCCCGGCCAGCCGGTACGACGAGTTCCGGGACCGGTTCATCGCCGCCGCCGAGGCGCTCGAGATCGGGGCCTCCTACGACTTCGGGCCCGAGCTCGGCTCGCTGGTCTCCCCGGAGCACCGCGACCGGGTGGCCTCGCATGTCGCCGACGCGGTGGCCAAAGGAGCCACCGTGCTCACCGGCGGGCGAACGCGCGACGACCTGGGGCCGGCCTTCTTCGAGCCGACGGTGCTCGAGGGCGTCACCGGCGACATGCTCGCCGGCACGACCGAGACCTTCGGGCCGGTGGTCGCCCTGCACCAGTACGCGACCGTCGCCGAGGCGATCACGCTGGCCAACGACACCGACTACGGCCTGAACGCGTCGGTCTGGGGCAAGGACCTCAAAGCGGCGCGGGAGGTGGCGCTGCAGATCGAGTCCGGCAACGTGAACATCAACGACTCGCTTGCCACGGCGTACGCCTCGAAGGGGACCCCATCAGGCGGGGTCAAGCAGTCCGGCGTCGGCTCCCGGCACGGCGACAGCGGCCTGACCAAGTACACCGACGTGCAGAACATCGGGGAGCTGAAGAAGCAGGTGATGGGCGTGCGCCCGGGCCAGGAGTACGACGAGTACGCGAGGTCGATGCTGTCGGGCCTGAAGATGATGCGCCGGTTCCGGATCCGCTAGGGGTACGGGCCGGTTGACGAGCTGGGTCTCTCAGTGAGCCTCCCACCTCCCACCTCCCCCCGGGACATGCAAATGTTGCTGGTGGGGCGCAGCGCCCGCTCCGCCCGATCCCACCCGCGACATTTGCATGTCCTGCGGGGGAGCTCGTGCGGCACGACCTCGTGCGGCTAGCTGCGGGAGATCAGCGCGTGGCTGGTGATCGCCCGCGCGATCACCCTGCCGTCCTGGGTGATCTCGGCCTCGGCCGAGGCGATCCGGCGACCGCCACCGACGACCCGTCCGCGGCACACCAGGGTGAAGCCCGGCAGTGCAGCCCGGACGTACTGGACGCTCAGTTGCACGTGCGGAGCAGCCGTCCCCGCCGGCAGCCCGCTGTGAGCGGCCCAGCCGGTGGTGGTGTCCAACAGCGAGGACAGGTAGCCGCCGTGCACGATGCCGCCGCCGTTGCAGTGCTCCGGACCCGGGTCTGCCTCCACGACCGCCTCGTCGCCGTCCAGGCTGATGTACCGAAAGCCGAGCAACCCCGAGAAGGGCCCCGGCGAGGGGACGTCGGTGCGGAGCTCGTACTGGACCATGGCCGCAGCGTAGTCAGCCGCGGTCACACCAGGTAGTGGAACAACGGGCTCCCCGGTGGCACCCGCTCCACCCCCAGCGGGCTCTCTGCGAGCCGCTCCAGCAGGCCGTCGAGGTCCTCGGCACGGCCGAGCTCGATACCGATCAGCGCCGGCCCGGTCTCCCGGTTGTTGCGCTTGACGTAGTCAAACAGGGTGATGTCGTCGTCGGGGCCGAGGATCTCAGCGAGGAAACGGCGCAGCGCACCGGGCTCTTGGGGGAAGCTCACCAGGAAGTAGTGCTTGATGCCCTCGTGGATCAGCGAGCGCTCCAGGATCTCGCCGTACCGGCTGATGTCGTTGTTCCCGCCGGAGACGACGCAGACCACTGTGCTGCCCTGCTCCAGGCCGAGGTCGAAGCCGAGGGCTGCGGTCGCCAGCGCGCCGGCAGGCTCGGCGATGATCCCGTCGGTCTGGTAGAGCGCCAGCATCTCGGTGCAGATCCGGCCCTCGTCGACCGGCACTACCAGCGCACCGCTCGCAGCCACCAGAGGGTAGGTGTGCGTCCCGACGACGCCGACTGCGGCACCATCGACGAACGGATCGACCGAGGCCAGTGCCACCGGCCCACCGGCGGCCAGCGCCGCTGCCATCGAGGCGGCACCGGCCGGCTCCGCGCCGACCAGCCGGGTCGGCGTACCGGCGAACGCCGCGGCGATGCCGGCCAGCAGCCCGCCCCCGCCGACCGGCGCGACCACGGCATCCGGCTGGCCGCCGAGCTGCTCGACGATCTCGACCGCGACGGTCCCCTGCCCGGCGATGGTGCGCGGGTCGTCGAACGCCGGGACGACCACGGCGCCAGTCGCTGCGGCATCGGCCACAGCAGCTCGGACCGCGTCCTCGTAGGAGTCGCCGCCGACGATCACCTCGACACCGGCACCGCCTAGCGCCGCGATCCGCTCGCGCTTCTGGCGCGGGGTCGTCCCGGGCACGAAGATCCGACCGCTGATGTCGAGGCGCTCGCAGGCGAACGCCACGCCCTGGGCATGGTTGCCGGCGCTCGCCGCGACCACGCCGCGGGCCCGCGCCGCATCGTCGAGCTGCACGATGAAGTTGTACGCGCCCCGGATCTTGTAGGACCGGACGCCTTGGAGGTCCTCGCGCTTGAGCCAGACCTGGTGGCCGGTGAGCTCGGTCAGCCGCGGACTGAACTCCAACGGTGTGCGGGCCACGACGTCGGTCAGCCGAGCGGCGGCGGCCTCGACGTCGCGCGCGCTGACTGAGGGGGGCAGCGGGCTCATGATCGTTGACCGTACCTTTGGCCCATGTCCGGTCTACTCGAGGGTCAGGTGGCCCTGGTCAGCGGCTCGTCCCGCGGCATCGGCAAGGCCGTCGCGCTCTCGCTCGCGGCACATGGCGCCTCGGTCGTCGTCAACGGCCGCGACGCCGCCGCCGTACGGGAGACCGCGTCCGAGATCAACGCCACCCGCAACGCCACCGCAGCCGGGGTGAGCGGTTCGGCCGCGGACCCGGCGACGGCTGCCGGGATGGTCGCGGCCGGGTCGGTGCTGGGCCAGGTCACCATCGCGATCAACTGCGCCGGAACGCCGGAGCCGCCAGGCTCCTCGATCCTGTCCGCCTCTCCCGAGGAGTGGGCCGGCCTGCTCGAATCGCACCTGACGACGTCGTTCGTGCTGGCGCGCGCGGTCGCGCCCGGGATGGTCGAGCGCGGTGGCGGCACCATCGTGCTCACCGGGTCGCACGCCTTCACCGGCATGTACGGCGGGACCGGGTACGCCGCCGCGAAGGGCGGCGTGAACAGCCTGACCTACGCGCTGGCCGCCGAGTTGCGCGAGCACGGAGTCCGCGTCAACGCCGTCTGCCCGGGCGCTCGCACCCGACTGAGCGCCGGGCCGGAGTACGAGGACGGCATCGCCCGGCTGCACGCCCGCGGCCTGCTCGGCGACTCAGCCCGCGATGCCTCGCTGGCACCGGCGCCCGTCGAGCACGTCGCCGAGCTGTACGCCTTCCTGGCCAGCGACCTCGCCGCCGGGATCACCGGCCAGATCCTCGCCGGCGCCGGCGGCTATCTCGGCCGGTTCGCTAAGCCCCGCGAGCAGCTGCTGTCCTACCGCGACCACGCGGACTCGCCGCCGTGGACGCCCGAGGAGATCGCCGGGTTCCTGGGCTGACCCAGACCCGCCGACACGTTGGCACGCCGGTCGCCGCGTCTCGACAGGCTCGGTGAACGGTCGGTGACGTCGTCAGCCCAGCGCTCGGGTTTCGAGACGCGGTCCTGATCCCGTCGCTGACGCGCCGGCCTCAGAGCAGCTCCTCAACCTCCTCGCTGCGCTGCGCTGACTCCTTCGTCGTCAGCCCAGCGCTCGGATGATCTCCTCGACCTTGTCCTTGGCGTCGCCGAAGAGCATCTGGCTGTTGTCCTTGAAGAACAGCGGGTTCTGCACCCCGGCGTACCCGGCGGCCATCGAGCGCTTGAAGACGATCACGTCACGGGCGTTCCAGACCTCGAGGACCGGCATCCCGGCGATCGGGCTGCCCGGCTCGTCCAGCGCTGCGGGGTTGACGGTGTCGTTGGCGCCGATGACCAGCACGACGTCGGTGGTCGGGAAGTCCTCGTTGATCTCGTCCATCTCCAAGACGATGTCGTAGGGCACCTTCGCCTCGGCGAGGAGCACGTTCATGTGCCCCGGCAGCCTGCCCGCGACCGGGTGGATGCCGAACCGGACGTCGACGCCCTTGGCCCGCAGCTTGGCGGTCAGCTCGGCGACCGGGTACTGCGCTTGGGCCACCGCCATCCCATATCCCGGGGTGATCACCACCGAGGATGCGTTCGCGAGCAGGTCGGCTGCAGCCTCGGCGCCGATCTCGCGGTGCTCGCCGTAGTCCTTGGCGTCGCCCGCAGGCGCCGCGATGCCGAAGCCGCCGGCGATGACGGAGATGAAGGACCGGTTCATCGCCTTGCACATGATGTAGGACAGGTAGGCACCCGAGGACCCGACCAGCGCGCCGGTGACGATCAGCAGATCGTTGTTGAGCAGGAAGCCCGAGGCCGCCGCCGCCCAGCCGGAGTAGCTGTTCAGCATCGAGACCACGACCGGCATGTCGCCGCCGCCGATGGAGGCGACCAGGTGCAGGCCGAGCGCCAGCGCGAGCGCGGTGAGCAGCACGATGATGACCGTCTGGCCGCCGCTGTGCTGGGGCCCGGCGACGTAGATCGCGGTCAGGATCGCGAACACGGCCAGCGCGCCGAGGTTGATCAGGTTCTTGCCCGGGAGCATCAGCGGCTCGGATTTGATCCGCGCCGAGAGCTTGAGGTTGGCGATGATCGAGCCGGTGAAGGTGACCGCGCCGATGAAGATGCCGATCGCGACCTCGGCCTGGTGGATGTTGATCAGGCTGGGCAGGTAGTCGGTCGAGCCTTCGATGTGGCCGTTGATGCCGATGAGCACAGCCGCGAGGCCGACGAACGAGTGCAGGGCCGCGATCAGCTCCGGCATCCCGGTCATCTCGACGATCCTCGCGCGCCACAAGCCGATCGCGGCACCGAGGAGGACGGCGATCAGCATCAACACGATCGCGAGCGCGTTGCCCGAGTGGCTGTCGTGGATGACCTTGGCGGCGGTCGCGACCAGGGCGACCGTCATCCCGACCATGCCGTAAGTCAGGCCGTTGCGGGCAGAGGTCTGCTTCGAGAGCCCCGCGAGGGCGAGGATGAACAGCAGCGCAGCGACGATGTACGCCGCCGTGGTGATCGAGTTGATGTCCATTCCTCAGGCTCCCTTGCTGAACATGGTGAGCATCCGCCGGGTGACCGCGAAGCCGCCGAAGACGTTGATCGAGGCGAGCAGGATCGCGATCGCGGACAGGATCTGGACCGTGTGGTCGTGGACGGAAACCTGGACCAGAGCACCGACGACCACCACCCCGGAGATGGCGTTGGTGACCGACATCAACGGGGTGTGCAGCGCGTGCGCGACCTTCCCGATGACGTAGTAGCCGATCACGACCGACAGCATCAGGGTCGTGAAGTGCTGCGGGATCGGGGCCGGAGCGGTCGCGTTGACCAGCCAGAACGCCGCGATCGCCCCCAGCACCAGGCCGACCTTGGCGCTCGCCGAGAGCTGCGCCTTCGGGGCGGCCGGCTCGGCCGCTGCAGCCGGCGCCGCAGTCGGGGCCGCGGAGACCTGCACGGGGGGCGGTGGCCAGAGCGTCTCTCCCTGGTCGGCGACGGTGATGCCGCGGACGATGATGTCCTCAAGGTCGAGGGTCATCACCCCGTCCTTCTCCGGCGTCATCAGCTTGAGCAGGTTGACGATGTTGGTGCCGTAGAGCTGCGAGGTCTGGGCGGCCAGCCGGCCCGCCAGATCGGTGTAGCCGATGATCGTGACGCCGTTGTCGGTGTGCACGACCTCGCCGGTCCGGGTCAGCTCGCAGTTGCCGCCGTTGGCTGCGGCCATGTCGACGATCACCGAGCCGGTGCGCATCCCGGCGACCGTCTCGGCGGTGATCAGCACCGGCGCGGGGCGTCCCGGGATCAGCGCGGTGGTGATCACGATGTCGGCGTTGCGCGCCTCCTCGTCGTACATCACCGCGGTCGCCGCGACCTGGGCCTGCGTCATCTCCTTGGCGTAACCGTCCGAGGAGACCTCAGACTCCATGTCCACCGTGACGAACGACGCCCCCATCGACTCGACCTGCTCGGCCACCTCGGGCCGGACGTCGAAGGCGCGCACCTGCGCGCCCATGCTGCCGGCGGCGCCGAGGGCAGCCAGGCCGGCGACCCCCGCTCCAACCACGAAGACGTTGGCCGGCGGGACCTTGCCCGCAGCGGTGACCTGCCCGGTGAACTGGCGGCCGAACGCGTGCGCCGCCTCGACGACCGCGCGGTAGCCGGCGACGTTGCCCATCGAGCTCAGCACGTCCATCGATTGAGCACGCGAGATCCGCGGCACCGCATCCATCGCCAGCGCCGTCACTCCAGCCTCGGCGAGCTGGGCGACGAGCTCGGGGCTGCGGGCGGGCGCCATCATTGCGATCACCACGGCACCCTTGCGGAGCCGCGCGATCTCGTCGGCCGAAGGCGCGTTGACCTTCACGACGATGTCGCTCTCCCAGACGTCGTCGGTACTGACCAGCTCGATGCCAGCAGCCGACAGATCGTCGTCGGGCTGGTCCGAGGCCGTACCGGCGCCGGACTCGATAACCACCTCATAACCGAGGGCCTGGAGCTGTCCGGCGGTCTTCGCCGTCGCAGCGACCAGCGTCTCGCCGTCCTTGGACTCGCGGGGAATGCCGATTCTCACGGTGTCTCCTTCTGTCACGGTGATGGCGCTCGGGGGAGTCTGACGGCACCCGGAACCTTTGTGCAACAAGGTCCGATGCGTGGAACCGCTAGACAGGAAGCCATTCTCGCGCTGCTGCGACCAGAGCGCGGATGCCGAGCGACAGGGTCGGCTCGATCACCGGGGCGTAGTCCGGGGAATGGTTGCTCGGCAGGGTCCGGACGATCTCGACGAAGTCCTCCAGGCTCGCCGCCCCCGCGAACACAGCCGGGTCGGCTCCACCGAGGATCCAGAAGACGCAGGGGCAACCGGCCGCCTCGGCCAGCACCCCGACATCCTCGCTGCCGGTCAGGCTGCCCGGATCCAGCACCGTCCCGGCGCCGAACTCGGCCTCGAACGCCGCCCGGGTCCGGGCGATCCCGTCGGGATCGTTGAGCAGGGCAGGGAAGTGCACGCTCTCGGAGATGTGCGGAGGCTCCGGTGCATCCGATGCGTCCGACTCCGCCCGCACGATCCGCTCGATCGCGGCCAGGGTCCGTTCCCGGACGGCCTGCTCGAACGAGCGCACGTTGATGCCGAGGGTGGCGGTCTCGGCGATCACGTTCTCCTTGGTGCCTGCATGCAGGGTGCCGACGGTGACGACGGCCGTCTCGGTGCCGGCGGTCTCACGGGACACGATCGTCTGCAGTCGGAGCACGGTAGCTGCAGCCATCACCACCGGGTCGACAGTGGTCTCCGGACGCGAGCCGTGCCCGCCGCGGCCGTGCAGGGTCACCGTCAGAGTGTCGCTGGCCGCCATCGCGAGACCCTCGTGGAACCCGAACAGGCCAGCCGGCATCGGGCCGACGTGTTGGCCGAGGACGACGTCGGGGCGGCCGACCTTCTCGTAGAGGTCGTCGGCGACCATCGCCGCCGCGCCGGCTCCGACCTCCTCGGCCGGCTGAAAGAGCACCAGTAGCCGGCCGGCGAAGTCCTTGCGGCGTACCGAGAGCTCGGCGGCCGCGCCGAGCAGGCAGGCGACGTGCACATCGTGACCGCAGGCATGCATCACGCCGGGGACCACGCTGGCGTAGTCGAGCCCGGTCTGCTCGGCGACCGGCAACGCGTCCATGTCGGCGCGGAGCAGCGCCGTCGGGCCGGGCCCGTTGTCGAGCACGCCGACCACCCCGGTGCCGCCGAGCCCAGTCGTCACGTCGTACCCCCAGGTGCGCAGGTACGCCGCCACCCGCTCGGCCGTGCGGTGCTCGGCGAAGGAGAGCTCGGGGTGCGCGTGCAGGTCCCGGTAGAGGTCGGCGACCTCGCCGAGCGGGAAGGGGCTGGCCGTCATCAGAGCACGTCCGGGTCGAGATCCACGGTCAGTCGGTCTGCTGCAGCAAGCAGGTCCAGCGCAAGGCCGGCCTTCGGCAGCTCCCGGGTCAGGAAGTAGCGGGTCGCCGCGTGCTTGCCGGCATAGAACGGCTCGTCGCGCCCAGCGGCCACCAGCCACTGCTCGAGCCACAGCCAGCCGACGACGAGGTGCCCGGTCGCCTCCAGGTACGCCGTCGCATCTGCCAGCACGATCCGCGGATCGCCGAGCGAGCCGAGGGCCCCGGTGACCTCGACCAGCCGGTCGGCGGTCCCGGTGAGCTGGTCGGCGAAGACCTTGCCATCGACATCGACCTCAGCTGCCCGCGCGGCTGTCGCGCGGACCCGGCCCAGCAGCACGCCCAGGGCGGCGCCGCCATCGCCGAGGACCTTGCGCCCCAGCAGGTCGAGCGCCTGGATGCCGTGGGTGCCCTCGTGGATCGGGTTGAGCCGGTTGTCGCGGTAGTGCAGCTCGAGGTCGTGGTCGCGGGTGTAGCCAGCGCCACCGAGCACCTGCATCGCGAGCTCGTTGGCAGCCAGGCACCACTGCGACGGCCAGCTCTTCGCGATCGGTGTCAGCAACCCGAGCAGCTGCTCGGACTCCGCCGTCTGATCGGAGGCAAGCGAGGCGATGTCGTCAACGAGTCGGGCGCAGTACAGGTTCAACGCCAGGCCGCCCTCGACGTAGGACTTCTGAGCCAGCAGCATCCGGCGTACGTCGGGGTGCTCGACGAGCGCGACCTGCGGCTCGGACGCGGCGACCCCGACCGGGCGGCCCTGGAGCCGGTCGCGGGCATAAGCCAGCGACTTGAGGTAGCCGGTATAGCCGAGGGCGGTGGCGCACAGACCCACGCCGATCCGGGCCTCGTTCATCATCGAGAACATCACCGGCAGCCCGCGCTGCTCGACACCGACGAGGTAGCCCACGGCTCCGGCCTGGCCGCCGGGCGTGAACGCGCCGCCCCCGAGCACCGGCTCGGTGTTGACGGTGCCGCGGAACCCCATCTTGTGGTTGATGCCGGCAAGCGCCACATCGTTGCGCTCGCCGATCGAGCCGTCCTGCCCGAGCAGGAACTTGGGGACCAGGAACAGCGAGATGCCCTTGGTGCCCGCGGGGCCGTCCGGGGTGCGGGCCAGCACCAGGTGGACGATGTTCTCGCTCAGCTCGTGGTCGCCGCCCGAGATCCACATCTTGCGGCCGAACAGGCGGTAGCTGCCGTCGTCCTGCCGTTCTGCCCGGGTAGTGATGTCGGCGAGGCTCGAGCCGGCCTGGGACTCCGAGAGCGCCATCGTGCCGAAGAACCGGCCCTGGGACATCGGGCCGACGTACCGCTGGATCTGCTCGGCGCTGCCGTGCTGGGCGAGCAGGTTGGCCGCTGCCATGGTCAGCAGGGCGTAGCCGGTAGTCCCGGCGTTCGCCGCGTGGAACCAGGACATGGCGCCGTTGAAGACCGAGAGCGGCAGTTGCATGCCGCCCGCCTCGGCATCCAGCGGAGCAGCCAGCAGGCCCGCGTCGGCGAAGACCTTCAGCGCTGCTGCGACCTCGGGGATCAGCTCGACCGAGGTGCCATCGAAGCGCGGCTCGGCGAGGTCGGCAGCTCGGTTGTGCGGGGCGAACTGCTCGGTGGCCACGTCCTCGGCGAGATCGAGCACGGCGGTGACCGTCTCGTGGGAGTGCTCGGCGTACAACGGCCGCGTCAGCAGGTCGTCGGTGCGCAGCCATTCGAACAGCAGGAAGTCGAGGTCGCGGCGCGACATGATCTGGCTCACGACGACAGTCTGCCCCCTGGACCGGTGCGGTACCCCCGGCCCGGACGCCGGCACCTGCGGTGGAGGCGCGAGCCGCGGCGTCCGGCCAACGTGGGGGCATGACCACCCTCGACCAGCCGCCAGCCCGGCTCGACGACGTCCGCCGCCTCCTGCTGATCCCGATGGCAGCCGGCGGCACGCTCGGCATCGTCGACCTGCTGGCGATGACGCACCTGCCGTACCCGTGGGCGAACCTGGCCAACTCCAGCGCGATCTGGGCAGTCGGGGCCTTCGCCCTGGCCGCCGCACTGCGCACCGATCCGGTCCGTGCCGCGATTGCGGGAATGGTGATGATGCTGGTCGCGGTCGAGGCGTACTACGCGTTCGCCGCAGTCCTGGATCTGGGAACCGCGCATGCCCTGCTGTCGTCGTACGCCCGGATGTGGATGGTCTTCGGCGTCTGCGCCGGCGTGCCCTTCGGGATTGCCGGCTCCTGGCTCACCGGCCCGCTGTGGTGGCAGCGCTCGGCTGCCGCTGCCGCCGGTGCCGGCGTCCTGCTCGGCGAAGCGCTGCAGATGCTGCACACCCTGCACCGCGGCGCCGGCGACGTCGATGGCGGAATGCACACCACTGCTGCCGTCATGGTGCTGCTCGCGGCCGCGACTCTGCTGGCCGCCGCGCAGACTCCGAAGGTGCTCGGCCTGGCCGTACTCCTCACCGTGCCGTGCGCCATGTTCTTCGCCGCAGCGTTCTCCGCCGTCGGCATCTCGTTCTAACGGCTAGCCGGCAGTCAGCACGCTCAGCTCGCCGCGCTGCACGATCTGGCCGCAGGCCTCGCACGCCAGCACCGAGTGGTGCAGGTGGCCGCAGCTGTGCTCGAAACTCATCGGCGGCCCGCCAGGCCCGGCCAGGTGCCGGTCTCCCCATTCGCGCAGCATCATCACCACCGGCTGCAGGCTCCAGCCGCGCGCGGTCAGCTTGTACTCGTAGCGGTCAGGCCGGGTCTGGTAGCGGACGCGCTCGACCAGGCCGTTCTCCTCGAGCTTGCGCAGCCGGGACGTCAGGATGTCGCGCGGCGCGCCCGTACGCCGCACGATCTGCTCGAACCGGGAGCCGCCAAGCATCAGCTCGCGAACCGCGAGAAGCGTCCACTTCTCCCCCACCACATCGAGCGTGCGCGCGATCGAGCACTCCCGTACGCCGTCCTGCTCATCCTCGATCGCCATGGCTCCAGTGTAGTGAGTTGGAATACACAATCAATCCATTTGGTTTTCCAACTGAGTCGCCTAGCCTGGGCTGACCAGTTCGAGAAGGAGCACAGTCATGACCGAACGGACACCCGCTGTCATCGTCGACGCGGTACGCACCCCCAGCGCCAAGGGCAAGCCGGGCGGCGCCTACTCCGAGATCCACCCTGTCGAGCTGCACGCCCACGCGCTGCGGGCACTGGTCGAGCGGACCGGCATCGACCCCGTCGAGGTCGACGACGTGATCAGCGGTGCGGTCGCGCAGGTCGGCGAGCAGTCCGGCAACACCGCACGGTGGGCACTGCTCGGCGCCGGCTTCCCCGAATCGGTCCCGGGCGTCACCGTCGACCGCCAGTGCGGCAGCAGCCAGCAGGCACTGCACTTCGCAGCCCAGGGCGTGATCGCCGGCGCCTACGACGTGGCGATCGCCTCAGGCGTGGAGTCGATGAGCCGGAACCCGATCGGATCGCAGTTCCTCGGGAAGGACTTCTTCGGGCCCGAGGTCAACGCCCGGTACGACGGCGGCCTGGTCCCCCAGGGGATCAGCGCCGAGCTGATCGCCGGCCACTGGAAGCTCTCCCGCGCGCAGCTCGACGAGTTCTCCGCCGAGTCGCACCAGCGCGCGGCCCGCGCCTGGAAGGACGGGCTCTTCGACAGCCAGGTCACGTTTCTAGGCAAGCAGAGCCTCAACGACCTGCACACCGACGAGACCATCCGCCCTGAGACGACTGCCGAGTCGCTGAGCGGCCTGCGGCTTGCGTTCAAGAACGACTTCTTCGTCGAGCGCTACCCCGACCTGGACTGGAAGGTCACGGCCGGGAACTCCTCACCGGTCAACGACGGGGCCGCCGCCCTGCTTGTCACCAGCGAGGACGCAGCCGCGCGCCTGGGCCTGAAGCCGCGGGCCCGGGTGCACTCGTTCGCCGTCGCGGGCGACGACCCGGTCTTCATGCTGACCGGGATCATCCCGGCGACCCAGAAGGTGCTCGCCAAAGCCGGTCTGAGCATTGCCGACATCGACGTCTTCGAGGTCAACGAGGCGTTCGCCTCGGTCGTACTGGCCTGGCAGGCCGAGACCGGAGCCGACCTCGCGAAGGTCAACATCAACGGCGGTGCGATCGCGATCGGACACCCGCTCGGAGCGTCGGGCGCCCGGCTCGCGACCACCTTGCTGAACAACCTGGAGCAGACCGGAGGGCGCTATGGCCTGCAGGTCATGTGCGAGGCCGGCGGCCTCGCGAACGCCACCATCATCGAGAGGATCTGAACACCATGAGCACCAACAGGGCAGAACTGAACGGCGCCGTCGTCCTGGTGACCGGAGCCAACGGCGGACTCGGGATCGAGTTCGTGAACCAGGCACTGGCCCGGGGCGCGAGCAAGGTCTACGCCACCGCGCGCAACCCCAAGGACTGGGGCGACGAGCGGATCGTGGCGCTGCGGCTGGATGTGACCGACCCGGCGTCGGTCGCGGCTGCGGCAGACGCGGCCGGAGACGTGACCGTGGTGATCAACAATGCGGGCGCCTCGACGGGCGCCAGCCTGACCGATTCCGATCTCTCCGCCACGCGGGACCTCTTCGAGACGAACTTCTTCGGACCGCTCGAGGTGGCGAACGCGTTCGCCCCGGTCCTCGCGCGCAACGGCGGAGGCGCCTTGCTCAACGTGCTCTCGGTGCTGAGCTGGCTTGCGCTCGGGGACACCTACAGCGCCACCAAGGCGGCGTTCTGGTCGGCTTCGAACACCCAGCGGCTCGCCTGGACGCCGCAAGGCACGCTGGTGACCTCGCTCTACCTGGGCTACACCGACACCCCGATGACGGTCGGTGTCGACGCCCCGAAGAACGATCCTGCTGATGTCGTGTCCGCGGCGTACGACGGGCTCGCCGCAGGCGAGTTCGAGGTGCTGGCCGACGAGCTGAGCCACCAGGTCAAGGCAGGGCTGGCAGCCCCGGTCAGCGCGCTGTACCCGCAACTGACGGCATGACCTGCGAGACAAGTGGGTAGAGACCCCTCCAACCCCTGATTCGGGCAGAGGCGGAGGAACCCATGGCACGGCAGCAGCGGCGTCGTTTCGGCAGCCGGAAGAGCAGCAGCATCAGATTCACCGGCAGCTCCCGCACGAGCGGACAGAGGTCGGACGGGATGGCCACCCGGGACGGAGTGGCCATCCCGGTCTGGAGCGCGGAGGCGACCGATCCGGTCGACTACCTCGCCTCGGTCTTCGATCTGGTGGCGAGCCGTCGCGATACCGGCGGCCAGCGCGGCTCGTGATGGGGCGCCGGCAACCTGGCTACTCGGGGCTGTCGAGGAACTCGCGTGTCTTGGCGATCGCGAAGCCCCAGCCTTGCTCGAGCGTCGGGCGCGGCGGGATCGCGATCTCGTCGGGGTTGGTGACCACGTCGAGGAGCACCGGACCGGGGTGCGCGAGGGCACCACGGACGGCCGCGTCGACCTCGTCCGGGTCGGTCACCCGCAGGGCGTGCATCCCCACTGCCCGGGCGACGGCGGCGAAGTCGGGGTTGTGCAACACGGTGCCGTACTCCGGCAGGCCGACCTGCTCCATCTCCAGCTTCACCATCCCGAGGCGGCCGTTGTCGAAGACGACAAGCTTGACCGGGAGGTCGTGGGCGACTGCGGTGATCAGGTCGCCGAGCAGCATCGAGATGCCGCCGTCGCCGCAGAAGGCGACCACCTGCCGGTCGCGGTCGAGCATCGAGGCGCCGAGGGCCTGCGGCATCGCGTTGGCCATCGACCCCAGGTTGAACGAGCCGATCAGCCGGCGGCTGCCGGTCATCCGGACGAACCGGGCCAACCACACCGTCGACATGCCGGTATCGGTCGTGAAGATCGCATCGGGGGCGGCGTGCCGCTCGATGGCCGCCGCCACGGTCTCCGGCCTGATCAGGTGGTCCGGGTTGTCGACGGCGCGGCGCAGCAGGCCCTTGGGCTTGCGGTCGTAGCCCGGGTCGGCCAACTCGGCCTGGCGCCCGCTCCAGCGCAGGTAGTGCTTGCGGGTGGAGTCGAGGTGGCTGCGGTGGGTCTTGGGCTCGAGCAGCGGGAGCAGTGACTGCAGGGTGAGCCGGGTGTCGCCGACCAGCGCACGGTCGACCGGCGTACGCCGCCCCACGTGCCGGCCGCGGGCATCGAGCTGCACCACCGTCTTCCCCGACGGATAGAAGTTCTTGTACGGGAAGTCGGTGCCCAGCATCAGCAGCAGGTCGCAGTCGTCGAACGCCTGAGCGGTCGCCGGGTTGCCGATCAGCCCGGACTGGCCGATCTCGAACGGGTTGTCGTCCTCGAAGCCCTCCTTGGCCTTCAAGGTCAGCACCATCGGCGCGGAGAGCTGGTCGGCGAGGGTGAGCACCTCGGCTCGGGCATGCCGGGCGCCTTGGCCGACCAGCAGCGTCACCTTCCCCGAACGGTTGACCAGCTCGGCGACCGCACGGACGTCCTCGAGGGCTGCTGCCGCCACCTGCGGGGGCCCGACGAAGACAGCCGGCTTGGTCCCCTTCGGAAGGTCCAGTCCGCCGACATCACCGGGCAGCGAGAGCACCGCGACCCCCCGCTCCGATAGGGCCGCGTTCACTGCCTCCTCCAGCAGCGACGGCAGCTGCTCGGCGCTGGTGACGGTCCGGTTGAACACTGCGACGTCTGCGAACAGAGCATCGTTGTCGACCTCCTGGAAGAAGTCGCTGCCGATGTCCTCGCGCGGCACCTGCCCGCAGATCGCGAGCACCGGCGCGTGCGACTTCTTGGCGTCGTACAGGCCGTTGAGGAGGTGGATAGCCCCGGGCCCGACGGTCCCCATGCAGACCGCGAGGTCGTCGGTCAGCTGCGCCTGGGCGCTGGCGGCGAAGGCACCCGCCTCCTCGTGGCGTACGCCGACCCAGGTGATCCGATCCTCGCGCCGGATCGCGTCGGTCACCGGATTGAGCGCATCGCCGACGACACCCCAGACGCTGGTGACGCCGTGGTCGGCGAGGGCGGTGATCAGATGCTCGGCAACAGTGGGCACGGGGGACCTCCTGCTCGGGAACGGAAGGCCTCTGTACCCGTTCCCGGCCGGAGCCACGCGCACTCTCGGCGTGAGACTCCTCAACCGCCCGGGACGTGTGAGCGACCCAGCCCAGGGTACGGGTCAGGCATCCAACCACAAGGAGGATGCAATGGGACTCGACGACAAGCTCGAGAACAAGGCACAGGACCTGGCCGGCCGCGGCAAGGAGGCCGTCGGTGCTGCTACTGGCGACGACCAGCTCAAGGCCGAGGGCAAGGGCGATCAGGCCAAGGCCAGCCTGAAGGACAAGGTCGAGCACGCGAAGGACAAGGTCGCCGAGAAGATCGACGACGTCCTCTGATCGTCTGCGTTTGACTTGGAGCGCGCTCGAAGCCGCACGATCAGGACATGGCTGACAACACCCTCCTGACCACGTGCTTCGACTCCACCTCCACCGCCGCCGAGGTGCTCGCCGACGTCGACCTGCGCGGCAGCCGTGCAGTCGTCACCGGCGGGGCCTCGGGGATCGGCATCGAGACCGCACGTGCCCTCGCCGCAGCTGGTGCCGAGGTGACCCTCGCCGTACGCCGCACCGGGCCGGCCGAGGACGTCGCCGCCGAGTTGCGCACCAGCACCGGGAACGAGGCGATCCACGTCGCGCCCCTCGAGCTCGTCGACCCGGCCAGCATCACAGCCTTCGCCGAAGCCTGGTCGGGACCGCTGCACATCCTGGTCAACAACGCCGGCGTGATGGCGATCGGCGACCTCACCCGGACCGCTGCCGGCCAGGAGATGCAGTTCGGCACCAACCACCTCGGGCACTTCGCCCTGACCACCGCCCTGCACCCGGCGCTCGCCGCTGGCGGCGCGCGCATTGTGTCGGTCAGCTCGAGCGGGCACCTGCGCTCGCCGGTGATCTTCGACGACCTCGACTACCGATTCCGCGACTATGACCCGTTCGGCGCCTACGGCCAGTCCAAGACCGCCAACGTGCTGCTCGCCGTGCACGCCGCCTCGCTCTGGGCCGAGGACGGGATCACCGCGAACGCCCTGATGCCCGGCGGCATCTTCACCGAGCTGCAGAGGCATGTGGGCGGCAGCGACTACATCGAGCAGGCCAAGGTGCGCTTCGCCGACGCCGGCGTACGGTTCAAGACCCCTGAGCAGGGAGCGGCCACCTCGGTGCTGCTGGCCGCGTCACCGTTGCTCGACGGAGTCACCGGGCGCTACTTCGAGGACTGCAACGAGGCCCGGCCGATCCACGAGCGCACCCCGACCACCCTGGGCGGCGTCGCTGCCTATGCCCTCGACCCGGAGAACGCCGAGCGGCTCTGGGCGACCTCGCTCGAATTGATCCGCAGTTGATGTCGAGGAACGGGTAGTGGTTCCGACCCAAGGGTGAATGCGCCACCATGGGCGCCAAACACCAAGGAGCCAGAGATGCCCCGTTACATGCTGCTTCAGAACTACGCACCGGCCCAGAACTGCGACGTCCCGATGGAACAGTGGGAGCCGGCCGAGGTCAACGCGCACATCGAGTTCCAGCACGAGCTCAACGCCCTGCTCACCGAGAGCGGCGAGCTCGCCGATGCCCAGGGACTGGCGTGGCCAGGAGACGCCAAGTTCGTGGTCGCCGGCGCCGGCGCCCCGGTGATCACCGACGGGCCGTTCCCCGAGTCCAAGGAGCTCGTCGCCGGCTACCGGATCGTCGAGGTCGACAACCTGGACCGGGCCCTGGAGATCGCCGCCCTGGCCTCGGCCGCGCCCGGCCCCGGCGGTGTCGCGATGGGAGTGCCGGTCGAGGTGCGCGAGATCATGGGCGCGCCGGAGCCCCGGTAGGACCATCGTGAGCGACTACGTCGAGGGCCTGTTGCGCGAGCTCGCGCCGCAGGTCCTCGGCGCGCTGGTACGCCGCTACTCCGACTTCGACGATGCCGAGGACGCGACCCAGGAGGCGCTGCTCGCCGCGGCCCTGCAATGGCCGGCCTCCGGCGTACCGGACAACCCGCGCGGCTGGCTGATCACCGTCGGGGCGCGGCGGCTGATCGACCTGGTCCGCAGCGACGCTGCCCGGCGGCTTCGCGAGGAGCGGGAGGCGCGGCTCGCGACCGCCGACATCGCCCAGAGTGCTACCGAGCCCGCCTCGACCGACGACTCGCTGGCCCTGATGTTCCTGTGCTGTCACCCGGTGCTCACCCCTGCCTCGGCGATCCCGCTGACCCTGCGTGCCGTCGGCGGTCTGAGCACCGCCGAGATCGCGGCGGCGTTCCTGGTACCTGAGGCGACGATGGCCCAGCGGATCTCGCGCGCCAAGCGCCGGATCGCCGACGCCGGCGCCCGGTTCGAGGAGCCGGCACCGGCCGAGGCGGCCGAGCGGCTGCCCTCGGTACTGCACACGCTCTACTTGGTCTTCAACGAGGGTTACGCCTCCAGCGCCGGCGCCGAGCTCGCCCGCCGCGAGCTGTCCGGGGAGGCGATCCGGCTGACCCGGTCCCTGTACGCCACAGTGCCCGAAGACCCCGAGGTCACAGGGCTGCTGGCGCTGATGCTGCTGACCGACGCCCGCCGTCAGGCCCGTACCACCGCGGCCGGCGCCCTGATCCCGCTGGCGGACCAGGATCGGTCACTCTGGGACAGCGCCCTGATCGAGGAGGGCACCCGGCTGATCTCCGCCGCGCTGACCCGACGACGTCTTGGCGAGTACCAGCTGCAGGCTGCCGTCGCCGCTGTGCATGCCGAGGCGCCGAATGCCGAGGCCACCGACTGGCCCCGGATCGCCGCGCTGTACGCGCTCCACGAGCGCACCGCCCCGAACCCGGTCGTCACCTTGAACCGGGCGATCGCGGTCGCCATGGTCGAGGGCCCCGGCGGCGGCCCCGAAGCGGGCCTGGAGCTGCTGGCCGGTCTGGACGGGCAGCTCGGCGACCACCACCGCCTGCTCGCCGCGCGGGCGCACCTGCACGAGCTGGCCGGTCGGGGCGAGGTCGCCGCCGCGCTCTACGCTGACGCCGCAGCCCGCGCGACGAGCCAGCCCGAGCGGGACCATCTGACGCTGGCCGCAGCCCGTCTCACCGCTCAGTCGCGCTGATCAGGGACGACGAGCTCGCGGGCAAGCACCTTGCCGGCATCGTTGCGCGGCAGCTCGTCGAGGACGATCACATCGCGCGGCACCTTGTACCCGGCGAGCATGCCTTTGACATGGCGGCGCAGGTCCTGCTCGGTCACGGCCTCGCCGGGGACCAAGGCGACGAAGGCGACCAGCCGCTGGCCGAAGGCCCGGTCCTCGGCGCCGATGACCGCGACGTCGCGGACAGCAGGATGCTGCGCAAGGACGTTCTCGACCTCGATCGGGTACACGTTCTCGCCGCCGGAGATGATCATGTCGTCGGTCCTCCCGACGACATAGAGCAGCCCGCGGTCGTCCCAGCGACCCAGGTCGCCCGAGGACAGGTGGTCGCCGCGCGCCTCCTTGCTGGTGCCGTCGGTGTAGCCGTCGAAGGCGGTGCTGGTGCGCACGCAGATCTCGCCGACCTCACCCGGACCGACCACGACGCCGTCCGGGTCCAGCAGCACCACCTCGGTGCCGGCTACCAGGCGGCCTGCCGTGTCCGGCGCGATCCGTAGATCTGCGGGCGCGGCGACACTGACCATGCCGACCTCGGTGGCGTTGTAGTTGTTGTGCAGCAGGTCGCCGTACTCGTCTAGGAAGGCGGTGACCACATCGGGTCGGAGCCGAGAGCCGCTGGCGGTGACGAAGCGGAGCGTCGAGGTGTCGTACGCCGCGCGGGCCTCGGCAGTGAGGTCCATGATCCGCTCGAGCATCACCGGCACGACGACCAGGCCGGTCGCCCGGTGCCGGGCTACCAGCTCCAAGGTCCGCTCCGGGTCGAACCGTCTGCTCAGCACGATCGTGCAGCACAGGGTCGCGGCGAGCAGCAGCTGGCCGAACCCCCAGCCATGGAAGGTCGGCGCCGCGATCACGATCCGCCCCTCGGCCCGCCAGGGGACGTTGTCGAGGATCACGGCCAGGTCGTCCATGCTGCCGCCGGAGGGGCGGCGGGCACCCTTCGGCGTCCCGGTCGTGCCGGAGGTGAGCAGCACCAGGCGGCCGGGACGGTCCGGCGCGGTCGGCCGCCCAGCGTCGCGCGCCCCGGCGACCAGTGCGTCCACGGTGGTGGTCCCGGCCGCCGGTGCGGCGTCGTGCCAGGCGACCACCTTCAGGACGGCAGGGTCTTCGACGAACGCCACCGCCGCAGCAAACTCGTCGTCGTGGAACAAGACGTCGACACCCTCGCGGGTGACGACCTCGAGCAGCTGGGGACCGGCGAAGCCGGTATTGAGGAAGACGGCGTCCGCGCCGATCCGGCCCGCGGCGACCAGCGCCTGGACGAACCCGCGGTGGTTGCGGCACATGATGCCGACGACCTGGCGCCGGCCGGCACGCTGGAGCGCGACGGCGAGCGCATCGCAGGTCGCGTTGAGCTCGCGCCAGGTCAGCTCGCCGCGGTCATCGATCAACCCGATCGCGTCGGGGCGCCGGATCGCCGCAAGCGCCACACCGCTCGTCGCGTTCACGCCGCGACGAGTCTCGGCCGCTATCCGCAGGTACTTGTCCGGGCGCAGTGCGGTGATCATCCGGGATCGGACGAGAGCACGCAGTGAGTGCGCGGCGGGCATGGGACTCCTCGGGTGAGCTCGGAGCCGCCGCACGCGGTACCGGTCTCCAGGGGCTGGGGGCGGCACCCATTATTACTGACATCAACGCTCCAGCTCAGGAGTTGCGTGACCCGGGCTGGACCACGGGTCAGCCGAGGCCGGGGCTGGCGCCAGGTCCGACGTGGACGCTTGCGAGGAAGGCCAGCATCGATGCACGCGTCCAACCGGCGTTGTCGGGGTACTGGACCCGCACCACGCCGACCGGCTCGCCGGGCCGCGTCCGGGTCGAGATCATCGTGTAGTCCGAGTCGCCGCCGATCCAGTACGACCGTCCTGCGTGCTGCACCTCGGTGCCCGAGGTCGGCTCGCGGTCGAAGAGGATGACGAGCTTGCCGACGAACACGTCCGGGTCGTCACCGGCGCTGCCGTCGGCCGGCGCGATCGTCACCGCGGTCGGGTTCTGGGCCTGCACCACCCAGCCGCGCGGAGTCAGGTCGAAGGTGTACGGCGTCGCGTGGAAGGTCGCGTCAACCAGCTGCACCGGCTGGACATGCGGGCTCGCACCAGCGCCCGGCAAGGCGACGTCGGGTCGCGTGGACGGCGCGTGGCCATGGCTCCCGACGCTTTGAGCGACTCCGAACCCGGCCACCGCGACCAGTGCGGAAGCGACCGTGGCAGCGCGCAGCCGTCGGGACCGGCGTGCCCGCGCGGCGGCGCGGGCACGGGCGAGGTCGGCCTCGACACCGGGGACCGGGCGGTCACGGTCGGCGACAGTCCGCAGTGCGTCGAGGATCTCCGACGGGTCGCTCATCGGACCTCCCCCACGACCAGCAGCCGGTCCAGCGGACCCAGCGCATCGCGCAGCCGCGCCAGGGCCCGGGCGTTCTGGGACTTCACCGTGCCGGTGCTGCAGCCGAGGATCCGGGCCGTCTCGACCACGTCGAGGTCATGCCAGTGCCGCAGGACGACAACGGCACGCTGCCGAGGGCCGAGCGCGTCCAGTGCTTGCAGGACGACGGCGCGCAGCTCGCGGTCCTGGGCCGGCGCGAGTGCCTCCGTGCCGTCGTACAGCTCGGCCATGGGTGTCTCCCGGCGGCGGTGCGCACGACGGCACTCGTCGATGAACACGTTCGTCAGGCTGGCGCGGGCATAGGCCAGCCGGCTGTCAGCGCGGCGTACCCGCGGCCACGCGAGATACAGCTTGGTCAGCGTTGTCTGCACCACGTCCTCCGCGAACTGCTCGTCCCCCGCGCACAGCAGAGCAGCTGTCCGCATCAGGTCCTGCCGGTGGGAGCCGACGAATGTTACGAACTCGGCTGAGGTCTCAGCACTGCGCACGAGGTCCTCCCACGAATCTCTGACGGGTCTGATGCGGTCTGGAGTTGCATGCCCGAACCGCATGCAACCTCGACAAGCATGGCACCCGTCAGCAACACGTGAGGAAGAGACGAAGCCATGTGAAGCGGCCCGTGACGCGCATCGCCGCGGTCACGTTCGTGCTGGTAGCCCTCGTCACGCTCGGTGTCGTGGCGGTCTCGGGGCTACGGCATCGGGGCGGGGCCGACCAGGCGGCACCGGGGCTCGTCACGCCAACGGCCGGGGCGCAGGCCGCCGGAGCAGCGCGCACCGGCACCGCCAGCAGGATCTCGGGCCGGGCCTCGCGCGACCAGCCGACGTTCCCGCTGGACACCTCACTGCACTCCACGACCGACCCGCGCAGTATCTGGGTAGTGGTGAACAAGAAGCACCCGATCCACCCACTGGACTACCGGCCCGACATCGCGATCGTGCGGGGGTACCAGGTCGCGACAGCCGCCGCCGGCGGCCTGAACGACCTGCTCAACGCCGGCGACCGGGCGGGCCTCGGACTGAAGATCGAGAGCGCCTTCCGCTCCTACGATTACCAAGTCTCTGTGCACGGCAGCCTGGTCGCCAGCGAAGGCCAGGCTGCCGCCGACCGGATCTCGGCCCGGCCCGGCTACAGCGAGCACCAGACCGGGCTGGCTGTCGACCTGATCACGCCGGGCAGGCCGGGCTGCGATTTCGAGGCCTGCTTCGGCCGAACCGCAGCGGGCCGATGGCTCAGCGCCAATGTCTGGCGGTACGGCTTCCTGGTCCGCTACACCGTCGCCGACCAGGCGGTCACCGGCTACCAGCCCGAGCCGTGGCACCTGCGCTATGTCGGCACCGCCTTGTCGACGGCCATGCACACCGCGAACGTCGCGACCCTCGAGCAGGTCTTCGGCATCCCCGGCGGCGACTACCCGCACTGAGCCCGGATCAGGCCAGGGGCTCGAACGCCGGGCTCAGGAACGTCCCCAGATGGGCGACCAGCGAGCCCCGGTCGTCGGCATCGACCGCGAGACCCGGGACCCCGACCAGCGAGACCAGGACGCGGATCACCCACTCGGCCCCGGCGGCGCTGTCCAGGTCGGCGCGGACCAGCCCACGTTCCTTGGCTGCCTCGAGCTGACCGACCCAGAAGCCGGTAAGGCCGGGCACCACCTCGTGCACGAACGTGCCCATCACCTCGGCGTACGCCTGCGGCTCGGTCTCAGCGAGGCTCATGGCCAGCGATCCGAGCGGGGCCGCCCGCGAGAGCAGGACCGCCTCGGCGACCATCCCAGCCACATTGTCCGCCGCGGAGATGGCTTCGTCGGCGCTGGCCCAGAACGCCTCGTCCCGCCTGATCAGTGCGGCCGAGACCAGCGTCGGCTTGTCAGCGAAGAACCGGTACAGATAGGCGCGCGAGATCCCGGCCTCCTCGGCGACCCCGAGGACCGTCGTACGCCGGATGCCGTCCCGGCGCAGGCACGCCTCGGCCGCGTCGAGGATCCGGGCGCGGGTGCGGTCGGCGGCAGCGGGGCTGGACGGGACCGTGGGCACCTCTGCAGAGTACACACTTTACAATATCTGTCTACCGATCTAGGGTCTCGACATGAGTGCACTCACCCACGGGCTCATCGTCGGCTGCTGCTGAGATGGGGTTCCTGCAGCCGAACCTGCCGGTCGTCGACCACGAGGTCTGGGACGCCCTGCCGCGCCAGGAGCGGATGCGGCCGATGGCGCGGCATTTCGCCGAGTTCGGCTTCGGCTCCCCCGACGTGCTGATCGTCTTCTACTTCGTCAAGATCCTGCTGTACGCCGTCGTCGGCTGGTTGCTGGTGATCAGCACGCCTGGTATCGACGGGCTGACCGCGTTCACCACGTGGTGGCACTACCCGCAGGTCTTCTTCAAGCTGGTGCTGTGGACGATGCTGTTCGAGGTCCTCGGGCTCGGCTGCGGGTTCGGCCCGCTGAACCTGCGTTTCCTGCCGCCGCTCGGCTCGTTCCTGTACTGGCTGCGCCCAGGGACGATCCGGCTGCCGCCCTGGCCCGGCCGGGTACCGCTGACCCGCGGCGACGCCCGGGCTGTCGTCGACGTCGTGATGTACGCCGGCCTGCTGGCCTCGCTGGTCTGGGCCGTCCTCGGCGGGCTCCCCCGCTGGCAGGTCGCCATCGTGCTCGGGTTCCTGGCGGTGCTCGGCCTGCGCGACAAGACGATCTTCCTGGCCGCCCGCTCAGAGGTCTACGGCACGCTCGCGATCACCTTCCTGCTGGTCTCCGGCGACCAGGTGATCGGCGCCAAGCTGGTCCTGGTCGCGATCTGGTGGGGCGCCGCGACCTCGAAGATCAACCGGCACTTCCCCTTCGTGGTCGCGGCGATGATGAGCAACAGCCCGGTCTTCCGCTTCGGATCGTTCAAGCGGCGCTTCCACCGAGGCTTCCCCGACGACCTGCGGCCCTCACGGCTCTCGCTGCTGATGGCGCATGTCGGCACGGTGGTGGAGTTCGGCGTACCGGCGGTGCTGCTGTTCAGCCACGGCGGACCGGTGACGGTGGTCGCTGCGATCGTGATGATCTGCTTCCACCTCAACATCATCTCCAGCTTCCCGATGGGGGTGCCGTTGGAGTGGAACGTCTTCATGATCGGCGGGATCGTCTTCCTCTTCCTCGCGCACCCGCATGCCGGCCTGGGCGAGCTCGCCCAGCCGTGGTGGGTGGTCGCATTGATGGCGGCCGTCGTCGGCACCGTCGTGACGGGCAACCTGGTGCCGAGCAAGGTCTCGTTCCTGCCAGCGATGCGGTACTACGCCGGCAACTGGGCGACCTCGATCTGGTGCTTCCGCGGCGATGCGCTCGACCGCCTGGACGCCGGCGTGATCAAGGCGTCGCTGATGCCGCACCAGCAGCTCGAGAAGGTCTACGGCTCGATGGCCGAGGCGATGGTCCCGCTGCACCTCGGCTACGCGTTCCGTGGGTTCCATACCCACGGCCGGGCACTATGGACCCTGGCGCCGCAGGTGTGCGGCCCGGAGCACGAGGACTACCTGGTGCTGGACGGGGAGCTCGTCGGCGGCACCGTCCTCGGCTGGAACTTCGGCGACGGCCACCTGCATGACGAGCAGCTGGTCGCGGCACTGCAGAGCCGTTGCGACTTCGCTCCCGGAGACGTCCGGATCGCGATCCTCGAGGCGCAGCCGTTCGGACAGAAGACCCAGCAGTACCGGCTGCTCGACGCCGCCACCGGCGAGCTCGAGCGCGGGTACGTCGCGGTTGCCGACCTCGTCGCCGCCCAGCCCTGCGACGCCGACATCCCCCTGCACAAAACCGCCTGACCGGGCGCAGATGTCCCGCCAGACGGCGTCGACCGGGCGCAGATGTCCCACGTTGGTGGGACATCTGCGCCCGGTCAGCGCAGGTGAGCCGCCTGTCAGAATCGAACTGACGACCTTCTCATTACGAGTGAGACGCTCTACCGACTGAGCTAAGGCGGCGCTGTGACCGACCGTTCAGCCGGGCACGCCGCACGAGTATAGGGGCGGCGCGGCCCGGCTGCGAAACCGGTTCAGCAATGCAGGTCGGGCTTCGGTTGGGTGCCCTTGATCAGCCAGGCCTCGACGGCGTCGTCCACGCACGAGTTGCCCTGCTGGAACCCGGTGTGGCCGTCGCCGTTGCGGGTGATCAGCGTGCCGGAGTCGAGCTCCTTGGACAGCGCCTGGGCCCATTCCAGTGGGGTGGCCGGATCCCGGGTCGTGCCGATCACAACGATCGGCGGGGCGCCCTTCGCGTGGATCGGGCCCGAAGTCTGGCCGCTGTGGATCGGCCAGTCCGAGCAGGTAGAGAGCCCGAAGGCGAACGCCTTGCCGAAGGTCGGCGAGACCTTCTCGAACTGCGCGAAGTGCGCCGGCACGTCCTTGGTCGGGATGTAGTCGTCGTGGTCGAGGCAGTTCACGGCGTACAGGACCTCCATCGAGTTGTCGGTGTACGAACTCGATCCCCGTGAGGCGTAGGCATCGGCCAGCGTCATCAGCTGGCTGCCGTTGTGATCGTCGAAGGCCTGCTTGAGCGCCGAGGTCAGGTACGGCCAGTAGTCCTTGACGTACAGCGGCAGCCAGATCCCGAGGTTCGCCCAGCCCGAGGTCAGCATCCGGGAGGTGTCGGTGGGCAGCGGGGTCGTCTCGACCTGGTCGAGGAACGCCTTGATCCGCGCCGTCCCCTCGTCGACGGTGTTGCCGAGGATGCAGTCGCCCTGGGCGACGCAGTCGGCGACATAGGCGCGCAAGGCCGTTTCGAAGCCCTTGGCCTGCTCGAGGCTGAGCTGCTCGTTGGACAGGGCCGGGTCGATCGCGCCGTCGAGGACGAACCGGCCGACATGGGTCGGGAACTCCTCGGCGTACGTCGCCCCGAGGAACGTCCCGTACGACGCCCCGAGGTAGTCCAGCTTCGGCGCTCCGAGGGTGGCCCGCAGGATGTCCATATCCCGGGCGGCTTCCTTGGTGGAGACGTGCCGGGCGAGCTCGCCGGACTCCGTCAGGCAGCCGTTGCCGAGCGTCTGCAGCAGCGAGTCCATCTTGTCGCGGCCTGCTGCCGTCTCCGGCGCGGGGTCATAGCCCAGCAGCGCGTCCATCTGCGCGGTGTCGACGCACTTGAGCGGATCGCTCTTGCCGACGCCGCGCGGGTCGAAGCCGACGATGTCGTAGTGATCGGCGAGCTGCTTGCCGAACTGCTTGGCGCCGCCGGCGGCGTATTCGAGCCCCGAGCCACCGGGGCCGCCGGGGTTCACCACCAGCGAGCCGACCCGCTCCGAGGGGTCGCCGGCGGGCACCTTCAGGACGGCGATACCGATGCTGGTCCCGTCCGGCTTGGTGTAGTCGAGTGGGACCTTCATCGTCGCGCACTCGTTGTCGCCGCACGACTTCCAGTCGAGCTTCTGGTCGTAGTACGCCGCCAGCGCCGGGTCCGTCGACGGCATCGCGGACGCGGGGGACGTGGCGGCGGGAGACGGGGCCTTCGAGCCGGTCGAGCCAGCGGTCACCGTGTTGTCGTCGTTGCCCGAGAAGATCTTCCAGCCGGCCACGCCGGCGCCGATCAGCGCGAAGACCAGCACGCCCACCAGGACGCCGAGGACGACCGGGCTCCGGCCTCCGGACGGCCGCGGCGCACCACCTGGGGCAGGGTCGTAGAACGGGGGCGGCTGCTCAGGAGGCGTGACGGACATGACCAAAGCCTAGGCAGAAAGCGAGACCGACCGGGCGCACATCCACAGGTTCCGGCGGTCCGTGCGGTCCGGCTCAGACCTTCAGTGCCGTCATCAACGACTCCAGCGCCAGCATCGGCGGCACGTTGAACTCCAGCATCTGCTCGCGCGCGGTGAAGACGGCGTCGATCCGGCGGAGGTTCTCCTCCGGCGTCGTCGCCCGAGCGAGCTCGTCGACGTCGGCACGGACTTCTTCGTTGACGATCTCCGAGCGTGCCCCCAGCTGGAAGGTCAGGGCGTCGCGGTACACCGAGACCAGGTCCATCAGCCCGCGATCGACGACGTCGAGATGGCGGCGCTTGGCGCGGGTCTTCTGCGACTTCTCCAGCTCCTTGAGCGCCGGGCCGTACTCGCGGGGACGGCGCCCGCGCTCGACCACGCCGTACGCCGTGTCCAGCTCCTCGCGCTCCCGGGCGTCGAAGACCGCCGTGATCGCATCGGCCTCCTCCTTGGCGAGGTCGTGCACGGTGGTCGCGGCACTCATGCACGCGCCGAGGCTGGTCAGCCGGACCGGGAACCGCACCAGCTCGCGCCGACGGCGCCGGGTGTCCTCGTCGCGGGCCAGGGCACGTGCCCGGCCGATGTGGCCCTGACTGGCCCGGGCGGCGTACAGGGCGGTCTGCTGGTCGACCTGGTCGTGGCTGACGAGGAACGCGGCCACGTCGGAGCTGCTCGGCGTCGCCAGGACCACCAGCCGGGTGCGCGAGCGGATGGTCGGCAAGACGTCCTCGACCGTGGGAGCGCAGAGCAGCCAGACGGTCCTGGGGTTGGGCTCCTCGATCGCCTTGAGCAGCGCATTGCAGGCTTGCTCGGTCAACCGGTCGGCATCCTCGACGACCATCACCTGGTATCGCCGGCCCGCGGGCGCGAGAGCTGCGGAGCGGACGAGCTCACGCACCTCCTTGACGCCGATCGTCAGTTTCTCGGTCCGGGTGACGTTGACGTCAGGGTGGGCGCCGATCGAGACCGAGTGGCAGGAGTGGCACTGGCCGCAGCCACCCTGCTCGCACTGCAGCGCAGCCGCGAACGCGACCGCTGCATTGGAACGGCCCGACCCTGGCGGGCCGGTGAACAGCCACGCGTGCGTCATGTCGCCGGCGACCGCGCCCTGCAGCCGCTCGACGACCGCCTGCTGGCCGACGAGGTCCGCGAAGACCGGGCTGATGTCACGGACCGTCATACCAACTCCTCGACCCGGGCCCGGATCTGCGCGGCGATCTGCTCGATCGTGCCCGCAGCATCGAGCACCAGATAGTGGTCGGGGTCGCGGCCGGCCAGCTCGAGGAACGCCGCCCGGACCCGCTGGTGGAACTCCAGCGGCTCGCCCTCGATCCGGTCGCGGTCGGCGAACCGGGTCAGCCCGGCGCTGGGCTCGAGATCGAGGAGCACTGTCAGGTGCGGGCGCAGGTCGCCGGTGGCCCAGCGCGCGACGTGCTCGAGCTCGGCGGGCGGGATCGAACGACCGGCGCCCTGGTAGGCGAGCGTGGAGTCGACGTACCGGTCGGTGATCACGACGGCACCGCGGTCGAGCGCGGGGCGGACGATCTTGTCGAGGTGCTCAGCCTTGTCAGCGGCGTACAGCAGCGCCTCGGTCTCATCGGCGAGATGGCCGGTCTCCGGGCTCAGCACGATCTGCCGGATCTTCTGACCCACTGCGGTGTCCCCGGGTTCGAAGGTCAGCAGCACCTCGCGACCGGCGGCCTCCAACCAGTCGCGCAGCAGGGCCGCCTGGGTCGTCTTGCCGCCGCCCTCGCCACCCTCGAAGCACAAGAACACGCCGCGCTCGGCATACACACCTGGGGAGGACACAAGCCACACCCTAAACGGCCCCACAGACGCAGAACACGACGACCAAGCTCACCATGCGCCCGAGCCGACCCGTTGGTCGAGTGCAGGTGGGCGGAGGAGCGAAGCGGGGAGCCGACGTGCACTCGAGCGACGTGTCGGCGATCCCGGCAGCGTCCGACGCTGCACTCCAAAGCCAGGTCGGCGTTCAGGCCTGCACTCCAGAGCCGGGTCGCGGTCAGGCCTTCTTGGCAGCAGCCTTCTTGGCCGTCTTCTTCGCCGCGGTCTTCTTCGTCGTCTTCTTGGCGGCGGTCTTCTTCGCTCCCCGCTTGGCCGCCTTCTTGGCCGGCCCCTTCTCACGACGCTCGGCCAGCAGCTCCGCGGCCCGCTCGAGGGTGATCGCCTCGATGGTGTCGTCCTTGCGCAACGTCGCGTTGTACTCGCCATCGGTCACGTACTCGCCGAAGCGGCCCGCCTTGACGACGACCGGCTGGCCCGAGACCGGGTCGTTGCCCAGCTCCTTGAGCGGAGCCTGGGCCGCACCCCGACCACGCTGCTTGGGCTGGGCGTAGATCGCCAGCGCCTGCTCGACGGTGATGTCGAAGAGCTGCTCCTCAGTCTCCAGCGAGCGCGAGTCGGTGCCCTTCTTCAGGTACGGCCCGTAGCGGCCGTTCTGCGCGGTGATCTCGACGCCCTCGGCGTCGACGCCGACGACCCGCGGCAGCGAGAGCAGCCGCAGCGCCTGCTCGAGGGTGATCGTCTCCAGCGACATCGTCTTGAACAGCGACCCTGTCCGCGCCTTCTGCTTCTTAGGTGCGTCCTCGGGCAGGACCTCGGTGACGTACGGACCGTAGCGGCCGTTCTTCGCCACCACCGGGTTGCCCGAGTCCGGGTCCGTGCCGAGCTCGGTCTCCTGGCCCGCCGGGTTGGCGAGCAGCTCGCGCGCCTTCTCCTCGGTCAGCTCGTCGGGCGGCAGGTCCTCGGGCACGTTGGCCCGCGGCAGCGGCTCGGCGTCGCTGGTCGTGTCCTCGACGTACGGGCCGTAGCGGCCGACACGCAGATCGATCCCGCTCGGGGCACCGGCCGGGGTGTGCACCGGGAAGGTCGCGAGCTCCTTGGCGTCGATCTCGCCGAGCTCGGTGACCAGCCGCTTGAGGCCCTCGACCTTGTCGCTACCGAAGTAGAACTCGCCGAGCTCGGTCTCCAGGTTCTTACGGCCACCCGCGATGTCGTCGAGGATGTCCTCCATGCCGGCCGTGAACTCGTAGGACACCAGCCGCTCGAAGTGCTCCTCGAGCAGCCGGATCACCGAGAACGCCAGCCAGGCCGGCACCAGCGCGGTGCCCTTCTTGTAGACGTAGCCGCGGTTGAGGATCGTGCCGATGATCGCGGCGTACGTCGACGGGCGGCCGATCTCGCGCTTCTCGAGCTCGGAGATCAACGATGCCTCGGTGTAGCGGGCCGGCGGCTTGGTCTCGTGCCCCGACGCCCGCAGCGCGGCGGCGCTGACCGACGCGCCCTCGGTCAGGTTCGGGAGCTTGCTCTCGGCGTCGTCGCTGGTGGCCTCAGCGTCGTCGTTGCCCTCGACGTAGGCCTTCAGGAAGCCGTGGAAGGTGATCGTGCGACCGCTGGAGGAGAACACCACATCCTCGCCGTCGGCCGAGGGGCCGCCGAGCCGGATGGTCAGCGAGTTGCCGGCCGCGTCCTTCATCTGCGAGGCGATCGTGCGCATCCAGATCAGCTCGTAGAGCCGGAACTGGTCGCCGGTGAGGCCGGTCTGGGCCGGCGTACGGAAGTTGTCGCCGGCGGGACGGATCGCCTCGTGCGCCTCCTGGGCGTTCTTCACCTTCGAGGCATAGACCCGCGGCGCGTCCGGGACGTACTCCGCGCCGTACAGCTCCCGGGCCTGGGTCCGGGCGGCGTTGAGCGCGGTGTCCGACAGCGTCGTGGAGTCGGTACGCATATAGGTGATGAAGCCGTTCTCGTACAGCCGCTGCGCTACCGACATCGTCGAGGAGGCACTGAAGCCGAGCTTGCGGCTTGCCTCCTGCTGCAGGGTGGTGGTCCGGAACGGCGCGTACGGCTTGCGGGTGTACGGCTTGGACTCCACCGAGCGGACGGTGAAGTCGGTGTCGTGCAGCGCCTCGACGAGCATCTCGGCGCGGGCCTGGTTGACGTGCACGACGTTCGCGCCGTCCTTGAGCTGACCGGTGTCGGCGAAGTCGCTGCCACGAGCGACCCGGGTGCCGTCGATGCTGTGCAGCTTGCCACCGAACATCCGCTGCTCGTGGTCGGCGCCGGCATCGAAGGTGCCCTCGAGGTCCCAGTACGACGCCACCCGGAACGCGATCCGCTCGCGCTCTCGATCGACGACCAGCCGGGTCGCGACCGACTGCACGCGACCGGCGGACAGGCCCGACATGACCTTCTTCCACAGCACCGGGGAGACCTCGTAGCCGTAGAGGCGGTCCAGAATCCGGCGCGCCTCCTGGGCTTCGACGAGGTCCATATCGATCTCGCGCGGCGACTCCACCGCTGCCTGGATCGCGGCCGGCGTGATCTCGTGGAAGACCATCCGGCGCACCGGCAGGCCGGCCGGCGGCTTCAGCTCGTCGAGCAGGTGCCACGCGATGGCCTCGCCCTCGCGGTCCTCATCGGTGGCCAGGAAGAGCTCGTCGGCGTCCTTCATCAGGCTCTTGAGCTTGCTGATGTGCGACCGCTTGTCGCGCGAGACGACGTAGACCGGCTTGAAGCCGTTGTCGACGTCGACGCCGAGGCGGGCCCAGGACTCGCCCTTGACCTTCGCCGGGATGTCGGCAGCGCTCTGCGGCAGGTCGCGGATGTGGCCGATGGACGATTCCACGACGTAGCCCCGGCCGAGGTAGCCCTCGATGGTGCGGGCCTTGGCCGGTGACTCGACGATGACGAGCTTGTGTGCCACGTGGGTGGTGTCCTTCGTTCAGCGGGTTGCGGCAACAAGGTAGCGCGGGTTCCCACCCAGGCAAGCCACCAGGCCAGCCCTGGGCCAGCCGCGGGCGAGGTCCCCCTACGGGGGAGGATCGCCGCAGCTGGTCTAGATTCCGGGCGCGTCGATCTCCAGGAAGCCCTCGGCGACCAACGCACGGACGCCCTCGAGGCGGCCTACCACGGACTCCTCGCCAAGCAGCTGGCCGATCGCGGCGAGCAGTTGGCCGGTGCTCAGATCGCCGTCGGCCGCACCCGCGAGGGCTGCCTCGACGGTGTCGACTCCGCGCGCCCGGCGCATGCCCGTCTGCTGGCGGAGCACGATCTGGCTGGGATCGGCCGCACCCGCAGGCCCGAAGGTCTCCTGGACGACGTCGGCACGCAGCCGCGGCCGGGCGGCAGCCAGGTCTGCATCGGTCAGAGCACGCAGCGTGGCGACCCGGTCGAAGTGCGCCGCGTTCTCCGCACCGAGCGGCTGCTCGACGTCCCAGCGCCACTCCTCGAGCCGCCGCGACGGGTCGTCCGCACCACTGCTGCGCAACGTGATCCAGCCGAAGCCGACCGCCTCGACGCCGGTCTCCTCGAACCACGAGAGCCAGGTGTCGTAGCGGATCGCGTAGTCGCGGGCACCATGCACGCCGGCGTCCTTGAGCCACAGCTCGACGTACGCCGCAACGTCGAGGATCTCGCGCTGGACCACCCACGCATCACAGGCCGGTACGCCGTCGGCGGGAGCCAGCCAGTCGGCCAGCCGCTCGTCCCAGGCACGGTCGCCGCGGATCGCCCAGTTGGCCAGCACCTGCCCGGTCCCGCCGGGAGCAAGGTGCCGTGGGATCGTCCGGACGATGTCCTCGACGACCTGGTCGCCCGGCAAACCGGAGTCGCGGTAGACCAGGCGCTGGCCGGTCGCCGGCGAGATCACGAACGGCGGGTTGGTCACGATCAGATCGAAGGACTCACGCGCGACCGGCTCGAAGAAGCTGCCGTTGCGGATCTCGATGGTCCGGCCGGGGCCGGTCGCGATGTCGTTGAGACCGGCGTTCAGACCGGTCAACCAGAGCGCGCGGGCGTTGACGTCGGTGGCGACGATCGCCTCGACGTGCTCGGCCAGATGCAGCGACTGCACGCCGCAGCCGGTGCCGAGGTCCAGGGCGCGCGCGACCGGCGTACGGACGGTGAGCTCGGCGAGCGAGGTCGCCGCCGGGCTGATCCCGAGCACATGGTCAGGTCCGACCTTCTGCGGGCCGCCGTCCAGTCCTGGCGTCAGGTCGCTCGTCACCCAGAGGTTGCCGCCGTTACGCGGGCTGTCGGTGCCGTAGGGCCGCAGGTCCACCCGGGCCGCGACCTCGCTGATGGACCGTTCCAGGATGCCCGCCGAGCAGAGCTCATCGACCAATCCGGGAAGCGCCCGCTCGGCGTCGGCCTCCGGCACGGTGGCCTGCAGCAGCCACATCCGCGTCAGCGTCTCGATCGGGGTGCCGCTGGTGGTGGCGCGCAGGCCCGGAGTGGTCTCGTTGCGGCCGAGCGCCGACTGGGCCGTCGTACCGATCAGCGCGGAGACGGCGTCGTAGGTGTAGTCAGCGGCTGCCAGCGCGTCCCGCAACCGGCGGGCGAGGTCCTCGGAGGTCACCCGCGAAGGCTAGCCGTGGATCACTTGTAGCGACCGGGCACCCGGATGTCGAGCAGGTTTGGCAGGCCGGCCTTGTAGAGCAGCGCATCGGTCTGCTGGAGGCCCTTGAGCGCCGGGTTCTGCCACATCGTGTACGTCGTCGCCGGCGTCGCGCTCGAGCCGGACGCGGCCAGGATCGCGTTCGCCGCCTTGCGGCCGGACTCGTTCGCGCCCTCCATCGTGGCGAGGTCGATGTCGGTGCGCAGGAAGTCGCCGGCGAGGAAGAAGTTGCCGAGCCGGGTAGCCGCCTCGGGCCGGTCGTCCCACGAGCCAGCGGTGTTGACCAGCAGCGGGGTGTCGTTGGTGCTCGAGCGGGACGCCGCGTCGTACGCGACGCCCGGGTCGAGGAACCAGGAGTGCACGTCGTCGGGGCTCAGCACATCGCCGACGGTGTGGTGGTAGCGGATCTGGGTGAGCACCTCGGTGGCCACCTCGGCCGGCGAGCACTCCTTGGCGGTCTTGCCGTAGACCATCCCCTCCGCGTCCCAGTTGGAGATGTCCACAGACAGGCAGTCGACCGCCGCTCCGTCGCCGTAGTCGGCGGGGAAGTCCCGGCCGGTCCAGAACTGGCCCTGGGTCAGCGCAGTCAGCGCCCACGGCGAGTCGATGAAGGTGATGTGCCCCTTGGTGATCGAGATCTTCTTCTTCAGGAAGTACTGGATGCCGACCATCCAGTCGGTACGCAGCCGCTGGAGGCTGGCGAAACTCGGGTCGGCGGCAGTCATCGCACCGCCGAGGAAGGCAGTCGCCTTGTCGACCGGCATCGCGCTGACGAACCAGTCGGACTCGTGGCGGTAGCGGTTGCCGGCAGCGTCGGCGACCCAGACGGCGCTGACCCGGCCGCCGGTGACCTCGTAGGACGAGAGCCCATAGCCGGTCACGAAGCGGACACCGAGGCTGCGCAGCAGCGCCATCCACGGATCGATCCAGGCCTCGTTGGTCGGCAGGTCCAGGACTCGGTCCAAGGCGCCGTCATTGCCCTTGCCGAACATGTTGTAGACGAATGCCTCGCCCATGTTGCCGATCGTGCGGGTGCTGGCCAGTGTCTCCTTGGCAGCGACAAGGTTGCGGGTCAGGCCGGCGGCGAGCACGTGCTGATAGTCCGGCGACCGGGTCGCGGCGCCGACGAAGTCCCACCAGCTCATGTACTCCCACTGGCCGAATCGGCGTTCGGTGCTGCTGGTCAGGAAGACGAGCAGCCGAGTCACGAAGTACGCAAGCTCGTCAGGCGGGACGTCTTCGCCCTTGAGGTTCTCGGTCAGGTAGCGGCGCAGCCCGTCGAGGGTGAGCAGGGCCTCCGGGTCCGGCCCGATCCCGAAGATGAAGGCATCCGCGCGATCGCCGCCCCGCAGGAACTTGCCGCCCTTGGCGGCGACCAGGTTGTCGTGGACCCCATCGGGGTTGGAGCCGAACGGGATCCGGCGCATCGTGTCCGGGACGTGGTGGTAGAACCCCGGGAAGAAGCGGAAGCCGTGTTCGCCGGGCAGGTCCTTACGGCCGCCGGCGCCGGTGCCGGGCACCGAGATGCTGCGCGCCTTGCCGCCCCACGCCTTCGGCTCGAAGACGGTGACCTCGTAGCCACGCTCGGAGAGCTCGTGCGCGGCGGCGAGCCCGGCCATCCCCCCGCCGAGGACGGTGACCCGGCGTCCCGATGAGGCTGCGAAGGCGGGCGCGGCGCCGACGTCCAGCAGCGTCGCCCCGACGCCTGCCCCCGCTCCGAGGGCGACCCCGGTGCGGAGCACGGTACGACGGTCAGGTCCCTGGCTGATGCTGTTCGTCCCCACGACGACTCCTTCGTCCCGCCCGGCAGCGGTCGCTCGCGAACGTAGGACCTTGACAGTGACACTGTCAACGAGTGGCGCCGGGCCGGAAGCAGTCGCGGCCGGTAGCCAAAACGGTTTCGACAGGCTCAACCACGAGTGGTTGAGCCTGTCGAAACGAGTACTGCTGGATCAGGCCGGCGGCGGCCCAGCCGGCGCAGCAGCCTCGGCGGCATCGTTGCCGAGGTCGGCCTCGCGCTGCTTGGCGACGTACAGCGCTACCGCGATGATCCCCACCGCCACCAGGGCGATGATGATCCGCCAGGCGTCGTGCTGGTGGTCGCCGGCGCTCATCGACACTACGGCGCTGGCGATCAGCAGCGAGACCAGGTTCATCACCTTGATCAGCGGGTTGATCGCCGGGCCGGCGGTGTCCTTGAACGGGTCGCCGACGGTGTCGCCGATGATCGTCGCCTCGTGGGCCGGCGATCCCTTGCCACCGTGGTTGCCGTCCTCGACGAGCTTCTTGGCGTTGTCCCAGGCACCACCGGAGTTGGCCAGGAAGACGGCCATCAGGGTGCCGGTGCCGATCGCACCGGCAAGGAACCCGGCCAGCGGGGCGAACCCGAGGCCGAAGCCGACGGCGATCGGGGCGAGCACCGCGAGCAGGCCCGGGGTGACCAACTCGCGCAGCGAGTCCCGGGTCACGATGTCGACGACCTTGCCGTACTCCGGGCGGCCGGTGCCCTCCATGATCCCGGGGATCTCCCGGAACTGGCGGCGGACCTCGTAGACCACGGCCGCGGCAGCGCGGGCGACCGCGTTGATCGCCAGGCCGGAGAACAGGAAGACCACGGCGGCACCCAGCAGGATGCCGACCAGGACGCCGGGGTTGAAGACGAAGAAGTCCAGCAGCGAGTTCGAGCTGCCGTTGACGTCCTTCAGCTTGTCGAGCACCGAGGTGGCGTACGAGCCGAACAGTGCCGTCGCGGCAAGCACGGCCGTCGCGATCGCGATGCCCTTGGTGATCGCCTTCGTGGTGTTGCCGACGGCGTCGAGCTCGGTGAGGATCTGCGCCCCCTCCTCGCTGACGTCGCCGGACATCTCCGCGATGCCCTGGGCGTTGTCGGAGACCGGGCCGAAGGTGTCCATCGCAACGATGACACCAACGGTGGTCAGCAGGCCGCAACCGGCCAGCGAGACCGCGAACAGCGAGATCGTCAGCGAGCCGCTGCCGAGGAGGAACGCCCCGAACACGGCGGCGCCGATGACCAACGTCGTGTAGACGGCCGACTCGAAGCCGACCGACAGACCGCCGAGGATGACGGTGGCGGCGCCGGTCAGCGAGGTCTTGCCGACGTCCTTGACCGGCTTGTACTCGGTGCCCGTGTAGTAGCCGGTCAGCGCCAGGATCGCCGCAGCCATCACGATGCCGATGACTACCGCGGCCGAGGCGATCAGCCGCGGGTCGCCGTGCGGGGCCTTGGAGGAGATCGACGCGAGCGTCGTGGCAGCGACGCCGTTGAACTTGTCGAAGCTCGACGGCAGGTACACGTACGAAGCGATCACCGAGGCGACGGCGCCCACGCCCGCGGAGATGTAGAAGGCCCGGTTGATCGTCGTCAGGCCGTTCTCACCGGGACGCGGCTTGCAGAGGTAGACGCCGAGCAGCGCTGTGAGCGCGCCGAGCGCCGGGATCAGCAACGGGAACACGAGGCCCTTGTCACCGAACGCCTGCGAGCCGAGGATCAGCGCCGCGACCAGGGTCACGGCGTAGGACTCGAACAGGTCGGCGGCCATGCCGGCGCAGTCGCCGACGTTGTCGCCGACGTTGTCAGCGATCGTCGCAGCGTTGCGCGGGTCGTCCTCGGGGATGTTCTGCTCGACCTTGCCGACCAGGTCGGCGCCGACGTCGGCGGCCTTGGTGAAGATGCCGCCGCCGACCCGCATGAACATGGCCAGCAGCGCGGCGCCGAAGCCGAAGCCCTCGAGCACGTGCGGCGCCTTGTCCTTGTAGATGAGGACCACGATGCTGGCGCCGAGCAGGCCGAGGCCGACGGTGAGCATGCCGACCATCGCGCCGGTGCGGAAGCCGATCTTCATCGCGGGGTCGCGACCGGTCTCGTTCGCGGCCGCCGCGACGCGCAGGTTGGACTGCACTGCCAGCGACATGCCGAGATAGCCGACGATGGCGGAGAAGCCGGCGCCGACCAAGAAGAACAGTGAGCGGCCGATCCGTACGCCCCAATCGTCAGCGGGCAGTGCGAGCAGGCCCAGGAACGCGATACCGGCGAAGAGGCCGAGCGTCTGGAACTGCCGGGTGAGGTAGGCCTGGGCCCCCTCCTGCACCGCCTTGGCGATGGTCTTCATGTTGTCGGTACCTTCACCTGCGGCGAGGACCTCGTTGCGGAACATCGCTGCCATGCCGAGCGCCGCGAGGGCGATCACAGCCACGATGAGGACGAGTACGAGGTTGCCACCGGTGAGATCGGGAACTTCGAGCCCGGTCATGGAATCTCCTCAGTGTGATGCGCAATGGATCGGACCTGCCAAACGTCGCGGACTATACGCAGGTGTGGTGCGCGTCACGCCGGTTGGGTGAGCCAGATCACTCGGAACATTCACGAGGAAGGCAAGATGCCCGTTTTGTACTCGCGGGCAGAAAGGTGGGTGCGCGTTCAGGCGCTCAGCGCGGCCGTCTCGTCCGGGTGGATCGTGAAGACCTTCGCCAGACCGGTGATCCGGAAGATCTTCAGCAGCCGGTCCTGGTTGCAGATCAGGGACATCGAGCCGTCCTGGGCTCGGACCTTCTTCAGCCCGCCGACCAGGACACCGAGGCCGGTGGAGTCGAGGAAGTCGACCTTCTCCATGTCGATCACGAGTGCGTGGTGGCCGCTGTTGACCAGCTCGGTGATCTTGTCGCGCAGCTTCGGCGCGGTGTAGACGTCGATCTCGCCCCCGACGGAGACCAGGGTCGTCCCGTCCACCTGACGGGTCGTAAGGGTTAGGTCCACGATCTCTCCCAAGCGTGATGCGGCATGACGCAGGCGCCCTCCAACTGGTGTCGTCCTGCCTGTTCATTCAACCACGGTGCGCCCGAACCGGCCCTGGGCCGCGAGCGCGGATGTCCGCTGGCACTGCGAGACTGCGGCCGTGAGCACGACCCGGCTGCAGCATCTCGTCGACCGGCTCACCAGCGCCCCGGGCAGGGAGGAGCGGCTCACCCACCTCGAGGTGCTGCCGGCCCGCTCGGCCCGGACAGCACCGTGGCCGAACTGGGTCGAGCCGGACGTCGCCGAGGCTTGGAAACGAGCGGGGATCGGGGAGTTGTGGCTGCATCAGATCCGGGCAGCAGAGCTCGCCAGGTCGGGCCAGCACGTCGTCTTGTCGACCGGGACGGCGTCGGGCAAGTCGCTGGGCTACCTGCTGCCCTCGCTGAGCGCCATCACCGCGCAACGGGGTCCCCGGGGACAGCGCGGCTCGGCGACGCTGTACCTCTCCCCGACCAAGGCCCTCGCCCAGGACCAGCTCATGACCCTGCGCGGGCTCGGCATCCCCGGCCTGCGGGTGGCCACCCACGACGGCGATTCGAGCCCGGAGGAACGGGAGTGGACCCGCGACCACGCGGAGTACGTGCTGACCAACCCGGACATGCTGCACCGCTCGCTGCTGCCCGGCCACGAGCGCTGGACGCGGTTCTGGGCGGCGCTCGACTTCGTGGTGATCGACGAATGCCACCACTACCGCGGGGTCTTCGGTGCGCACGTCGCGCAGATCGTCCGCCGTCTCCGCCGGGTCGCAGCGCTGTACGGCGCGAGCCCGACCTTCGTGCTCGCCTCGGCCACCGTCGCCGAGCCCGAGGTCGCGGCCGCCCGGCTGACCGGGCTGCCGGTGAGCGCGGTCACCGACGACGCCTCCCCCCGCGGTCAGGTCGCGCTCGCGCTGTGGGAGCCGCCGTTCGTCTCGCGTGCGGGCGAGAACGGTGCACCGGTACGCCGCTCGGTCACCGCGGAGCTGGCCGACCTGCTCACCGACCTGGTCATCGAGCAGGTCCGGACGCTGGCGTTCGTCCGCTCGCGGCATGGCGCGGAGACGGTCTCGCTGCACACCAAGCGGCTGCTCGGCGAGGTTGACGCGAGCCTGGTCGAGCGGGTCGCGGCGTACCGGGGCGGCTACCTGCCCGAGGAGCGCCGGGCCCTGGAGCAGGCGCTGCGCTCCGGTGCGCTGATCGGCCTGGCTGCCACCAACGCCCTCGAGCTCGGGATCGACATCTCCGGCCTGGACGCGGTCCTGCTCGGCGGCTTCCCGGGCACCCGCGCGGCGTTGTGGCAGCAGGTCGGCCGGGCCGGGCGCGACGGCGGCGACGCCCTCGGCGTGCTGGTCGCCCGCGACGACCCGTTGGACACCTACCTGGTCAACCACCCCGAGCACCTGCTCGGTCGACCGGTCGAGGCGACCGTCTTCGACCCGGACAACCCCTACGTGCTGGGACCGCACCTGTGCGCGGCTGCGGCCGAGGCACCCCTGACCGAGGAGGGGCTGGAGCTGTTCGGCCCTGGGGCGCGTCCGGCGGTGGAAGCGTTGACCGAGGCCGGGCTGCTGCGCCGGCGTACCCACGGCTGGTACTGGACCGACCGCCGCCGGGCCAGCGACCTGGCCGACATCCGCTCGTCGGGCGGTGCCCAGGTCCGGCTCGTCGAGGCCGGCACCGGCCGGGTGCTCGGCACCGTCGACGGAGGCTCGGCGCACGGCACCGCGCACGAGGGCGCCGTGTACCTGCACCAGGGCGAGAGCTACCTGGTGCACGACCTCGACCTCGAGGAATCGGTAGCGACCGTGACCCAGGCCGATGTCGACTACAGCACGTCGGCCCGCGAGATCACCGACATCGAGATCGTCGGCGAGCATCGGCACGAGACCTGGGGCAGGGTCCGCCTGAGCTTCGGCGCCGTCCGGGTCAGCCACCAGGTCGTGTCCTACCTGCGTCGGCGCGCCATCACCGGCGAGGTGCTCGGCGAGACGCCGCTGGACCTACCCGAGCGGACCCTGGAGACGGCCTCGGTCTGGTGGACGGTCCCGGATGACGTGCTCGAGGAGAGCGGGCTGGAGCAGGCGGACCTGCCCGGCGCCGCCCATGCAGCGGAGCACGCCTCGATCGGGCTACTGCCGCTGTTCGCGACCTGCGACCGCTGGGACATCGGCGGCGTCTCGACGGCCCGGCATGCCGACACCGGCATGCTCACGGTGTTCGTCTACGACGGCCACCCGGGAGGCGCCGGTTTCGCGGAGCGCGGCTTCGGCACGGCGGTCGACTGGCTGGAGGCGACCCGCGAGGCGATCGAGTCCTGCGCCTGCGCCGACGGCTGCCCGTCGTGCGTGCAGTCGCCGAAGTGCGGCAACCAGAACAACCCGCTCGACAAGGCCGGGGCGGTACGACTGCTCGACCTGGTGCTCAGCGGCGCCGGGTGAGGGCCGAGAGCGCGCTGACCATCCCGCGGTAGCCGGCGTGGTAGACCGTGCGGGCGGTCTCGCTGCGGCGCAGGATCAGGGCCGGGCCCTGGCGGAGCATCAGGGTCACGTCGTGGCCGGCGAAGGTCGAGACCCCGGTGGCGATCCGCACCCGTGACGCGAAGGCGCGCTCGACGGCCAGCCGGTAGTCGGCGGCGTAGTCGGGGTGGGTGAAGAGCACCTTGTTGAACCCGATCGCGAACGGCACCAGAGCACCGGTCTCGAGATAGCGCAGCGTCCCGACTGCGACGCCTGGCCACTGCTGGTTGAACACGTCGTCGGCGATCACGACGCCGCCGGGGACCAGCGTCGCCTCGGCCAGCACCATGTCGCTGTGCACGACCGCGGCAGTGTGACCGCCGTCGACGCTGAACATCCGGATGCCGACGCCAGCGAGCGCGCGCAGCTCGGTGGCACTGAGACCGGTGGAGTCGCCCTGGTGGATCACCAGGCCCTCGTCATCGGCCCAGAGCGCGACGTTGGCGCGGAACTTGGCCAGGTCGCCGTTCCCGGAACCGTCGATGTTGAGCTCCTGCTCACCGAACAGGTCGACGGCGACCGAGAACTCCCCAGCGCGTCGGAGTAGGTGCAGGCCGAGGAAGAGCTTGCCGTGGTGGACGCCGACCTCCGCGACGGAGCCGGTCACGCCGCGCGCGGCCTGGGCTGCATCGACGGCGGCGAGCACGTCGAGCACCTCGGTCTCCAGGAAGCCGGTGACGAGGCGGTGCCCGACCCGGCGGTAGACCTGGACTGCGTTGGCGCGCATCGACCCTCCTCCCCCTGTGCTTACCCGGTGCTGCTCGGACCGGGGGTCGCTCATCCTACGGCGGCAGGGCCCGCACGCGCCCGCGCTTGCAGAGTCCGCGTCCCGGGAAGCAGTCGGGCGGTCACGGTCGTCGTGACCAGGACGTCGCTCCCGTCGCTCGAGCAGGTCGCCGTGGTCGCACCGTTACGTCGTGCGATCGCGGCGGCCGCCGGGCACGGGTCGCGGCCCTGCTGGGCCGCCCTCGCCCCGGCGAGGGCGGCCAGGTCCGCTGCTGTCTGGACCCGGCGCTGGGCGACCACCGCACCCGTCGCCGAGGTTGCCACGAGCCCCACGGTGACCAGAAGGATGATCACCGTGAGCGCGAGCACAGTGCCGGAGCCGTCCTGGTCGCGCGTCGACCGGAGCGTCATGGCCCTGCGCCTGGCTCGATCTCGGCTGCGGCCTGGGCCTGGGCCGTGTGACCGGAGACGAGCCCGAGAGCGCCGCCCGGCCCCGCGACGACGGTCGTGACCGTGACGGTCACCACGCCATCGGAGCGGTGTACCTCGAAGCGGGCGCCGTCCGGGGCGACCCGTCTCCCGAGGGCGATCGCTGCGGACTCGCTATCACCACGGGCTAGGGACCGAGCGGTCTCGCGCGCCGCATCGGTGATCCGCGCCTGACTGACGCCGAGAGCCACGACCCATGCGAGCGCCATCGCCAACAGCACCAGGACCGGCACCGCCATCGCAGTCTCGGCCGTGACCGCTCCCGTGGAATCCCGTCGCCGACGGTCTCGCTGCTGCTGCATGAGCCGACTCCTTCCGGTAAGGCCGGCGGGGGAGCCAGCCCGGTGCTCCCCCGCCGACCGGTACGGCGTCCTCAGAACGGGAGCATCCCGAGGAGGTGGTCGAAGACCGTGTTGATGATCTTGGCGCCGGTGTCGCTGGTGATGATCTTGTAGAGCAAGCCGGCGAAGCCGACCCCGGCACCGGTGCAGACGGCGTACTCCGCCGTGGTCGCGCCGGCCTGGTCCTTCAGGTTCTTGATCCGTGTCTGCTGCATCCTGTTTCTCCTCAGTCCCAGCACCATCCTGGTGATGGCGCTTTCCCTTGCAGAGATGAAGATCCTCGACATCTTCGGCCTTTGCGACCCGGCTTTCCGACGCCGTGGACAAGACCGTCGACGGAGCGGGTTGTGGACGCCGGGTGTCATTGGAAGAGGTGCATCGTGGAGAAGATCCCGGCCACCATCGGCACCACCCCCAGCACCATGAACGCTGGCAGGAAGCACACGCCGAGCGGGGCTGCGGCCCGGACCTCGACGCTCCTCGCCAGCGCCTCGACCCGCAGTCGCGACGTTGCGCGCAGCTCCTCGGCAAGCTGCTCGACCGCACCGAGCACCGACGCACCGGACTCGTAAGCCCGTGCCATGCTGCGCCCGAGCGGGCGCAACGGCCCCTCGACATCGCGCCAGACACTCGCCGGGTCGACCCCGAGCAGCAGGCGGTGGTGGGTCAGCAGGAACTCCGCTCCGATCGCCCCCGGCATGGCCTCGGCAACGTCGAGGAGCGCGCGATCGGTCGCCGATCCGGCAGCGAGTGCGGCGCCGAGCAGATGCACCGCTGCCGGCAGGTCCCGCTCGAGCTCGGCACGACGACGGACGACAGCGGGACTCTCCACCCTGCCCAGCGCGCGCCAAGCCAGCGAAGACGCGACCAGCCCGGCCAGCGCCCCGGGGATCCCGCCCAGGAAGGTCCAGCACCCGACGAACGCGAGCGCGACCAACGGCACCCGCAGTCGGACCAGCAGCGCCGGTGCATCAGCGGCGGGAGCTGGCACCGCGCGAGGCATGTCGACATGGACCGGCGGCCGGAGCAGCCCGAGAACCGCGGCGCCAGCGAGGATCGCGGCAATCAGTCCGATCACCCGCGGCGCACCCCGTCTGCGATCCGCTCGAGCCACTGCAAGCCGAGCCACGAGAGCAGCAGGCCCACCGTCAGGCATCCTGCACCGGCCGGAGTGCCGAATAGGAACCCGAATGGGTCGCCGCCGGCTCCGCGCCCGATCAGCAGCACCCCGACAGGCAGCAGCGCCAACAGCCGCGCGGTCGCTCGGGCCGAGGCGAGCTCCGTCTCCACGACCCTGGCGATCGACCGCTCCTCCCTGATGGTCCGGGCTGCCAGCCCGATCGCCCCGGCCAGCCCGGCGCCCGATCGGTGCGAGACCGTCCAGGCCGCCGCTACGAGCCTGAGCTGCTCCGCGCCGGCAAGCTGCGCCAGCACTCGCAGCGCACCCGGTACGTCGGCACCGAGCACAGCCGCGTCCGCGACCGAGCCGAATTCAGGCCACTCCGCGACGCCGGCACGCAGGGCTGCGACAGGCGGCAGCCCTGCCTTCAGGTCGGCAGCGAGACCATCGCAGACCGTGAGCACGGCGACCGAGCGCCGCTCGGCTGCGGTCCGCTCGCGCCTGCGCCGGACCTCGCGCAGCAACGCCACCGCCAACCCCGTGCCGAGCACCACCAGCATCGGCGCGGCGCCGTTGCCTGCGGCGACCAGGGCACCGCCCACCACGACGGCGCCCACGAGCGGCGGGCGCCGAACCTGGCCTTCGCGTAGCCGTGGGCGCCACGGAAGAGCCGCCCCGACAGCAGCGGCGGTCAGGACCGCTGCGAACAGTCCGGTCATCGGCGCAGCAGCTCCTCAAGCCGGTCCAAGCCAGGCCCGGTCGAGCTGGTCAGGTGATCGTCGAACCCGACTGCAGGCACGACTGCGACCTCCGTCCCGGTCCTGACCAGCACGCCGATCTCCCTGACGACACGGGCTCCTGCCCCGCTGCGAGCCAGGTGGACGACGAGGTCGACGGCTGAGGCGAGTTGGCTCATCGCCGCGTCCCGGGACAGACCGGCTGCCATCGCGAGACTCTCGATGCGCGCTGGAACGTCTGCCCCGGAGTTCGCGTGCAGGGTGCCGCAGCCTCCTTCGTGCCCGGTGTTCATCGCCGCGAGCAGGTCGACGACCTCCGCGCCGCGCACCTCGCCCACCACCAGGCGGTCGGGTCGCATCCGGAGCGCCTGACGTACCAGCGTCCGCACGGTGACCTCACCGGCTCCTTCAAGGTTCGGCGGCCGTGCTTCCAAGGCGACGACATGCGGATGGACCGGTCTCAGCTCGCTGGCGTCCTCCACGATCACGACCCGGTGCCCGGGGTCGACCAGCCCGAGCAGCGCGCCGAGCAGGGTCGTCTTGCCGGTGCCGGTGCCGCCGCTGATCAGGAACGCCGAGCGGGCGTCGATGATCCGTCGCAGCAGCTCGGCACCGTCGGCACTGACGGCGCCGGATCCGCGCAGCCCGTCGAGATCGAAGGCTCGGCCGCGCGGGACGCGGAGCGAGAGCACCGTGCCGGGACGGGCGATCGGCGCAAGCACCGCGTGGAACCGGCTTCCGTCGGGGAGTCGCACGTCGACGTACGGGCAGGAGTCGTCGAGCCGGCGCCCGCCGGTCGCTGCCAGCCGCTGGGCGAGCCGGCGTACGGCCTCGTCGGTCCGGAACCGCACCGAGGTGAGCTCGAGCCCGGCTCCCCGGTCGATCCACACCTGGTCGGCCCCGTTAACCAGCACATCGGTGACGCCCGGCAGGGCGAGCAGGTCCTCCAACGGACCGGCTCCGAGCACCTCACGTCGCAGCGCGTCGTGGACTGCGAGCACCTCGACATCGCCGACGGGGCGGCCCTCCTGCCGCAGCGCATCGGCAACCCGCTGCGGCGTGACCTGCGCTCCGTCGCGCGCCAGCCTGTCCCGTACGGCGAGCAGCAGGTCCTCGCTGACCTCGCTCATCGTCGGCCGCCGCTCGTGTCGACCACCGCGCCAGCGACCGACCGGGCGGCGCTGGCCAGCGGACCCTTCCTCGACCGCAACGGCCCGAGGCCGAGACTGATCGCCTCGTCGAGCCCGCGCTGATCCGGCATCCTGATCGCTGCCCGGTGTCCTAGGAGTCGTTCGATATCGGTCACCGGCACGCCGCCCCGGTGACCGCGCAGCACCAGATGCGTCGGGATCGCGGGCAGCCGGCGAACCCAGCGCGCCGCAGCCGAGACCGCCGGGACCGTCGTCGTAGAGACGAGGACGACCTGGTCGCAGCGGGACAGAGCCTCCTCGCCCACGGCGTCGCGTTGGCGGGGCAGATCGACCACCACGATCGGATAGCCGCGACGACCGGCCGAGAGCACCTCGCGCATCGATGGGCCGGTCAGCGGCGTCGTCCGGTCGGCCGACCAGGCGAGCACCGAGAGACCGGCGCGCGCCGGGACAGTGTCGCGCAGCGAGCGCGCACTGAGCCGGCCGGTCGCCTGCAGCAGTCCTTCCCAGCGCACTCCTGGCTCGGCCTCGAGCCCGAGGACCTGGTCAAGACCGGCACCGGCAGCATCGGCGTCGATCGCCAGCGCCGGCCCGCTCGCCGCCAGGACCTGGGCCAGGGCGGCCGCGAAGGTGGTCGCACCCACGCCTCCTGCGGCACCGACGACGCCGATTACCACTCCGGCGCCGCCGTCGCCGTCCCCGGCATCGGTGAGCGCGTCGACCAGCCACCCGCCCGCCTCAGGCAATACCAGTACCGACTCGGCACCACACCCGAGTGCGTCCCGGTAGACGGCGTCGGACACGTCGTCCAGGGCCAGTACGTGCACCCCCGTACGCCGCGGCAGCGCGTGGCGCGCGAGCAGCCCGGCGGCGTCCGACCCCAGCAGCACCAACGATGCGGACGGCCACGACGAGAGCACCTGCTCCGGGTCCCGGAGGATCTCCGGGGACACCCCGGCAGCAGCGGTCAGCCGGACCACCTCGGCCAGCAGGCTCTCATCCCGGGTAACGACAAGTGGCGCGGCTCGGGTCTCTCCAGGACGTTCGGACATGGAGAGACCGTCATCGGCAGCATCGACATCCGGCCCCAGGTCGAGGCCGGCCTGTGGACCAAGGACGGTCCCGAGCAGGTGTGGATACCGCCCCTGGAGGCGCCCGCCATCCCTAGACTCCAAGCATGAGCCCGCTGGCCCGACCCACGGCTGCGTTCTTCGACCTGGACAAGACGATCATTGCCAGGTCGAGCACGTTCGCGTTCAGCCGCGAGTTCCAGGCGGGCGGGCTGATCAGTCGCGGGGCAGTGCTGCGCAGCGCCTACGCGCAGTTCGTCTACCTCGTCGGAGGGGCCGACCACGACCAGATGGAGAAGATGCGGCAGTTCATGTCGCAGCTCTGCGCCGGCTGGGACGTCCAGACCGTCAGCGACATCGTGGCCGACACCCTGCACAACATCGTCGACCCGCTGGTCTATGACGAGGCCGTCGGCTTGATCGAGGAGCACCACGCCGCCGGACGCGACGTCATCATCGTGTCGACTTCCGGCGCGGAGATGGTCGAGCCGATCGGCGCGATGCTCGGCGCCGACCACGTCGTCGCGACCCGGATGGAGGTCGCGGACGGCAAGTACACCGGCAAGATCCGCTTCTACGCCTACGCCGAGAACAAGGCCAAGGCGATCACCGACCTGGCCCGCAAACGCGGCTACGACCTCTCCGAGTGCTACGGCTACAGCGACTCGGTCACCGACGTGCATATGCTCGAGATCGTCGGCCACCCGTTCGCAGTCAACCCCGACAAGGACCTGCGCAAGATCGCCAAGGAGCGCGACTGGCCGATCCTGGTCTTCGAGCGCCCGGTCGCACTCGGCAGCCGGATGAAGCTGCCGCCGGCCAAGCCGACGCTGACCGCGCTGGCTATCGCCGGTGCCGCCGGGATCGGTGCAGCGGTCTGGGTCAGCGCGCGGAAGTCGCGCCGCGACTCTGCGTGACGCCGTCACATCGGGGACCCCGGGCAGCGGACCCTGGTCCACTTCCTGACGGGCCCGAAAGTCAACCCTTGAAGTGTCCGGCAACCCGGCGTACACAGGGAGCAGGACAACTCCAGACCAGCACACGACGACGGTACCCACGCGGCGATCTCCCTTCGTTGAGGGCGTTTGCAGACCGGGATACTCCCGGGGCAACACTTAGACCGTGCACGCTTGGTAGCCGGAACCGTGTGTTCGAGCGGCATCGAGGGCACGCCCTTCGGTGCCGCTCACTTGTCTGACGAGGGCCCGGGCTCAGTCGTTGAGCGGCGAGGCCTCGACGCCCTTGGTGACCGCCTCGGCGGCGTACAGGAGCCAGGCGTGCAGCCCCGATCGGCCGCCGTCACGGTAGCCGCGCAGGTTCGACTCGTATTGCGGGCGTAGTGCGAGGTGGCCTGCCTCCGGGACGACGACGGAGGCCGGGTCGACGCTCCGGGCGACCAGCAGCAGCCGCTCGGCGGCCCGCGCGACCAGCCCGTTGTACGACGCGAACGGCGCCACCGTGATCAGGTCCGCATGCACCACGGCAGCAATCAGCAGGGCGGGCGCACCGGTAGTCAGCAGCGTCGTCGACAGCCCGCCGAGCCGGGCCGCGGCATCCGGACTCACCGGCTTGCCGAGGGTCTCGTCAGTGACATCGCCCTTGCCGGCGAGCGCGTGCAGCCGGGCGAACGCCTGCGCCGGCGTCGTCGTGATCACCGGCACCAGCGCCAGCATGCCGGTGCTCACCCGCAGTGCGGCTCGGGCGATCTCGTCGCCGTCGCCGGCACGGACGTCCTCGAGCGTCGAAGCCGAGCCTTCCAGGACCGCCGAGGCGTGCGCACCGCGCAGCAGCGACTCGGCCGTCTGCTCCGGCGAGGTCTGGCGCAGGCCACGATCGCGCAGCAGCGCATCGATGCCGTCGCGAGCTGCGGCCAGTCCGGAAGGGACCCCCTCCAGGCCGGTCAGCCAGGCAAGCGGGTCAGGGTCGGTCCGACCCGGTGCAGGAGGGACACGCACGGGTTCAGCCACGCGGGCAAGGCTATCGGGTACGTTCAGGCCACGATGAGCGAGCACATGCCCGACGAGGTCCGGACCACCCACGGTCGTTCCTTCGCCGCCGTCTCCGACGAGTACGACCGCTCGCGCCCGTCGTACCCTGCTGAAGCGGTGGACTGGCTGATCGGCAGCAATCGCAGCACTGATGCGCCCTTGCGGATCGTCGAGCTCGGCGCAGGCACCGGCAAGCTGACCGAGCTTCTGGTCGCCACCGGCCACCAGGTGCTCGCGACCGACCCGCTGCCGGAGATGCTCGACCACCTGCAGCGACGGCTGCCCGGCACCCGCACGGCGGTCGCGACGGCCGAGGCGATCCCGGTTGCCTCGGGCTCGATCGACGTGGTCGTCTGCGCGCAATCGTTCCACTGGTTCGATCACGACGTCGCGCTCCCTGAGATCGCCCGGGTGCTCCGCCCCGGCGGCGTCCTGGCGCTGGTCTGGAACGTCCGCGACAAGGGCATCCCGTGGGTGCGGAAGCTCGGGACCATCATCGGCAACAATGACGCTGATCGCGCCGACCTCGTCGACCCCCTTGAGGCCTCGGAGGACTTCGACTTCGTGGACACTCGCGAGTACAGGTTCTGGCAGAGCCTGCGCAAGGATGAGCTGCTCGACCTGGTCCGCTCGCGCTCCTACATCGCGGTTGCGCCCGAGGCCGAGCGCGCCGACATCCTCCACCAGGTCGGCGCCCTGTACGACGACTACGGCCGCGGCCCCGACGGCATGCAGCTGCCCTACCTGACCCGCTGTTTCCGGTCGGTGGTCCTCGACGGACCGCGGCACAAGTACGAGCCGGAGCCGAGCCCGGTCGAGGCGCCGCCGTCCGATGAGCTGCAGCCCAGCGACGAGACGCAGCCGATCAACCGCGACGACGTACCGGCGGCGGAGCCGCGGCGGCAGGCGCCGCCGGAGGACCCGGGCACCACGCTGATCAGCTTCACCTAGCCGCGCCTGTGGGCTTCCACGTTTGCAGCCCGGCCAGCGGGGTACGGAGATAGGTGCTTCGACATCTCGTCGACTCACCACTCGGGAGGCAACAATGTCCGCTACCCACGCACCCGGCACGCAGTCCGTCCCGGCATCGACCTCGCCGGTGCCACCGTCGACTCCGGGATCGCACTTCGCCGATCCGGCCCCGCTCGGGCTCGCCGCGTTCGCGATGACGACCTTCGTCCTCAGCTTCACCAATACCGGCATCTTCAAAGTCGAACCCGTGGTCTTCGGCCTCGCCCTCGCCTACGGCGGCGTCGCCCAGCTCGCGGCCGGGATGTGGGAGTTCGCCAAAGGCAACACGTTCGGCGCGACCGCCTTCAGCTCCTTCGGAGCCTTCTGGATCTCGTTCTGGTACTTGACCGGTCACACTGACCTGGGCGCTGCCTCGGCGAAGGACGTCAGCCACAGCCTCGGCCTGTACCTGATGGCCTGGGCGATCTTCACGGCGTACATGACCATCGGCGCCGCGCGGGTCAGCAACGCGGTCCTCGCCGTCTTCGCCCTGCTGACCGTCACCTTCGTGCTGCTCGCCATCGGCGACTTCGCGACGTCGACCACGACGATCACCAAGATCGGCGGCTGGACCGGCCTGGCGACGGCAGCCGCCGCTTGGTACGCATCACTCGGAGGCGTCACCGCCTTCACCCACGGCAAGTCGATCGTCCCGACCGGCGCCCACTGAGCCACGGGTGCGAGGGCTGCAACCTCATCGCAGCCCTCGCACCACCTAGGCTGGCCGAGCCTCTCCCGGACCCACCCCTGACCTCGGAGGAACATGATGAGCAGTGAAGCGCTGTCGAACCTGAGCCACGAGGACCGTCGGTTCGAACCGCCTGCGGACCTCGCGGCGGAGGCGAACCTGAAGGCCGCGGCGTACGACGAGGCCGATGCCGACCGGCTGGCGTTCTGGGAGAAGCAGGCCGACCGCCTGAGCTGGGACACCCGCTGGGACAGGGTCCTGGACTGGGACACCCCGCCTTTCGCGAAGTGGTTCGTGGGCGGGAAGCTCAACGCGGCGTACAACTGCGTGGATCGGCACGTGGAAGCAGGGGCCGGTTCGAAGGTCGCATTCCACTGGGTAGGCGAACCGGCTGATGAGAGCCGGGACATCACCTACGCCGAGCTGAAGGACGAGGTCTGCAAGGCCGCGAACGCGCTCGCCTCGCTCGGCGTCGAGAAGGGCGACCGGGTGGCGATCTACCTGCCGATGATCCCCGAGGCCGTCATCGCGATGCTGGCCTGCGCCCGCCTCGGCGCCCCGCACACGGTGGTCTTCGGCGGGTTCTCGGCCGAGGCGCTCTCAAGCCGGGTCATCGACTGCGGCGCGAAGGTGATCATCACCGCCGACGGCGGCTACCGGCGCGGAGCGCCTAGTGCGTTGAAGCCGGCAGTCGACGAGGCGGTCGTCAAGGTCGAGGCCGTGCAGCCCGGGTTGGTCGAGCACGTGCTGGTGGTCCGGCGCACCGGGCAGGACGTCGCGGCAACAGACAAGGACGTGTGGTGGCACGACGTCGTGGAGTCAGCGTCGAGTGAGCACGCGTGCGAGTTCTTCGATTCGGAGCACCCGCTCTACGTCATGTACACCTCGGGCACGACCGGCAAGCCGAAGGGGATCCTGCACACCACCGGCGGCTACCTGACCGGCGCGGCGTACACGCACTGGGGGATCTTCGACCTCAAGGCCGACACCGACGTGTACTGGTGCTCGGCTGACATCGGCTGGGTCACCGGGCACTCCTACATGGTCTACGGGCCACTGGCCAACCAGACCACGAGCGTCATGTACGAAGGAGTCCCGGACAGCCCGCACAAGGGCCGGTGGTGGGAGATCATCGAGAAGTACAAGGTGACGATCTTCTACACCGCCCCCACCGCGATCCGGACCTTCATGAAGTGGGGCGATGAGATCCCGGCGAAGTTCGACATGTCCTCGCTGCGGATCCTCGGCAGCGTCGGCGAGCCGATCAACCCCGAGGCCTACATCTGGTACCGCGAGACCATCGGCGGATCCCGTACGCCGGTCGTCGACACCTGGTGGCAGACCGAGACCGGCGCCATCATGATCAGCCCCCTGCCCGGCGTCACCGCCGCCAAGCCCGGATCGGCGATGCGCGCGATCCCCGGCATCGTCACCGACGTCGTCAACGACGACGGCGAGTCCGTCCCCGACGGCTCCGGCGGCTACCTGGTCATCAAGGAGCCCTGGCCCTCGATGCTGCGGACCCTGTGGGGCGACGATGAGCGATTCAAGGAGACCTACTGGTCCCGCTTCCCCGGCATGTACTTCGCCGGCGACGGCGCCAAGAAGGACACCGACGGCGACGTCTGGGTGCTGGGCCGCGTCGACGACGTCATGAACGTCTCCGGGCACCGCCTCTCCACCACCGAGATCGAGTCCGCCCTCGTCTCCCACCCCAAGGTCGCCGAGGCCGCCGTGGTCGGCGCCACCGACGAGATGACCGGACAGGCTGTCTGCGCCTTCGTCATCCTGCGCGAGTCAGCGGGTGATGGTGGAGCCGACATCGTCAACGAGCTGCGCAACCACGTCGCACAGGAGATCGGCGCGATCGCCAAACCCCGCCAGATCATGATCGTCCCCGAGCTCCCCAAGACCCGCTCGGGCAAGATCATGCGCCGCCTGCTCCGTGACGTCGCCGAGAACCGCGAGGTCGGCGACGTCACGACACTGGCCGACGACTCGGTGATGAAGCTGATCGCAGAGGGCGCGAAGGCGAGCACGGAGGACTGAGGGCGCGTCGCCGGGTTCGACAGGCTCAACCAACGGGCTGACGCAGGAGTTGGCCTTTCACCCTCGCCGGTGCACTCGCCTGGCGCCAGCTATCCCTGGCAGATGAGCTCGCCGTAAGGACCCTGGGTCGAGCGCTGCTCGGTGATCTTGCCGTCCACGGTGATGGTGCAGGTGATCGGGAAGCCGCGGGAGCCGGCTTGGAGGTAGATCTGCGCGTAATCGGGGTTGCCGTACGCCGTGGTGGTCAGGCTCCACGAGTTGGCGACGTTCTTCACGATGCCTGAGGAATTGTTCAGGCTCGTCGGTACGACGTACCCGACAGTGCCGATCGGGGCATCGGAGACGACCCGCATCACGACCTGGTGCTTGGGCAGGTACTTGTAGACGCTGCCGCCTTGGAGACCCGCCACGTTCAAGCTGCCCGACCCGAGGCTGGTGGAGCCGAGCCCGCTGCTGTTCTTGAGCTTGGTGATCGTGGACTGGATCGCCTTCTCCGTCTGGGCCTTCGTGGTCGGCGTCGCCTTGGCCGACGGCGCCGGCAACTCCGCCAGTGGCGAGGAGGAGTAGCTAGGGAGCGGCGGTCCGGCCGTACCGAACGCGGACGGCTGGGCAGCCTTGCCGTGGCCACCAGCCAGCGTGAACGCCAGCGCGAGGACGACGATGACTGCGAGCGTCCCGCAGGCGGCGGCGACCTTCGGTCGGTTCCGGATCCATTCCATGTAGCAGTCAACGAGCGAGCCACCCAGGAGTTAGGGCGAATTGTCCGGAAGCACGGAGGGACACGTCACAGCAGTTGGTCGGAACCTGGACGCCCCTCGCTGCGTCGCCCCGTCGGCCGTCCATGGCGCCACCGTCGCTACGATGGCGGCGGTGCGCTGGGAAGTCTGGTCGGCAAGCGTTCGATCGACCCCTGCAGCCGACCCCGATCGTGAGGCCCGATGTCCCGCACCGACGACGCCTTCCTCGTCCGCCTCGTTCGCTCCGAGGCGGCTTCGGGCGGCCTGGCGCTGCTGGCGGCGACGATCGCCGTGGTCTGGATGAACCTCGACCGGTCGTCGTACCTGAGCCTGCGGAACCAGCACGTCGGGCCGCTGAGCATCGAGCACTGGGCGGCTGACGGGGCATTGGCGCTGTTCTTCTTCGTGGCCGGGCTCGAGCTCAAGCGCGAGCTGCTGCTCGGATCGCTGCGGCGCCCTGCCGATGCCGCCGTGCCGGTGGTCGCGGCGCTCGCGGGCGTTGCCGTACCGGCGCTGCTGTACGCCGTCCTCAACCTCGGCGGGTCCGGCCATCGCGACGGCTGGGCGATCCCGGCAGCGACCGACATCGCCTTCGCCCTCGCGGTGCTGGCCGTCGTCGGGTCTGCATTGCCACACGCCCTGCGGGCCTTCCTGCTCACGCTCGCCGTCGTCGACGACCTCGTGGTCATCGTGATCATCGCCATCTTCTACACCGACACTGTGCACCTCGGACCTCTGCTCGGCGCCGTGGCCGTCTTCGCGGCGTACGCCGTCGCCCAACAGCGCCGGGTCACCGCGACCTGGCTGTACCTGCCGCTGGCGGTGCTCGGCTGGTGGCTGATCCACGAGAGCGGGGTGCACGCGACGATCGCCGGAGTCGTGCTCGGGCTGCTGACCCGCGCGTTGCCCGACGCCGGCGAGGACGAAGCGCCGGCGGAGCGCCTCGAGCACCGGCTCGCACCGATCAGCGCCGGGGTCGCCGTGCCGTTCTTCGCGCTCCTCAGCGCCGGCGTGGATCTGGGACATCTCGGCGCCTTGACGCATCAGCCAGTCGCGATCGGCGTCGTGGTCGGACTCGTACTCGGCAAGCCGATCGGCATCCTGCTCGGCACCTGGACCGTCACCCGGTTCTCCCGGGCCGAGCTGGCTGCCGGGCTCAGCTGGGGCGACCTGGTGGGCGTCGCGGTGCTCGCCGGGATCGGGTTCACGGTCTCGCTGCTGGTCTCCGACCTGTCCTTCGCCGGGCTGCAGGCCGAGCAGGCCAAGACCGCCGTCCTGGTCGCCTCCGTCGCCTCCGGCCTCCTCGGAGCGGTGCTGCTGGGTCGACGCAGCGCGCGCCTCCGCTAGGGTCGATACAGCAGCTCTGCTGCGAAGACGCCTCAGCACGCGAAAGGGACGGCACATGGCAAACCGGGAGCCCGTGGTGGAAGAGCCGACGATCGGGAAGCTTGTCGTCGACGCCTTCGACGATGCCGGAGCGCTGATCCGCAACATCATCGAGCTCGCCAAGTCCGAGTTGAAGGTGAGCGTCCGGGCAGGCGGCCTGGCGATCGTGTTCTTCTTCCTCGCCGGCTTCGTCTCACTGCTGGCGATCATCATGGTCTCGATCGCGATCGCGTTCTTTGTCGCGATGGGCGGCCTCGACCTGGCTTGGTGCTTCCTGATCGTCTTCGGCGGCTACATGGTCCTCGCCGGCCTGCTCGGGTTCCTCGGCTATCGCCGGATCCGGAAGGTCAAGGCTCCCGAGCGCACGATCGCCGCCGCCCAGGAGATCCCGAAGGCCCTGTCGCACGGGTAGCCACGGTTCGCTGAGTCCGTGATCACGCGCAGTCGCCGCTGGAGACCTTCCCCGACGCGCTCTCCCCTGCCTTGGCTGCCGCCTGGACCTGCTTGGCCGTCAGCGCATAGCCGGTCTGCTTGTTGCTGACCGAGGCCGCGAACACGACGCCGAGCACCTTGCCGTCATCGGAGACCAGCGGACCGCCGGAGTTGCCAGGACGGACCTTGCTGCGCACCGAGAAGACCTCTCGGGTAACGGTGCCGCGGCCGTAGATGTCTGGGGAGCGCAGCGTCTGCTGCTGCCGGATCCGGGCCGGTTCGGCGTCGAACGGACCGTCGTTCGGGTAGCCGAGCACGACGGACGGCTCATCCGCCTTGCCGGTCAGGTCGAACGGCACCACCGGGCCGTCGATGTCGACGTCGAGGACCGCGATGTCGGTGCTGGAGTTGTAGTAGACGACCGTGGCCTGCTCGGTCCGGGTGCCGACCTTGACGGTCGGGTCGGTCACGCCCGCCACGACGTGGGCGTTGGTCATCAGCCGGTGCGGCGCGTAGAGGAAGCCGCTGCCCTCGATGCCGTCCCCGCAGCTGTTGTTGCCACGCACCTTGAACACGCTGAGCTCGGCCTGCTGGACCTTCGGGATCCGGACCACGTTGCCCGGCGGCGGGGCGACGTTGACGATCCGCTCGGGCGCGAACGGCTCGAGGTAGCGCGGGAAGAAGCTGGAGCCGACCACCTTGTCGAAGCCGTGCAGCAGGTTCTGCGCCTGGGCGGGCATCACGTCGTTGACCCGGGTCAGCACCTTGGAGTTGCGGACCAACGGGGCAATGCCGGGTATCCGGGAACCGCTGACGGCGACGCCGAGCATCCAGGTCACGATCAGCACCGCGACCACCGAGAGCACCGCGCCCCCGACCGCATCCACGGCGCGGACCGGCTGCCAGGTGATCTTGGCGCGGACCTTGGACCCGGCGTACTGCAGGACGGCCTGGCCGAACGACGCGCACACCAGCACTACGAACAGGGCTGCCAGGGACACCGTCATCGACGGTTTCGCGTTGCCGAGCAGATGCGGGGCCAGCCAGATGCCGAGCAATCCGCCAACGACCAGGCCCACGGTGGCGAACGCGCCGGTGACGAACCCCTGCCAGTAGCCGGAGAGCGCATAGGCGCACCCGACCACCACCAGGCTCCAGTCCAGGATGTTCATGTCACCTCTGCGTCGTCGGTCGCGGACAACGTCGGGGAGCCGAGCATGTAGTCCGGCAGCTGCCGGGTCATCGAGTCGTCCCAGTCACGGGTCAGTCCGACGAAATCGAAGAGCTTGTTGATCAGGCCCGCCGTGAATCCCCAGAGCAGGACGTCCTTGTCGTCGCCGATCAGGAAGCCTGGGCTGGAGTATCCCGCAGGATGGGTCACCGTGACCCGGTTCGCCGGGTCCAGCAGCTCCGCGATCGGGGTCCGGAAGACGGCGTGCACCTCGGCCGGGTCCACCACCCCGACCGGCGAAGACTCCCGCCACCAGGCCAGCACCGGGGTGACCGCGAAGTTGCTCGGCGGCAACCAGAGCTCGGGCAGCGTGGCGAGGACGTCGACGCCGTCGATGTCGACACCCACCTCCTCGACAGCCTCGCGCAGTGCCGCAGCCGTCGGCGAGGCGTCCTCGGGGTCGACCGAACCGCCGGGGAAGGAGACCTGGCCGGGGTGGGAGCGCATCGTGTGCGCTCGCTCGGTGAGCAGCAGGTCCGGGCCACGCTCTCCTTCGCCGAAGAGCATCAGCACCGCGCCCGGCCGAGCCCCGGAGTCCTCGGGGACGAGCCAACGGCTGATGTCCTCGCCGGTGATCGTGCGGGCGCCGGCGAGGATCGGGAGCATCCAGTCCGGGAGGCCGGCGGGTTGACCGGCTGGCCCTGTCACGCCGGCCCCTGCGTCTTCACCAGCGCGGCTGCTGCCTCGGGATCGGTCGGCCCTTCGCCGTACGACGGACACCAGTGCGCCACCGTGCAGGCACCGCACGCCGGCTTCTTGGCATGGCAGACGCGGCGCCCGTGCCAGATCACGTGGTGCGACAACATCGTCCAGTCCTTCTTGGGGAAGATCGCCGCGATCGCGTGCTCGGCCTTGACCGGGTCGGTCTCCGCAGTCCAGCCGAACCGACGGATCAGGCGGCCGAAGTGGGTGTCGACGGTGATGCCCGGGATGTCGAAGGCGTTGCCGAGAACGACGTTGGCGGTCTTGAGTCCGACCCCGGGCAGGGTGACCAGGTCCTCCAGCCGCGCCGGCACCTGGCCGTCGTACCGCTCGACGAGCGCCGCGGAGAGCTTGAGCAGCGACTCGGTCTTGGCACGGAAGAAGCCGAGCGGCCCGACGATGCCTTCGAGATCCTCGCGCTGCGCTGCGGCCATCGCCTTCGGGTCGGGGTACGCCGCGAACAGGGTCGGACGGACCGCGTTGACCCGCCGGTCGGTGGTCTGGGCGCTGAGCACGGTCACGACCAGCAACTGGAACGGGTCGTCGAAGTCGAGCTCGCAGCGCGCCTCGGGATAGGTCTCGCCGAGCACGCGGTCGATCTTGCGGGCCCGGCGTACCAAGGTCGCGTCGGGCGCCGGGGTCGCCGCGCTCGCGGGCGCGCCGGAGGCGGCAGCCTTGGTCTTTGACGCTGCTCTGGGCACGGGAACAGGGTACGCAGCGAGGCCGACAACGCGCTGCTCAGGGTGTTTCGTGACGCGACCTGGCGTCATGGGACAGACTGTGACCTGCAACACTGGGGGGTGGCCCCGCGAGGGACCCCCCGATTTCTGGAAGGAATTGTCCGTGGAGAACGACGTACTCCGTCAGGCGCCGCTGTTCAGCGCCCTCGACGACGACGCTGCTGTGGCACTGCGGTCCTCGATGACCGAGGCGCGGCTGCGGCGCGGCGAGGTGCTGTTCCACGAAGGCGACTCGGGCGACAAGCTGTACTTGGTCACCGACGGCAAGGTGAAGCTCGGTCGGACATCCTCGGACGGACGAGAGAACCTGCTCGCGATCCTCGGCCCCGGCCAGATGTTCGGCGAGCTCTCGCTGTTCGACCCCGGTCCGCGCTCGGCGACGGTCACCGCAGTCACCGAGACCAACCTGCTGACGCTCTCGCACGACGACCTGATCCGCTGGCTCGAGGGCCGGCCGACGGTGGCGCTCGGCATGCTCGCCCAGATCGCCAGCCGGCTGCGCAAGGCGAACGACGTCAACGCAGACCTCGTCTTCTCCGACGTACCTGGGCGGGTCGCGAAGGCGCTGCTGGACCTGGCTGACCGCTTCGGCCGGACCGCCGACGACGGCGTGCACGTGCACCACGATCTCACCCAGGAGGAGCTGGCCCAGCTGGTCGGCGCATCCCGCGAGACCGTCAACAAGGCGCTGGCCGACTTCGCCTCCCGCGGCTGGCTCCGCCTCGAGCCCCGCTCCGTGGTGATCATGGACGTCGAGCGGATGAAGCGCCGCGCCCGCTGACCGTTGAGTTCGGGCTTCGTGCTCGTTGAGGTCGGGCCTTCGGCCGTGCTCACCACCTCAGATTCGTGTACGGCGAGCGCAACGCCCCCTCGAGCTCGCTGATCCATCGCGAGAGCTGGGCGCCGGTGAAGTCCCCCCGCCGTACGACGACAACCCGCCAACCGTCCCGAGCCAGCCAGGCTCGACGCCGGACATCGTGCTCGAGCTGCTCGTCGGTGTGGTGGAAGTCCTCGCCGTCGTACTCGACGGCCACGCGCGCCTCAGGGTAGGCAAGGTCGAGTCGCCACAGGACAACGCCGTCGACCTTGATCTCGTACTGCAGGACCGGAGCCGGAAGGCCCGCATCGGTGATCGCGAGCCTCGTCCACGATTCCCGGACCGACTCCGCTCGCGGATCGGCGAGCGGGACGAGCTCGCGCAACTGGATCACTCCGCGACGCCGGAAGTAGCGCGGTAGTTCGCGGACGAGTTGCTGCTCAGTCAAGTCGAAGGCGTGACGGAACCGATCGAGGGCTGCGAGAGCATCGCGCCGGCGAAGCACACAACCAAGGTCGAGGGCGGTCCTCAGCGGGGTGGTCACCAGCACCCCGCCGATCTCCTGGATATCGCGCGACGCGAGATCCCGGTTGCGACCATGGAGATCGCCTCGCTCGGTTGCGGGCCGTCCTCGCAACGCGGAGACCTCGATCGGCGGGATCGTCCACACCCCGCCACCGAGGACATCGATGCCGTGCAACCAGGCGGCAGTGCGATCGCACGCCACATGACCCGGACTGACGACAGTCTTCATCGCCAACACTCGTATGCCGATCGAGTCAGGGAGGCGGACGTCGACGTAGACGCCCCGCAACAGCCTCCGAACCTGGCCGCGGTCGATCGCGCGTCTCAGCCGATCGGGGGTGAGGCCCAACCGGTCGAGATCGGTACGAGTGAAGGGTGTGTCAGGAAGGTCGAACGTCTGCATCCCGGGATCGTCGTCCGTCCCCGCGGACACGGCAGCCCCGCGGGCAGGCACCTGTGGACGGCAGTGCCAGAAACGGCGGTGGGGACGGTACGTCGTACCGCCCCCACCACAATCCCTGACTCAGGTGGCCGCAACCCCCGATTCAACGGGCACGAAGCCCGAACTCAACGAGGTGGTTAGCCCTTGGTGATGAGGGTGGCGGTGCCGGAGGAGCCGTTCCAGCTGAGGTCGCCCGCGAAGGTGGCCGTGAGGTTGCCCCTCAGCGGGGTGAGGATCGCGTTCAGCAGCGACTGAGCGCACTGGGCGTGGCCCTTGGCGTCGGTCTTGCCGCTGCAGACTGTGCTGGCACCGGACTTGAACGTGATCGTCTCGTTCGCAACCGGCTGGGACGGGTAGCCACCGGTGAGGTCCGCCTCGACGAGGCCGGCGTTGATGGTGATGTCACCGTTCGAAGGGAAGCCGAGGAGGATCGCGGTGGGCGTCACCTTGGTGTCGCCCTTGGTGACCTGGATCTTCAGGATCTTGGTGGCCGTCTGCGCCGGGTTGGCGGAGTCGGTCACCTTGACGGTGAAGATGTAGATGCCGGCCGACATCGTCGGCGACCCCGTGATCAGCCCGAACTGGTTCATGCTCAGCCCGGTCGGCAGCGTGCCGACCGTGATCGCGTAGGTGTAGCCGGGCTGGCCACCGGTCGACATCAGTTGCGCCGAGTACGTCGAGTGGTACGCCGCGTTGGGCAGCGTGACCGTCGAGATCGACACCGGCGGGACCACCACGATCGTGGTGTGCAGGACCGCGTCCGGGCTCTGGCCGTTGCTGGCTGTCACCGTCACGGCGTACGTCCCGATCGCGGCCGTCGTGGCCGTACCGGAGATCGTGGCGCTGCCGTTGCCGTTGTCGTGGAAGGCCAGGCCTTCGGGCAGCGCACCAGACTCGGTGAGCGTCGCCTGCGGGAACCCGTCGCTGCTGAAGCCGATCGAGCCTGCCGATCCGGTCACGAACCGCGCGTCGGTCGGCCCGGTCAGCTCCGGAGCCTCGTTGACCGTGACGCTGGTGCTCGCGGTCGCCGCGGAGCCGACGCCGTTGGCGGCCTTGACCGTCACCGGGTAGACGCCGCCGGTGCCGTTGCTCGGCGTCCCGGAGATCTTCGCCTTGCCTGCTCCGGTGCTGGCCAGCGACAGCCCGCCGGGCAGCCCGGTCGCCGTCAGCGTCGGGACCGGGAAGCCGGTGCCCGCGAACTCGCCGCTAGTGCCGGCGGTGCCGACCTTGAACGTCGCCGCGTTCGGGCCATTCAGACCGGGGGCCTCGTCGACAGTCAGGGCGAACGGCGCGGTGGCGTCCGGCGGAGTGCCGTTCGTCGCCTTGACCGTCAGGCCGTACTGGCCGCCGGTGCCGGTGCCCGGCGTACCGGCGTAGGCACCGGTGCCGTCACCGTTATCGGTGAAGGACACCCCGGCCGGGAGGATACCCAGCGAGCTCAGGGTCGACGTCGGGTTGCCGGTGGTCGTGAACGTGCTGGGACCACCCGCCTGCCCGACCGTGTACGTCGCCGCCGAGGGACCAGCCAGCAGCGGAGCCTGGTTGATCGTCAGGGTGAGGACCTTCTGGCCCGTCCCCGCCTCGTTGGTCGCCTTCACGGTGATCGCGTAGACGCCGCCGGTGTTGGCGCTCGGCTTACCGGCCAGGGTGCCGGTGCCGTCGCCGTTGTCGGTGAAGGTCACACCGGCCGGCAGGCCCGAGGCCGACAGCGTCGGCTGCGGAGAGCCGGTGCTGGTGAAGGCCTGCGGAGCACCCGCCACGCCCACCGAGTACGTCGCTGCCATCGGCCCGTCGACCGTCGGGACGATCTGGTTGGCCTCGACCGCACCGATGTCGCACTTGCCGCCTTGGGGACGGCTGGTGCCGCGCTGGTCGGTGGCGCCGGAGCCGCACAGGGTGATCGCGTTGCCGGTGATCGCGTCGGTCACGCCGGTCGACGTACCCGCAGGGATCCGGTCGAGCGCCGGGCTGGTCGGGCTGGGCAGCCGGGTCTGGGTCGGACCGCCGTTGGCTGCCAGGGCCCCCAGCTGCGGCGCGGCGAAGACGTTGTGGCTGCCGGTGCCGAACGAGCAGTCGCTCGCGGTCGGGTTGTTGAGGTTGTACCCGCCGTCGGCGACCGCCACGTTGCACTGGTGGCCGTTGTTGCCCGAGAGCACTGTGCCCGCCAGGGAGACCTGGCCGGCCGTCTTGGCGACGATGCCTCCGTAGGCGTCGAACGGGCTGGTCGGCGTCGCGGTGTTGTCGGTGATGGTGCTGCCGACGATGCTCGTCGCACCGGTGGTCTCGATCGCACCGAACGGGCCGGAGGCGGCGTTGCCGCTGATAGTCGTGTTCGTGATCGAGGTCTTGTTCGTCGAGGTCGTCTTGGTCGACCCGGCGTAGATCGCGGACCCGACGTAGGAGTCGTTGCCGGTCAGCGTGCTCGAGTCGAGCTTGAGCGACGTGGTCACGTTGTCACCCGAGGAGCCTGAGAAGATCGCACCACCCGAGCCGCTGCTGCCGTCGGCGGTGTTGCCCGACAGCGTCGCGTGCGAGACGGTGAGCTGGCCGCCGGAGAAGATCGCGCCACCGCCGAAGTTCGCGCCGGTGGAGGTGTTGCCGACGAAGTCGGTCCTGTCGAACGATCCCGTCAGACCATCGCCGATCAGCGCGCCGCCGGCAGCGAACGCGTTGTTGCCGGAGATGGTGCCGCCGGTCGAGACGATCGAGCCCGTGGTCGCGGTCGAGACGCCACCGCCGAGGAACGCGGCGGTGTTGTCGTCGACGTGGGCGTTGGTCAGCGTCACTGCCCCGTAGGAGTAGATGCCGCCGCCGCTGTTCGCTGCATTGTTGCCCGTCACGGCGGAGTCGGTCACGTTCAGCGTCCCGGCCGAGTCGATGCCGGCACCGATGGCGCCGGAGTTGTTGCCGACCGACGAGCCGTTCTTGATCGTCGTGGTCACACCGGAGCCGATGACCAGGCCGCCACCGCCGGCGACGCCGGTGTTGTTGGTGACCGCAGTGCTGTCCAGGGTGACCGGGGTGCCGGCGGCGTACAGGCCACCGCCGATGCCGGCGCTGGCGTTGGTCGCCTGGTTGCTGTCCAGGGTGCTCCCGGTCAGCGACACGGTGCCGGCCGCATAAATACCGCCGGCTGCTGCAGCCACGTTCTTCGACAGCGTCAGGCCGGTGGCCGTCACGGCCGTCGCGGTGCCGCCGGCGCCGATGTTGCCGAGCGCCGCGATCCCGCCGCCGATGACAGCGTTGCCGCCGCTGACCGGCGTACCCGCGTTGTCACCGTTGATCGTCGTGTTGGTGAACGCCAGCGTCGGGGCAGCCGACGCGGACAGCGGCAGCGAGAGGACCGCGCCGCCGTAGCCGGTGATGCCCGGCGTGCCGTTGGTGTTGGCGACGACCTTGTTGCCGTTGAATGTCGCGTTCTTCACGATCAGGGCGCCGGTGTTGTAGACCGCCCCGGCGTTGCCGCCGTTGCTCGTGGTGCCACCGTTGGCCGCGTTGCCGGTCAGCGTGGTGCCGTCGATCGTGGTCGTGCCGGCGTTGTACAGAGCGCCGCCGTTGACGGCAGTGTCGTTGGACATCGATCCGCCAGTGAACGCGAGCGTGCCGGCTGCGATGTACGCAGCGCCGCCAGTCGTCGACGGCGTATTCGTGTTACTGACCGAGGTCGTGCCGATCGTGCTGGCGCCGGCCTGCTGGTAGAGGCCGCCGCCGAGCGGCGAGTAGTTGCCGTTGATCGTCGAGCCAGTCACGTGCAGGGTGCCGGTATTGAAGAAGATCCCGCCGCCCTCGGTCGTTCCAATATTGCCGTTGATGACGGCATTGGCGACGGTAACCGTGCCACCGGCGGCGATTGCGCCACCGATCGCGCTGACGTTGGTGCCCATGCTGGTTCCGGTGATGCCCAGGGTGCCGAGGTTGTACACGCCGCCACCGGCGCTGGAGCCGTTATTGCCGTTGATGGACCCGTTGGTCACCGTCGTGACAGCGCCCGCCGGCGCGTAGATGCCGCCGCCGAGGACCGAGTTGTTGGCTCCGACGGACACGCCGCTCAGGCTCAGCGTGCCGGCGTTGTAGAAGGCGCCGCCACCGTTGGTGGCGACGTTGCCCTGAACGGTGCCACCCGTCATCGAGAGCGAAGAGCCGGCCGCCACGTAGGCGCCGGCACCCACGTTCGTCGACGTGTTGTTGCTCAGGTTGACCCCGTTCATGACCACGTTGCCAGTCGCCAGGGCCAGGCCGCCGCCGGTTGCCGTCTTGCCGGCCGTCAGCGTCACATTCGACACATTGAGCGTCTTCGCAGCTGCGATAGCCACGCCGATCGCATAGGAGGTGTTGGAGCCCGAGAACGTCGTGGCCGTCGTCCCCGCGCCGACGATGGAGGCCGTCTTACCTTGGAACAAGGGCCGGTCGGTGTAGGTGCCGGCGGCGACGTTGATGGTGTCGCCATCGACGAAGCGCGCCTGGGCGATCAGGAAGGTGACCGTCGCGCACGGCGCTGCGGAGGTACCGCACGCAGCGTTGTTGGTGCCGTTGGTCGCGACGAACCAGGGGCCGGCGGCGAGAGCGGGACCTGCGGCGGCGATGAAGCCGAAGCCAGAGGCCGCTGCGATCGCTGCGGCGGTGATCGTGCGGCGCAGCGACCTGCGCCGCTCCGGGACAGCGTGACGTGACGACATGGAGCACCCCTTACCGGACCGCGGGTCGGGAGGGTGAGCAGTCCGGCTGGGTCGCACGCTATGCGCGATGCCCGTACGCCGAAATGGATCGCAGCATTTGCTGCAGGCGGACTAGCCCGCGCCCGAAAACCCGCGATCGACCCGTAACCAGAGGGCCTTTTCGCAGTGCTCGTGACGCTGGGTCAGCGCCGCAGGTAGGCCAACTGGGCTCGCACTGACAGCTCGGCCGCGCCCCAGAGCACCGGGTCGACGTCGGCGTAGACGATCTCGACGATCTGGCGCGGCAGGTCGTCGGCGGCGACGCCCTCGGGGTGCGGACGCGCGGTGAGGACGGCCAGCGCGTCGCGGACCTGCTCGAGCCGCTGCTGGCGGTGGCTGATGTAGTAATCGAGCGCGGCGAGCGCGTCCGGAATCACCGGCCCGTGCCCTGGCCAGATCTCCGCCAGCTCCTGCGCTTCGGCCAGCCGGTGCAGCCGATCAAGCGAGTCGAGGTACGCCCCGAGCTCGCCGTCGGGATGGGCGACGACCGTCGTGCCGCGGCCGAGGACGGTGTCACCGGTGAGCACGGCCCGCTCGGCAGGCAGCAGGAACGACAGCGAGTCGGCAGTGTGGCCAGGGGTACCGACGACCCGGATCTCGAGCCCGTCGACCTCGATCACATCGCCGTCACCGAGACCCTCCGAGCCCAGCCGGTACTCCGGGTCCAGAGCCCGTACGCCGCACCCCCACCGGGCCGCGAACTCCTTCGCAGACTCCGAGTGGTCAACGTGATGGTGAGTCAGCAGGACAGCCGCGATGCTGCCGCCGTCGGCGAGCGCAGCAGTCTCGATGCCGGCCAGGTGCGCCGCGTCCGGGGGCCCCGGATCGACCACCACGCTGCGCCGACTACCCGGCTCGCGCAGCACCCAGGTGTTGGTGCCGTCGAGCGTCATGATGTTGGCGTTCGGCGCGAGCAGGCACTGCGCCCGCTCGCCGTACGAGCCGCCCGTCCAGGTCATCGCAGCCCGTTCGCGCCGTATGTGGTCTCGCGGGTGGCCAGCAGTGCCTCGGCCGTCGGCGGGGTCGTGAGGGTGAAGCTGTCATCGGTACTCGGCACGACCTCGGGGGTGAACATCTCGACCGTGCGGCCGGCAGCCTCGGCGAGCACCGCAGCGGGCGAGGCGTGCTGGCCGACGTCGATGCAGGTGAGGTACGTCGGTGGCAGCATCAAGATGGTCCGCTCCTCGGCCTGCGTCGCGGCCTCCAGCGCCGGCACCCAGACGACGTGGTCGGACTCGGTCGAGACGTCCCGGGTCAACTGGCCCTCCGGCAGCTCGGCGACGAAGAACCAGGTCCGGTAGCGCTTCGGCTCGAAGATGGGCGTCAGCCAGCCCGACCAGGCACCGAGCAGGTCGGTACGCAGCACCAGCCCACGACGGGCCAGGAACTCGGTCAGCGGCAGCTCGCGCTTCTCCAGCGCGACCCGGTCGGCCTCCCAGTCCGCGCCGGTCGTGTCGGCAACGACCGAGTCCTCAGACTCGCCGGCCAGCAGCACACCGGACTCCTCGAAGGTCTCGCGCACCGCCGCGCAGACCAGAGCGCGCGCCTTCGCCTCGTCGGTGCCGAGCCGTTGCGCCCACTCGGCCGGCGAAGGTCCAGCCCAAGCGACAGCAGAATCGAAGTCGCGTGAGTCGACGCCGCCGCCGGGGAAGACGCACATCCCGCCGGCGAACTCCATCGAGACCTGGCGCCGCAGCAGGTAGAGCTCAGGCCCCTCGGCGCCGGATCGCAGCAGGACGACGGTGGCGGCGTCGCGCGGCACGACCGGAGTCTTGGTGCCGTCAGCGAACTCACGGGCCTGGTCGGCGAACGAGGGCGGCAGCTGGACGAGTCCCATCAGGAAGCTGTCTCGACGATCATCTCGACCTCGACGGGCGCGTCCAGCGGCAGCACCGGTACGCCGACCGCCGACCGCGCGTGCCGGCCGGCGTCGCCGAAGACCTCGCCGAGCAGCTCTGAGACGCCGTTCGCGACCAGCGGCTGGCCGGTGAAGTCGGAGGTCGAGGCGACGAAGACGACGACCTTGACTACCCGGGTGATCGCCGAGAGCGAGCCCAGCTCGGCGTTGATCGCAGCAAGGGCGTTCAGCGCGCACTGCTGAGCGCAGGCGACGGCCTCGTCCTGCGTCACCTCGCCGCCCACCTTGCCCGACGCCATCAGCTGCCCGTCACGCATCGGCAGCTGGCCGGAGGTGTAGACGTGGTTGCCGCTGCGCACTGCCGGGATGTACGCCGCCACCGGCTTGGCCACCTCGGGGACGCTGAGGCCGAGGGCCTCCAGACGCTGCTCGGGGGTCGCCATCACGACGCCAGCGGACGCTTCAAGAAGGCGACCAGGCCGCCCATGTCGTTCTTCTCGATATGCACCAGCTCCCAGCCGTCGGTGCCGAAGTTGTTCAACATCAGCGTCTCGTTGTGGAGCGGAATCGGCGCCACCTGGTACTCCCACTTGTTCATGCCGCCGACTCTAGATCAGACCTAGGGTGGCGCAGTGACCCTGCTCCCCGACGCCGTCCTGCGGTACGCCGCCTTCGACGAGGGCATCATCGACCTGCACCTCCCATCGCGCCCGAACGGCGGGCTGCTCTTCTTGGTGCACGGCGGCTTCTGGCGCGAGCAGTACGACCGGAAGCACACGCGTGGCCTGGCGCGCGCGCTCGCCGAGCTCGGCTACCTCGTCGCCACGCCGGAGTACCGCCGCGTGGACGGTGCCGGCGGCTGGCCGATCACCGCCGAGGACGTGGCGGCGGCGTACGTCGCGCTGCCGGGCCTGCTCGCCGGCCTGGGCCGGGCCTACAACCGGACCGTCACGGTGGGGCATTCCGCCGGCGGGCACCTGGTGCTCTGGCTGGCGTCGCGGCCGCTCACGGCGCCGCCGTCGCGGACGGTCGCGCTGGCGCCGGTCGCCGACCTCAACCTGGCCCGAGGCCTCGATCTCAGCAACGGCGCGGTGAATGCGTTCCTGAGCGGGACGCCGATCGCGGACGCGGACCCGATGAGCCTCCTGGACACTCCGCCTCCCGGCGCCGTCGTCCTCGTGCACGGAGAGCTCGACCGGCCCGTGCCCGTCGAGCTCAGCCGCAGCTTCGCTGCCGCGCACCCGTGGGCCGAGCTGATCGAGCTCGCGGGCCTGGACCACTTCGAGTTCCTGGAGCCCGACGGCCCCGCCTGGCAGGCCTTGGTCGACGCGCTCGACTGACGACCTCGGCAGCCCGTCGTTGCGCACAGCAACCAATTCGGGTAATACGGACTGTGGCGCGGGTCACACTCACTGGCCTGCGAAGTGATTACTCGGAATTGAGGCGCACGTGACCACAGCCGTTGCAGCACCCCCGCAGAGCCGGACCCAGCTCGACCGGTATCCCGGGAACCGACAGCGCTACCTGTGCCTGGGCATCGTCGTCGTGGCGACCGTCGTCCTCTACTACCAGTTCTACCTGGCCGGTGCTGTCGCAGCGGGTACCGACGGTAAGAACGGCATCCTGGTCGACTACCACATGTCGTTCGTCTACTACGTGAACATCGCCGTGGTCGGCTACATCCTCGGCGCCGTCGCGTCCTTCGTCAGCGGCATCGCCGACAAGGTCGGCCGGGTCAACATCATCACTGCGGGCCTGGTGATCGTGGCACTGCTGTGCCTGGTCGGCATCCCGCTGGCCGACAGCAAGATCGGCTTCGCGATCGTCTTCGCAGCGATCGGCCTGGTCGAGGGCATGATCCTGGTCGCGACCCCGGCCCTGATCCGGGACTTCAGTCCACAGCTCGGCCGTGCTTCGGCGATGGGGTTCTGGACCCTCGGACCCGTGCTCGGCTCGCTGATCGTCAGCATCCAGATCAGCTCGACCTCGGTCACCACGCCGTGGCACCACCAGTACATCGCGGCCGGGATCGTCGGCCTGGTGGTCGCGGCGCTCTCGGCGGCGTTCCTCCGCGAGCTGTCGCCCTCGCTGCGCGACCAGGTGATGGTCAGCAGCCGCGACCGGGCGCTGATCGAGGCACGGGCCGCCGGCATCGACGTCGAGGCATCGCTGAAGAACCCGTTCGGCCAGATGCTCAAGCCCGACATCGTGCTCTCTGCGTTCGCGATAAGCGTCTTCCTGATCATCTACTACGTCGCCGTGGGCTTCTTCCCGGTCTATTTCCAGACCATCTTCGGCTACACCCAGAGCAAGGCGAACTCGCTCGGCAACTGGGTGTGGGCCTTCGACGCCGGCGCCCTGCTGGTGATCGGGTACCTGTCCGACAAGGTCCGCGTACGCAAGCCGTTCATGGTGGTCGGCGCGGTCGGCGCGATCGTCATGACCGCCATCTTCGCCACCCGCGCGACGCACCCCGGGACGTCGTACTCGTCCTTCGTGATCATCCTCAGCCTGCTCGCGGTCTTCCTCGGGGTCGCCTACGCGCCGTGGATGGCGAGCTTCACCGAGACGGTCGAGAAGAGGAACCCGGCCCTGGCCGCCACCGGCCTCGCCGTCTGGGGTCTGGTCATCCGGATCGTGATCGCGGTGTCGGTCTTCATCGTGCCGCACATCGTGAACACCGTCTCGACACTGGTCGAGCAGGGCCCGGTCGCGCAGGGACTCGCCGTCAAGTACGCCCCCGACCTGGCCGTTGCCGCCAAGGTGAAGCCCTCAACACTGGCCGCGCTGACCAAGGACCCCACGAACGCAGCGGCAGGGATAGCGGCGGTCAGCGAGATCACCGGCTTGCCAGCAGCCGACGTCACGACGGTGGCGACGCTCAACGCCACCCAGGCGCCGGCGATCGAGGCGGCTCAGGCGATCGACTCCGCGACGATCACCACGCTGCTCACGGACAAGACCAACGCCGCCGCGCTGGCCACGGCCGTCGGTGAGATCACCAGCAAGCTCGGGATCTCGGTGCCTGAGGCGACCCAGCGGCTGCAGTCCCTGGCCACGATCCCGGCCGACCAGCTGCTCCTGCTGCAGACCGACGGGCCGAAGATCGTGGCCGCCGAAGCCTCGCTGAAGTCGCTCGCCGCGATCCCTGCTGCCGACACCGTCCTGCTCAACAAGGTCCAGAAGGCTGCCACCGACTCGCCCAAGCAGTGGCGCAACTACTACTGGATCGCAGTCGGCGGAGAGGTCGTCTTCATCCCGTTGATCTTCCTGCTGACCGGCTCGTGGAGCCCGAAGGAGGCGCGCCGGCGCGAGGAGGAGCACGAGGCGATGGTTGCTGCCGAGCTGGTCAAGCTCGCGCATGCGCAGACGCCCGGAGCTCCGCCGACCACCTAGGCGGTCAGAGCGGTGCTGACCGGCGGCTCGGTCTTCGCGCGGACCTCGTCCTCGGTGACCCCGGGCGCGAGTTCGACGAGGACCAGGCCGTCGGTGGTGACGTCCAGGACGCAGAGGTCGGTGATGATCCGCTCGACGACCCGGCGGCCGGTGTAAGGCAGCGAGCACTCCTCGACGATCTTGTACTCGCCGTCCTTGGAGACGTGCTCCATCAGCACGATCACCCGCTTCGCACCATGGACCAGGTCCATCGCGCCGCCCATCCCTTTGACCATCTTGCCGGGGATCATCCAGTTGGCGATGTCACCGGTCGCGGAGACCTGCATGGCGCCCAGGATCGCCGCATCGATCTTGCCGCCGCGGATCATCCCGAAGGATGTCGCAGAGTCGAAGAACGACGCGCCGCGACGAAGGGTCACCGTCTCCTTGCCGGCGTTGATCAGGTCGGCGTCCTCATCCCCGTCGTACGGGTAGGCACCGACGCCGAGGATGCCGTTCTCGCTCTGCAGCACCAGCTCGACATCGTCGGGGACGTAGTTCGGCACCAGCGTCGGCAGTCCGATGCCGAGGTTGACATAGCTGCCGTCGCTCAGCTCAGCAGCGGCGCGGGCCGCCATCTCCTCTCGTGTCCAGGGCATCTCAGACTCCTTCCGCGCGGGGACGCACGGTCCGCTTCTCGATCCGCTTGTCGGCGGCCTGCTCCGGGGTCAGCGCCACTACCCGCTGGACGAAGACGCCGGGGGTGTGCACGTCGTTCGGGTCGATCTCACCGGGCTCGACGAGATGCTCCACCTCAGCGATCGTGATCCGGCCGCACATCGCGGCGAGCGGGTTGAAGTTGCGTGCCGAGTCCCGGTAGACGAGATTGCCGTGCCGGTCCCCCTTCCAGGCCCGAACCAGCCCGAAGTCAGCGGTGAGCGCCTCTTCCAGCACGAACTCCCGGCCTCCGAACACCCTCGTCTCCTTCGGCGGGGAGGCAACGGCAACCGAGCCGTCCGCGGTGTACCTCCACGGCAGCCCGCCCTGCGCGACCTGGGTGCCGCCCCCGCTCGCGGTGAAGAACGCCGCGATGCCCGAGCCGCCCGCACGCATGCGTTCTGCCAGCGTGCCCTGCGGGTTGAGCTCGACCTCGAGCTCGCCGGAGAGGAACTGCCGGGCGAACTCCTTGTTCTCCCCCACGTACGACGACACCATCCGGCGCAGGCGCTTGGAGAAGAGGAGCCGTCCCAGCCCCCACTCGTCGACCCCGCAGTTGTTCGAGATCGCCTCGAGGTCGTCGACCCCCGCATCGAGCACCGCACCGATCAGCACCGACGGGATGCCGCACAGCCCGAACCCGCCGACTGCCAGGGTCGCGCCGCTCGGGATGTCGGCGACCGCGTCCGCAGCACTTGCGATGACCTTGTCCACGTGGTTCCTCCTGGTTCGGTTCGACCGAGGTTAATGGTCACTAACCTACGCGAAGATGTCCAGCGCCCGGCTCGTCGCTAGGCTTCCCCCATGTCCGAGTTCCCAGACGTGCAGCTGCACATCGTCACGGGCAAGGGCGGCACCGGCAAGTCGACGGTATCCGCAGCGCTTGCGCTGGCGCTGGCTTCACGCGGCAAGACCGTGCTGCTCTGCGAGGTCGAAGGGCGCCAGGGCATTGCCCAGCTCTTCGACGTACCGCCGCTGCCGTATGAGGAGCGCCTGCTCGCCAAGGCGACCGAGGCCGGGCACGGCGACGTCTACGCCCTGGCGATCGACGCCGAGGCCGCACTACTGGAGTACCTCTCCATGTACTACCGGCTCGGCCGTGCCGGGAAGGCGCTCGATCGCTTCGGCGTGATCGACTTCGCGACCACGATCGCGCCCGGTGTCCGCGACGTGCTGCTGACCGGCAAGGTCTACGAGGCGGCCCAGCGCAACTCGCGCAACAAGGGTGCTCGCAACTACGACGCGATCGTGCTCGACGCCCCGCCGACGGGGCGGATCACCCAGTTCCTCAACGTCAACAACGAGCTCGCCGGCCTGGCCAAGGTCGGGCCGATCAAGGCCCAGGCCGACACCGTGACCACGTTGCTCCGGTCCCCGCGTACGGCGGTACACCTGGTCACCGTGCTGGAGGAGATGCCGGTGCAGGAGACCGCGGACGGCGTTGCCGAGCTGCGTACGGCGGGGATGCCGGTCGGCGGCGTGATCGTCAACCTGGTCCGCCCCCAGGACCTCGACGATCAAGCCCGGTCCGAGCTGCTCGAAGGCACCGTGGACACCAAGGCGCTGGGCCGCACCCTCGGCAGCGCAGGCATCAAAGCGCCGATGACCATCGTGGCAACCTTGGTCGCCGAGGGCCGCGACCACGCCGAGCGGCGCCGACTCGAGGACTCCCAGCTCGCTCTCGTCGACGAGATCGACGCCCCGACGTACCTGCTGCCGCAACTGGCCGGCGGGGCCGATCTTGGTGGCCTGCGCGACCTCGCCGGCGAACTCACCCGGCAGGGGCTGGCATGAGCCCGACGAATCGGCCGGCGACCCGCGCGACCGCACGGATGAGCCCGATGACGTCGAAGCCCGGACCGGTGCCCGAGCTCGACGTCGATGCGATGCTGGACGACCCTCGGCAGCGGATCATCGTCTGCTGCGGCTCCGGCGGCGTCGGCAAGACGACCACGTCGGCGGCGATCGCCCTGCGTGCCGCCGAGCGTGGCCGCAAGGTCGTGGTGCTGACTATCGACCCGGCACGCCGTCTCGCGCAGTCGATGGGTATCGAGGCACTCGACAACGTGCCACGGCCGGTGCCCGGCGTGGAGTCGGCGCCCGGCACGCACGGCAGCCTCGACGCGATGATGCTGGATATGAAGCGGACCTTCGACGAGGTCGTGGAGAGCCAGGCCAACCCGGAGAAGGCCGCGCAGATCCTGAGCAACCCCTTCTACATCGCCGTGTCGAGCTCGTTCGCCGGGACCCAGGAGTACATGGCGATGGAGAAGCTGGGGCAGCTCGACAAAGACGCCCGCGCCTCGGGCCGGTGGGACCTGATCGTCGTGGACACCCCGCCCTCGCGCAGCGCGCTGGACTTCCTCGATGCCCCCGAGCGGCTCTCCAGCTTCCTCGACGGCAAGTTCATGAAGCTGCTGCTGGCACCGGCGCGGGGCCCCGCCAAGCTGATGACCGCCGGGTTCGGACTGGTCACCAAGGCCGTCACCACGATCATCGGCGGCCAGGTTCTCACCGACATGCAGGCCTTCGTGTCGGCGTTCGACACCCTCTTCGGTGGGTTCCGGCAACGGGCCCAGCGGACCTTCGAATTGCTGCAGGCCCGCGGTACGTCGTTCCTGGTGGTAGCCGCGCCGGAGCCGGATGCCCTGCGCGAAGCGGCGTACTTCGTCGAGCGGCTCAGCGCCGAGCGGATGCCGCTGGCCGGCCTGGTGATCAACCGCGCGAGCAGCGATCCCGAGGGCAACCTCACCGCGGCTGCGGCGATGGCCGGCTACGAGAAGCTGCGCGACGCCGACCGTCGCGGCGAAGGCGACCCGACCAGCCGGATGGCCGCTGGCCTGCTCCGGCTGCACGCCGACCGCAAACTCATCGTCGAGCGTGAGACCCGGCTGCGGACGCGCTTCGCCACCGCGCACCCGCGGGTACGCACGGCCGTACTGCCAGCCCTGCCCAGTGATGTCCACGACCTCGACGGCCTGCGCCGCATCGGCGACCTGCTCGGCAACGCCGACAGCGCGTAACTCGCCGCGTCTGAACTGTCCACGGGGTCGCCACCACCGCCACCGTCCACAGACGGAGGCCAGAGGGTCGCGATTGTCACCGACCGCTGCTGCCCTGAGCAGATGCCGCACCTCTACATCCTCGAATGCAGTGACGGGACCTACTACGTCGGGAGCACGTGGAACCTCGAACGCCGGGTCAGCGAGCACAACCTCGGCCTCGGAGCGGCGTACACCCGAAGACGGCGCCCAGTCCGACTGCTCTGGTCAGAGGCGTTCGACCGGATCGAGGATGCCTTGATTCGCGAGAAGCAGGTCCACGGTTGGAGCCGCGCCAAGCGCGAGGCGCTGATGGAGGGCAGGTTCAAGGACCTGCCTGGGCTCGCGACGAAGCCGATGCGGGACTGACGCGCAGGTCACCACCGTCTCGACAAGCTCGACGAACGGGACCGCCCTGGCGCCCAGCGGCACCAGCCTCGACGAACGACCTCAGGCGGTCGCGGTCTCCACGGCCTCGAGGTGCGCGTCCTTCGCTGCGGACAGCAGCGCACGCCACGACGTCACATTCGGGCGCTTGCGGAGGACCGCACGACGCTCACGCTCGGTCATGCCGCCCCAGACACCCCACTCGATGCGATTGTCGAGCGCCTCGGCGAGGCATTCGGCACGCACCGGACAGGACGCGCAGACGACCTTCGCCTTGTGCTGTTCGGCCCCCCGGACGAACAACTCATCGGGCCGCGACTTCTGACAGGTCGCGGCTGCAGCCCACTCTTCGTTCCAAGACATTGAAACCCCCATTGAAAAAACGTGGTTCCGCCCCAAAATGGGCCGGTCCCCCCACATAACGAAACTTAAGGTTCTCGATCGTCCTCGGAACAGGCCCGAACGTACCGAATCGCCCTAGTCCGAAATAACTACTTCGGGTAGTCACTGCACGGTTTGCCACGTTCGGCCTGTTCGGACTGCACAACGCACGAGACGGCCAGGGGTCACGCCTCCGGACCGACTGGATCCAGCGCCTACACTGGCGCGCATGGCACGTCGCAGTCCCTCTCAGCTCACGTTCCGCGACGTCACCTCGCACCTCGGGGTGATGATCGCGCTCTCGGCCGTGATGGGGCTGCTAGTCGCCGGGCTGGTGATCCCGTTCGCCGGAGCACTCGGCGTCGGCGCCAAGTCGCTGTCGAAATCGGTGAAGAACCTGCCGGAGAAGCTGGTCACCGCCCCGCTCTCCCAGCGCACCCGGGTCCTGGACTCCCAGGGCCACGTGCTTGCCACCTTCTACGACCAGAACCGGGTCAACGTGCCGTTGTCGAAGGTCGCACCGGTCATGCAGAAGGCGATCGTCGCGATCGAGGACTACCGCTTCTACCAGCATGGCGCGATCGACGTAAAGGGCACGCTGCGCGCCTTCGTCAACAACAAGGCGAACGACGGCACCACCCAGGGCGGCTCGTCGATCACTCAGCAGATGGTCAAGATGACCCTGCTGGACCAGGCGACGACCGCGGCCGAGCGCAAGGCAGCGACGGCCGACACCTACCAGCGCAAGCTCAAAGAGCTGCGCTACGCGATCGGCGTGGAGAAGAAGTACTCCAAGGACTGGATCTTGGAGCGCTATCTGAACATCGCCTACTTCGGCGACGGCGCCTACGGGATCCAGGCCGCGGCTAGGCACTACTTCGGTATCGACGCCAGCGCGCTGACCCTGCCCGAGTCCGCTCTGCTCGCCGGCCTGGTGAAGAACCCGGTCGGCTACGACCCGACCAATTTCCCCGACCAGGCGACCAACCGCCGCAACACCGTGCTCGCCCGGATGGCCCAGCTGAAGATCATCCCGACGGCCGAGGCCGACCAGATCGAGCAGAGCCCGCTCGGCCTGAAGGTAAGCCCGACCCGCAACGGCTGCCTGGGTTCCAAGGCGGCGTTCTTCTGCGACTACGTCCGGCGCTACCTGCTCGCCGACCCGTCGCTGGGCAAGACGGTCCAGGATCGCGAAGACCTGCTCAACTCGGGCGGCCTGACCATCAAGACCACCGTTGATCTGCGATTCCAGAAGGCCGCCGACAAGGCGACCGCGGCGCACGTGAAGGCCACCGACTCGGCCATCGGTGCGATCGCCGAGGTGCAGCCCGGGACCGGCAAGGTGCTGGCGATCAGCCAGTCCCGCCCGATGGGCCGCAGCAAGAAGAAGGGTCAGACCTTCCTCGACTACGTCGTCGACAGCAAGTACGGCGACTCCAACGGCTTCCAGGCCGGCTCGACGTTCAAGCTGTTCGTCCTCGCCAGCGCCCTGGAGCAGGGCCTGTCGCCGAACACGACGTTCAACTCGCCGCAGACGATGCACATCCCGCAGAACGAGTACGCCGACTGCGACGGCCCGTACCCGAACTACAGCCCGTGGAACGTGTCGAACTCGACCAGCAACGGCCGGATGAACATGTACACCGGCACCCAGCTCTCGGTGAACACCTACTTCGCACAGTTGGAGAAGAAGACCGGCCTGTGCAAGCCGTACGCGATGGCGCGCTCGATGGGAGTCGACCTGACCCAGCCGTCGATCGAGAGGGTGCCGAGCTTCACCCTCGGTATCGCCGACGTCAGCCCGCTGGAGATGGCCGGCGCCTATGCCACCGTCGCCGCCCGCGGCATGCACTGTGACAACCGGCCGGTCACCCAGATCCTCAACGCCGAGGGCAAGGTCTTCAAGAACTACCCGGCGCAGTGCCAGCAGGTGATGCAGCAGAACACCGCCGACACGATCAACGACATCCTGCGCGGTGTCATGGTCGGCAGCGGATTCGGTGCCGGGCTGGCGCTCGACAAACCGTCGGCCGGCAAGACCGGCACCATCCAGAACAACGCCGCCGTCTGGTTCGACGGGTACACCCCCGCGATCGCGACCGCGTCGATGATCGCCGGCGCCAACTCCTACGGCCAGCCGATCACCTTGAACAACCAGACGGTCGGCGGGCAGTACATCGCGACCGCGCACGGATCGACGACCGCTGGCCCGATGTGGGCCGACGCGATGCGGGCGATCCAGGACGACCTGCCTGACGACAACTTCACCCCGCCGGTCAAGGACTCCGGGTTCCAGCTCGTCGCCCGGGTGCCGAACGTGGTCGGGCTCAGCGTCTCGGACGCGACCGACACTCTGGAGAACGAAGGTTTCGAGGTCTCCGTGCACGGCTCGGCACCCTCCAACCTGCCGCGCGGCACCGTGATCGGGACCCGGCCCGGAGCCGGCCAGAGCCTTAACGTCGGCTCGACGGTCGAGATCGTCCGGTCCAGCGGCCGCACCAACGCGCCGACGTTCGGTAACAACGCCGGGAACAACACGGGCAACAACAACGGCGGCGGGGGCGGGAACAACAACGGCAACGGGAATGGCAACGGGGGCTTCCCCGGTGGCTTCCCGACGATCACCCTGCCCCGCCGACACTGAGCACGGCGCCCGGCGTCAGCCCAGCTGGCGCTTGACCTCAGCAGCAACCAGCCCGCCGTCGGCACGGCCCTTGACCTGAGGCGTCACGACGCCCATCACCTTGCCGATGCCGCGCGGACCGAGCTCGGCGGCTCCGGTGGCGTCGATCGCGTCGGCGACCAACACAGTGATCTCCTCCGGGCTGAGCTGCTCGGGCAAGTACGCCGCGATCACGACGGCCTCGGCGCGCTCCTTGTCGGCCTGCTCGACTCGGCCAGCGGCGTCGAACGCCTCGGCGGCCTCGCGGCGCTTCTTCCCCTCGCTGCCGAGCACCGTGAGGATGTCGTCGTCGGTGAGCTCGCGGGCCTCCTTGCCGGAGACCTCGGCGTTGGTGACCGCGGTCAGCACCATCCGCAAGGTCGAGGAGGCGACCTCGTCCCGCGCCTTCATGGCGGTGGTCAAGTCTGCGCGCAGCCGGTCCTTCAGAAGGCTCATCGACGTCCTCGCTTCGCTCCGGGCGCCGATAAGGCTCGTACGGCGCTGTGTTGGATGACTCGCTCGCTGCGCTCGCTCATGGCGACCATTGTGGCAGCCTGGTCACATGGTTTTCCCCCGCCTCGGACGCGCGCTGGCTCTCGGAGCGCTGGCGGGCACGGCCGGGATCGGGTACGGCGTCGCCGAGTCCAGGAATTTCACCACCCGGTTCTTCGACATCGCGTGCCTGCCGCCGGGCAGCCGCCCGATCAGGGTCCTGCACGTCTCCGACCTGCATGTAACCCCGACCCAGGGCAGGAAGCTCCGTTGGATCGCCGCGCTCGCGGCGCTGCAACCGGACCTGGTCGTCAACACCGGCGACAACCTCGCCCATCGGGACAGTGTCGGCCCGCTGCTGGAGGCGTTCGGGTCGCTGCGCGACGTACCGGGCGTCTATGTACTGGGTTCGAACGACTACTTCGCGCCCAAGCTGCGCAACCCCGTCTGGTACCTGCTGCCCGACGACGGCGTCCGCAATACAAGCACCCCGCAGCTGCCCTGGAAGGACCTCAAGGCCGGGCTGTCGCAGGGCTGGCTGGACCTGACGAACACCGCGGGGCGGCTCAAGGTCAACGGCACCGACATCGCCTTCGCCGGAGTCGACGACCCGCACCTGGAGTACGACGACCTCGCCGCAGTCGCGGGCCCGGCCCCGGCTGACGCGGACCTGCGGATCGGCGTCGCGCATGCGCCGTACCTGCGAGTGCTCGACCAGTACGCCGCCGACGGGTACGACGTCACGCTTGCGGGGCACACCCACGGAGGCCAGCTGTGCCTGCCGTTCAAGGGCGCGATCGTGACCAACTGCGACCTCGAGCCGGGCCGCGCGAAGGGCCTGCATCGGCACCCTGCGGACTCCCGCCCGGGCGACCCGAACTCGTCGTGGCTGCACGTCTCGGCAGGCGCCGGAACCTCTCCCTACGCCCAGATCCGGTTCTGCTGCCGACCCGAGGCGAGCCTGATCACGCTGCTCCCGACCGCCCGCTGACCCGATTTCTTCTGGCCCGCCACCTTTGGCTAGACTCTCGCAGGTTGCATCGGGCTGTGGCGCAGTTTGGTAGCGCGCGTCGTTCGGGACGACGAGGCCGCAGGTTCAAATCCTGTCAGCCCGACTATGTGACCAGCAGGCCCGGTGAGCGATCACCGGGTCTGCTGTCGTCCTAGGGGACAGTCTTCGGAGCGACTCTGGGGTTCGTTTTCAACTAGATACCGAGTTCACAGCCAGCACTCAGCCACGTGTGCCCACGCGTTCCGTATCGTGTTACAGGGAATCCGAGCACGAACAAGGGGATCAGATGGCCAAGAAGGACAAGCCGGGGGACGCCAGCAGGCGCGAACGGGCAGCTGCGATCCGCGACGCGCAGGCTCGCAAGCAGCGCGCGATCACCCTGACGATCGGCTCGGTCACCGCGGTGATCGTGATCGTGCTCGGCCTGATCGTGGCGAAGTCCCTCCAGAACGCGCCCAAGGCGGACCCCTCGCAGACCAGCGGCTTGGCCTCAGCCTCCGTGGTCAGCGCGCTGGCGAACGTGTCGTCGAGCGAGTTCGACAAGGTCGGCGTGGGCAGCGCGTCCAACGGACCGAAGAAGATCTCCGGCGGCAGCGCGATGACCGCGGACGGCAAGCCGCGAGTCCTGTACGTCGGCTCCGAGTACTGCCCCTACTGCGCCGCCGAGCGCTGGGGACTGGTGGTGGCACTCGACCGGTTCGGTTCGTTCACCAACCTCGGCCAGACGGCGTCCTCGTCGACTGACGTCGACCCGAACACCAACACGCTGGCCTTCCACGGCGCGACGTACACCAGCAAGTACCTGTCCTTCACCGGCTACGAGCAGCAGAACCGGGACCAGAGCAAGACGCTGGACACCCTGTCCAAGGACGACCAGGCGATCTTCGACAAGCTCAACTCCAGCGGCTCGATCCCGTTCGTCGACATCGGCGGGATCTACGTCAGCTCCGGCGCGTCGTACGACCCGGGCATCTTGGCGGGCATGACCCACGACCAGATCGCCCAGGCGATCTCGGACACCTCCAGCGACGCCGGCAAGGGCATCATCGGCACGGCCAACCTGTTCACCGCGGCGATCTGCGGTGTGACCGGCGGGATGCCGTCCAACGTGTGCACCTCCGCCGGGGTCACCGCCGCCGCCGCACAGCTGGGCTGACATGGTCCTGCGCGCGCCGCGGTGGGCGGCACCGGTCTCGCTGTTCCTGACCGTCATCGGCCTGGGCATCTCGATCTACCTGACCTACGAGCACTACACGTCGTCGAAGACGCTGGCGTGCTCGGACAACGGCAAGATCAACTGCCTCAAGGTGACCACGAGCAGCTATTCGAAGATCTTCGGGGTGATCCCGGTCTCCGACCTCGGCCTGGTCTTCTTCATCGCGATGGTGGCGCTGTGCCTGCCAGTGATGTGGCGGTCCGAGAACCCATTGATCGCGCGGCTGCGGCTCGGCGGCTGCCTGGTCGGGCTGGTCTCGGCGCTGTACCTGATCTCGGTGGAGATCTTCGGCGTCGATGCCATCTGCCTGTGGTGCACCGGGGTGCACGTCGTCACGTTCCTGCTGTTCATCACGGTGATGCTCGCCGGGGCGTTCGCGCAACCTGAGGACGCCTGAGCAACGAAGGGCCTGGCTCAGCCCTGATCAGAGAGCCGGGCAAGCATCGCGTTGTAGGCGTCGAGCGTCGACTCGTCGTCGTCCACGTCGGCGCCGGAGTCGGCTCTTACGGCCCCGCCGCTGTTGACCAGATGCTCGTCGAGGGTGTTGCTGCGCGCTGATTCCAGCCAGTGCCCCAGCACGCGCTTACGCTGCGGATCGGCGATCATCATGATCACCACGCCGATGCCGATCAGCATCATCAGGCCATCGCCGGCGGCCCACATCAAGCCGCCCGCGATCTGCTGGTCGCTGAGTGCGTCGGGAGCCCACGACGGGTGCATCGAGAACATCAGCGGGAAGCTGACCTTGCTCGACTGAAGCAGCACGATCCCGACGACGGTGTCTGGGACCATCGCCACCAGCACCAGCACGATCCGAGGCAGGTAGGGGACATCCCAGCGAACTGGCTCGCGGCCGAGCAGCGGCAGCACGACCAGGTAGCCGGCGACAACGTAGGCCACCTGCTCGCCGGTCATCAGCCACGAGTGCGTGACCATCTGATCCATGAATCCGGTCAGGTGGGTGCCGATGATCACGGCGGCGTACAGGGCCAGTCCGATCGCAGGGTGGGTGATCAGCGCGATCGGGCCGGTGCGGACGAGCCGGTCGAAGCGAGCCTGGCCACGGTCGCCGAGAGAACCTCGTACGGCGGACAGCGGGTGACCAAGCACGAGCAGCACCGGCACGACCATGATCAGCAGCAGGTGCTCGACCATGTGCACCCAGAACAGCGACATCGCGTAGACGTCGATCGCCGAGCTCACCGTCAGCAGCAGCACCGCCACGCCGGCCACGAAGCAGGCGACCCGCCAGCCTGGCTGCCGCACCCCGCGCTGACGCCCGCGGATCACCGCGTCGAGGTAGCCGCCGATCAGGAGCGCGCCGACGACCAGCCAGGCGAGCCGGACGTCCCAGTGGTGCACGAACGAACCCCACCCGAAGGGAGGCAGCGCGGGCATCGAATGCATTCCTGGCACCCCCCCACGATAAGCGGCGGCGGTCTGGCCCGAGATACCGGCGCCGATCCTGACGCGGACGGGTGCGCGGGTGGGCCCCATCTGCGCGTCGAGCGGGTGATCTGGCTTGTCAGAGGGTCGAGGAGTGGCAGAATCCGGACATGCCCACTGAGCCGGAGACGAGCGGCAACGAGCCGAACCTCGAGCTGCCCAACCTGAGCCTTGGGTTCGGTCGTCGTCGCAAGCGCGCCGCCAAGACCGCCGAGGACGTCGAGGCAGCCGCTGGCGCTGCAGCCGTCGAGGCTGAGGGCACGCCCGCGGACACCGGCGTCACCGAGCCGGACGCCCCCGAGCCGGCAGTCGAGCCGGAGCCGATCGCAACGGCCGTGCCAACGCCCGCGCGCGCTCCCGCCCGTCCCTCCGCCCCGCGGGCACCGGCCCGCGTGCCCGGGGCGGCCCCCGCTCGCCCCGCCGCCCGCCCTGCGGCTCGGCCCGCGGCCCGCCCGGCAGGGTCCGCGCCCCCGGTCGGTACGCCGGCCGCCGTGGTCGCAGCTGCGACGGCCCCAGTGCGTCCGACCACCCCGCCGGCCGCGACGAAGGCCGAGCCCATCGCCGAGCCGGGGCCGGCTGCCGAGCCCGTGCCGGTCGTCGAGGAGCAGCCCGTCGCTCCGGAGCCCGTCGCGCCGGAGGCGATCCCGGAGCCCATCACTCCGGAACCCGAGCCGGAACCCGAGCCGGAGCCCCAGCCGGAGCCCGAGCCGGAGCCCGAGCCCGAGCCCCAGCCGGAGCCGGAGCCCGAGCCCGCGCCCGAGCCCGCGCCGCTCTTTGCCGAGCCTGCGGCCGCCGAGCCGGTTGATGAGCCGGTTGCCGAGCCCAGCGACCTGACGGCGGCCATCGATCCGGTCGGCGTGGCCAAGCTGTTCCAGGACGATGTCGAGCGCTCCACCCTCGAGCCCGAGGCGGAGCGCACGATCGCGCTGGAGACCCCGACCAAGGGACTCCCCAAGGCGAAGACCTCGGCCAAGACGGCAACGGTGCCCGAATCACGTCGAGCGCGTCGTGAGGCCGCGCAGCGATCGAAGGCAGAGCGCGCCGCCGAGAAGGCCGCAGCCAAGGCCAGGTCTGCCAAGCCGAGCCGTCAGGGTCCCTCCGAGGCCCTGGTCTCGAAGATGCCCGGTATCAAGCCGGTCTTCGCGGCATTGCTCACCGGCCTGATCTCCGGTGCCGTCTGCGTCCTGCTTGCCAAGGGCGCCAGCGAGGGCTGCCAAGCGATCCGCGACAACAACAACTGCGGGGGTGGGCTCGGCTTGCTCGCCCTGGTCGTGATCCTTGCCGTCGAGGTCGTTATCGGCGCCAACCTGCTGCGTGCGTTCAAGGTCTCCGACCCGTTCAGCACCAGCTTCCTGGGCGTCGGGCTCGTGGCGATGCTCGCGATGCTGCTGTTCATCGGCTCGCTGAACAAGCCTTACATGCTCGGCGTCATCCCAGCACTGACCGCGGTGACCTTCGTCGTCTCGTGGTGGGTGACGGTCCGGTTCGTCGAGGAGTCGGCCGACTTCTGACCGGGCGCAGAGATCCCGCCCGGTCGGTGGGTTAGAGGCGGGCGGCGACGATCTCGGCGATCTGCACGGTGTTCAGGGCAGCGCCCTTGCGCAGGTTGTCGTTGCTGACGAACAACGCGAGACCGCGGTCGTCGGGGACGCCCTGATCGGTGCGCAGCCGCCCGACGTACGACGGGTCCTTGCCGGCCGCCTGCAGCGGGTTCGGGATGTCGCTCAGCTCGACGCCGGGAGCGTCCGCCAGCAGCTCGCGTGCGCGCTCGGGCGTCATCGGCCGCGCGAACTCGGCGTTGATCGCCAGCGAGTGCCCGGTGAAGACCGGGACCCGCACGCAGATGCCGGAGACCAGGAGGTCCTCGATGCCCAGGATCTTGCGTGACTCGTGACGGAGCTTCTGCTCCTCATCGGTCTCATTGAGCCCGTCGTCGACGATGGAGCCGGCCAGCGGGACCACGTTGTAGGCGATCGTCCGCTCGTACTTCACCGGCGCCGGGAAGTCGATCGCCGCGCCGTCGTACGCAAGCTCGCGGGCCTTGTCGCCCGCGGCCTCGACCTGGCTCGCGAGCTCCTCGACACCGGCGACGCCGGAGCCGGAGACTGCTTGGTAGGTCGAGGCGATCAGCCGGACCAGGCCGGCCGCGTCGTGAAGCGGCTTGAGCACCGGCATCGCGGCCATCGTGGTGCAGTTCGGGTTGGCGATGATGCCTCGCCCGGCGGCGATGACGCCCTCCATCGCCTCGGGGTTGACCTCCGCGACGACCAGCGGGATCGCGGGGTCCTTGCGGAAGGCCGAGGAGTTATCGACGACGATGACGCCGGCGTCGACGAACTTCTGGCACAGCGCCCGAGAGGTAGTCGCACCGGCGGAGAACAACGCGATGTCGAGGCCGGTCGGGTACGCGGTCATCGCGTCCTCGACGGTGACCTCACGGTCGCCGAACGGCAGCACGGTGCCGGCCGAGCGCGATGAGGCGAAGAAGCGGACCTCGTCCTCGGGCCCGATCAGGCCGTTGCCGGCCCGCTCGAGCAGGATGCTGCGCATGGCGACGCCGACCTGTCCGGTCGCGCCGACGATGCCGATGCTCGCCATGACTACCGCCCCGTCCCGCCGTAGACGACAGCCTCGACTTCGTCGGAGCCGAGGTTGAAGGCCGCGTGCGCCGCGCGTACGGCGTCCTCGACCTGGATCTCGGAGACGACGACGGAGACCCGGATCTCGGAGGTCGAGATCATCTCGATGTTCACCCCGGCATCGGAGAGCGCCTCGAAGAAGCGCGCCGAGATCCCCGGCGACGAGCTCATCCCGGCGCCGACGATCGAGACCTTGCCGACGCTGTCGTCGTACTGCAGGCCGTCGAAGCCGACCGACTCCTGGAGCCGCGACAGCGCCGTCATCGCCGTCTGGCCCTCGCCGCGCGGCAGGGTGAAGGAGATGTCGGTGAGGCTGGTCGCCGCGGCCGAGACGTTCTGCACGATCATGTCGATGTTGATCGCCGCGTCGGCGACCGCCCGGAAGATCGCTGCCGCCTCGCCGGGCTTGTCCGGCACGCCGACCACCGTGATCTTGGCCTGGCTCCGGTCGTGGGCGACGCCGGTGATGATGGCAGCTTCCATGGGGATCTCCTGAGCTGGATCGGCGGCCAGTACCTTGTCGGCACTGGTCACCCAGGTGCCCTCCTTCTCGCTGAAGGAGGAGCGGACGTGGATGGGCATGTCATACCGGCGGGCGTACTCGACGCAGCGCAGGTGCAGGATCTTGGCACCCTGAGCGGCCATCTCGAGAGTCTCCTCATACGAGATCCGCGGCACCTTGCGAGCGCGCGGCTCGACGCGCGGGTCGGCGGTGAAGATGCCGTCGACATCTGAGTAGATCTCGCAGACGTCGGCCTTCAGGGCGACCGCGAGCGCGACTGCTGTGGTGTCCGAGCCGCCGCGGCCCAGGGTGGTGATGTCCTTCGTGGTCTGCGAGACGCCCTGGAAGCCGGCGACGATCGCGATCGCGTCCTCGTCAATCGCCGCCTGGATCCGACCCGGCGTCACGTCGATGATCTTGGCGCGGCCGTGCTCGGCGTCGGTGATCACGCCGGCCTGCGAGCCGGTGAACGAGCGCGCCTCGTGACCAAGGTTCTGGATCGCCATCGCGAGCACCGCCATCGAGATCCGCTCGCCGGCGGTGAGCAGCATGTCCAGCTCGCGTGCGGGCGGCAGCGGGGAGACCTGGTTGGCCAGATCGATCAGCTCATCCGTGGTGTCGCCCATCGCCGAGACGACCACGACGACGTGGTTGCCGGCCTTCTTGGTCTCCACGATCCGGCGGGCGACGCGCTTGATCCCCTCGGCGTCGGCAACCGAAGACCCGCCGTACTTCTGCACGACAATGCCCACGACTGCTCTCCTTGAGGTACTGCTCGGGTCCCCGGCTCTGATTGTCCCGCGCCGGGACGGCGTTTGACCAAGGAGATTCTACCGAGCGGCAGTGCGCGGCAGCGAACCTGCGCCGAGGGGTGGGCGCCGGCGCGTCTCTCCTAGGCTTGCGCCCATGACCCAGCTCGACAATGTCTCTGTCCTCGCCGCCTCGAACGTGTACTTCGACGGCAGGTGCGTCAGCCACACCGTGCTGCTCCCCGACGGCAGCCGGAAGTCGGTCGGGGTGATCCTGGCCGCGTCCCTGAACTTCGGCACCGCTGCGCCCGAGACGATGGAGCTCGTCGCCGGTTCCTGCCGAGTGCGCCTCGCCGGCGAGCAGGATTGGACCGAGTACGCCGCCGGTTCGAGCTTCTCGGTGCCCGGCGACTCGTCCTTCGCTATCGAGGTCGACGAGCAGCTGGACTACATCTGCTCGTACGGCTGACACCTTGGGGGAGCAGCCGGCGAGTGCTTCAATCGAAACATAAGCGACGAAAGCCGCTCTTCGGCCGGTGAAATCGAGCCGAACCAGGTAATTGTGCCCGTGTGCTTCGCACGACCCCCGTCTGAGCCTGTGACCCAGGCAATCAGACGATCAGGGGTCCCTTCATGCAACCGACCATCGACGCACCCGGTGTCACCTACGAGACAGCGACCGACCACGTGCTCACCGCGCGCGGGCGTGCCGGAGACCGCCAGGCCCTCGCGGAGATCTATCAGCGCCACTACCCCGCAGTGGTCTCGGCCGCTCGCCGGTTCGCCGGGCCGTCGCTAGGCGAAGACCTCGCCGCCGAGGCCTTCGCCCGGACGTTCAGCCACCTGCTGCGTGGCGCAGGACCCGACTCCTCGGTCCGCGGCTACCTGCTCGCCGCCGCACGCAACGTCTATGTCGGCATGGTCCGCAAGGACCAGCGGATCACCTTCACCGACGACATCGCGGACTACGAGCAGCATCAACGATCGACGGATCCCTGGGATCGGCGGTATGACGGGCAGCTGGTCATGGCCGCGCTGTCCTCGCTGCCCGAACGGGACAAGACCGTGCTCTGGTGGCTCACCGTCGAAGGCCGACCGGCCGAAGAGCTCGCCGATGCCTGGGGCACCAGCCCGGGCGCGATCCGCCAGCAGGCGCTGCGCGCACGCAACCAGCTGCGGCTCGCCTACCTGTCCGAGCTCACCGCACCTCCTCGTGGCGTCGAGTGCCGGGAACCAGTGCGGCTGCTCCCCCGCTACGCCCGTGGCCTGCTCAACGCCGACAGCCCGCGGGCCCGCAAGGTCACCGCACACCTCGCCACCTGCACCGACTGCTCGGCCGCCGCGGACGAGCTGCGGGCCGGCGCGGCGCGCCTGGCCGGCGCGGCCCGCGCGCGCGTCTCCGCCTAGGTCTCCGACCCAAGCGGGGCCTCAGGCAGAGCCGACCGACGCAGGTACCAGACGGCGACCGCCGCCCGCGACGGCGCATGCAGCTTGTCGAGGGTGTTGCTGACGTGACCATGGACGGTCCGCTCCGAGATCACCAGGCGCTGCGCGATCGCCCGGTTGCTCAGCCCGTCGGCGATGAGTCCGGCGATCTCCGCTTCGCGCCGGGTCAGGGGCTCGTAGGGGTCGACCGCCGACCGAGGATCCTGCCCGGTGACCGCGAAAGCGACCGCCGACGAGAGCGACGCGCCCGCTCCGGCTGCGTAGGCCTCGGCGTACCGGTCCGGGCCGATCGCTCGCTCGACGGTGCGGATACCCGCGTCGCGGACCTCGGTGAACATGGTCTCGACCTGCATCCGCTCCTGCTCGGACGCCGCAGCACCAAAGAGCGTTGCCGCGTCGTTGGCGTGGCCGAGGCCCGCGTTCGCCGTTGCGATCGCCTCGAGGGAGAAGGCGACCACGAGGCCGTAGCGCAGCGCCCAGCTGCACTCCAACGCCGCACGCTCGTTGCGCAGCGCAGCAGCCGGGTCCCCGATGTTGAGTTGGAGGCAGCCCAGCAGCCACAGGAAGCTGGCACGGACGAACTGCTCCCCGGCACGCCGGTCGCAGATCGCGAGCGCCTCGTCGATCAGCACCAGTGCTTCGTCGGCGCGTTCGAGGCTTGCCAGCGCGAGGCCGGCCCAAAACGTCGCCTGGACGTAGTCGTGGGTGCCGTGGTGTCCCTCGGAGTCGAGGGCGGCTGCAGCCGCCCGCCCGATGCTCAGCGCTCTCTCCGGATCGCGCTGATAGAGGGCTACTGCCGAGCAGGCCATGAGATGACGTGCTCGGGCCCGCTGACCGGCATCGCCGAGGCCGCCTGCCGCGACCGCGAGCAGCCGGTCGGCCGCAGCGGCGTCACCCTGCGTGGCGGCGAACCACGCAGCCATGGAGGCCGCCTCGACAGCGGCATCGCCGATGTCCGTGGCTGCCGCGAGGGCCTGGCCGACCCAGTGGCGCCCTTCGGTGTTGAGCCCGTCACACAACCAATAGATCTCCAGGTCACGGCACATCTGGAGTGTGTCCGCCGAGTGCTCGGGGCGGGTTAGGCCGTGCTCGAGGGCCCCGCGGAGGTTGGCGTGCTCGGCTCTGAGCCGGCCGATCCAGGAGAGCTGCTCAGAGCCGAACCAGCGCGCACCCAACGTGCCTGCCAAGGTTCTTGCCCACCCGAAGTGAGAATCCTGCCACCGGACGAGCTGTCCGGCGTCAGTCAGTTGCCGCAGCCCGAACTGACGAACCGGTTCGAGCATCCGGTAGCGGCCTGACTCCTGGGTCAGCACCGACTGCCCGCAGAGCGCCGAGACGAGCGGGAGCACCTCGTGCCGTGCGATGCCGTCGCCGGCTCCGACCGCTTCCGCAGCATCGAGCTCGAACCCGCCGCGGAAGACCGCGAGACGGCACCACAGGGCTTGCTCGCCCGGCGTGCACAGCTGGTAGCTCCAGTCGAGGCTCCCCGCCAGGGACTGGTGGCGCTCGGGCTGGTCGCGGAAGCCGCTGGCGAGCAGGCTCAAGTGGTCGCCGAGTCGCTCAAGAAGCACCTGCGGAGCGATCTCGCGGACTCGCGCGGCAGCGAGCTCTAGCGAGAGCGGGTGGCCGTCCAGGGCGGCGACGAGCCCAGCCACCGACGCGGCGTTGGCCTCGGTCAGATCGAAGCTGGTCGACGCCACCTGCGCTCGCTCGACGAACAGCTGCACGGCGGCGACCGCGCGGATCTCGTGCAACGCCTTCATCCCCGGTGCCGGCACCGGCAGCGAGGCGACATCATGCACGACCTCACGCGAGAGGCCGAGCGGGATGCGGCTAGTCGCCAGGAACGTCGTACCGGGGCAGGACGCGAGGACCGCCGCGGTCAGGGTCGCCACGGCGTCCAGCAGGTGCTCGCAATTGTCGAGCACCAGCAGAACGCGCTCACTGTCCAGCCGGTCGATGAGCAGCTGCACGTCCCACCCGGCGCCGGGAAGGTGCAGATCCAGGCAACCGGCGACGAGGTTGCCGAGGAGAGCCGGGTCAGTGAGCTCGGAGAGGTCAGCGAAGAAGGCGCCGTCTTCGAAGCGCGTCTCGAGGTCGTCGAGCACCTGGGCAGCCAGGCGGGTCTTACCGGCGCCACCCGGCCCAGCCAGCGTCACCAGGCGGTTGCTCAGGACGAGGTCGACCACGTCTAGGACCTCTCGATCCCTGCCGACGAAGCGAGTACCGTACGAGCCGACCGCCACGGAGCGAATTCTAGGACCGCCGCGGGCGATCGGGGTCCTGAAATCCGAAGAGTGTTACTCGACCCCGTCCAGGACAGCGTCGGCGGCCTGGAGCTGATCAGACTCATCCACCTCGAGGTCGAGGCGGTCGTGGGAGACCACCGAGTGCAGGGCCGCGAGGACACCGAGCGCGAGCGAGCCCCAGGACGCCAGGTAGGAGTACTGCCACCACCACAGCGCCTCCTCGACGTTGCCGGCCCGGAAGTGCCGCAGGCCGTTGGCGATGTCGGTGGCAATGCTGGTCAGGTCGTCGGACAGGTTCGCGGTGAAGGTCTCCGGGTCGTACGGCTCGAAATTGTGACTGTAGGTGTCGGCGTCGCCAAGCTGGACCGCCAACCGCAACCGCATCGCGTCCAGGTCCGGGTCGGGGCCGACGTCGGGCTGGTACTCGGTCTCCGGCTCGAAGTCCTGCTGGGCGCCGAGCCGTGCACCGGCGAGGAGCAGCTGGCTCACCTCCAGCAGCAGCAGCGGGACCGCGGAGCCCGGGGCCTCCTCACGCGAGATCGCCTGCAGACCGACCAGGAACGCTTCCGCCTGATCGGCGATCTGCTGCCCGAAGTCCTCGAAATCGCCGTCGCTCATCGTCGCTCACTCTCCGGCATTGCGCCTCCCAGCGAATGCTCTTCCCAAGGTGACCTCGTCCGCGTACTCGAGGTCGCCGCCGACCGGTAGACCGCTTGCCAACCGGGTCACCTGCAGCCCGAGTGGACGAAGCATCCGGGTTAAATATGCCGCAGTGGCGTCGCCCTCGATGTTCGGGTCGGTCGCCAGGATGATCTCGGTCACTGCGCCGTCGTCGAGTCGGGCGATCAACTCGCGGATTCGCAGCTGCTCCGGACCGATCCCCTCCAGCGGCGAGATCGCGCCGCCGAGGACGTGGTAGCGGCCGCGGAACTCACGCGTGCGCTCGATCGCGACGACGTCCTTGGACTCCTCCACGACGCAGATCAGGCTCAGGTCGCGGCGCGGGTCACGGCAGATCCGGCACTGCTCCTCCTCGGCGACGTTGCCGCAGATCGAGCAGAACCGGGCCTTGGCCTTGACCTCGATGAGCGTGTCCGCGAGCCGGCGTACGTCGGCGGGGTCGGCAGCGAGCAGGTGGAACGCGATCCGTTGGGCACCCTTCGGACCGACCCCGGGCAACTGCCCGAGCTCGTCGATCAGGTCCTGCAGGACGCCCTCGTACAAGTCAGCTCCCGGCCGGTCCGAAGCCGAGCGGGCCGGGCGCCGGACCGTCTCCCAGCTGACCGAGCCCGCCACCGAGGCCACCCGCCATCGGTCCGAGCGCATCCGAGGCCAGGTCGTCGACCTTGGCCTTGGCGTCGCGGAACGCCGCCACCACCAGGTCGCCGAGATCGGTCAGGGCGTCCGCATCGGAGGTGTCGAGCGCGCCTGGGGCGATCACGACAGCAGTCAGCTCCCCGGCGCCGGTCAGCGAGACCGTGACCCCGCCCGCAGTCCCCTGGACCAAGGTCGAGGCGAGCTCGGCCTGCGCAGCCATCAACTGGGCCTGCATCTGCTGCGCCTGCTCCAGCATCGCGGAAAGGTCGAGGTTGCCGAAAGGATTGGCACCTTCGCCGAACGGGTTCTGTGTCATCTGGTCTCTTCCTGCTCAGTCGTGGGTGATCTCGTCGATCACCGTGGCGCCGAGCTCCCGGACGAGCAGCTCGGCGCTGTCCAGCCCGTCATCGGCGAGGTCGAGGTCGTCGTCGCGGACGTGCTCGTCGCGGGTGTCGGGTGCTTTGGCCGGCTGGTCGCCGGTCCGGGTCGGCGCGATGTTGCTCCGCGCCTTCGCGATCGTCTCCGGGTCCGGCCTGGGCGGTCGCGGCGGTGCGGACGCCGCCTCGACATCGGGAGACGCCTCTTCCGGCTCGTCGCTGGCCCAGGCCGGCGGCGCCGATGGCGGGGCCTCTCCGGATGCCTCTGTGGAAGCCGGCGCCGGAGCCGCTGATGCGACCG
>DASRRQ010000119.1:0-7043 GCA_035695505.1 Marmoricola sp. | reverse complement strand
CGGGCCGACGATGCGTTCCGTACGGCGCTCGAAGAGGCGCATCAGGCGCTCGCCGAGCGCCCCGGGTACGTCGAGGGCACCATCGGCCGCAACCTCGACGACCCGGCCCTGTGGACGCTGGTGACGCGGTGGGCCGATGTGGGCAGCTATCGCCGAGCGCTGTCGGCGTACGAGGTCAAGATGACCGCGGTGCCGACCCTGAGCCGGGCGATCGACGAGCCGAGCGCGTTCGAGGTCGTCGAGCCGGGCGGAACCCTGAACACCTACGACGCCCGCTCTCTGTAGGCTTGGCGCTCGCGCCGGCAGCCAGCCGGACCCCGCCCAGCAGGAGCTGAACACCCGTGGCCAAGAAGCCCCCGTCCGCCGTCGATAACGTCGTCTCCCTGGCCAAGCGCCGTGGATTCGTCTTCCCCTGCGGGGAGATCTACGGCGGTACCCGGTCAGCGTGGGACTACGGCCCGCTCGGCGTGGAGCTGAAGGAGAACATCAAGCGCCAGTGGTGGCGCACGATGGTGCAGTCGCGTGAGGACGTCGTCGGACTCGATTCCTCAGTCATCCTGCCGCGGCAGACCTGGGAGGCCTCGGGCCACGTTGCGACGTTCTCCGATCCTTTGACCGAGTGCCAGTCCTGCCACAAGCGCTTCCGCGCCGACCACCTCCAGGAGGCGGTTGCGGAGAAGAAGGGCGGGAACCCCGACGATGTCGACATGGCAGGAGTGGCCTGCCCCAACTGCGGGACCCGGGGCGCCTGGACCGAACCGCGGCAGTTCTCGGGCCTGCTCAAGACCTACCTCGGCGTGATCGAGGACGAGTCCGGCCTGCACTACCTCCGTCCCGAGACGGCCCAGGGCATCTTCCTGAACTTCGCCAACGTGGTCACCTCGAGTCGCCGCAAGCCGCCGTTCGGCATCGCCCAGATCGGCAAGAGCTTCCGCAACGAGATCACGCCGGGCAACTTCATCTTCCGCACCCGCGAGTTCGAGCAGATGGAGATGGAGTTCTTCGTCAAGCCCGGCGAGGACGAGGAGTGGCACCAGTACTGGATCGACGAGCGCACCCGCTGGTACACCGACCTCGGCATTGCCGCTGACAACCTGCGCCACTTCGAGCACCTGCCGGAGAAGCTCAGTCACTACGCCAAACGCACTGTCGACATCGAGTACCGGTTCAACTTCGCCGGCTCGGAGTGGGGCGAGCTCGAGGGGATCGCGAACCGCACCGACTTCGACCTGAGCACGCACTCGAAGGCCTCCGGCACCGACCTGTCGTACTTCGACCAGGCCGCCAACGAGCGCTACTTCCCCTACGTCATCGAGCCTGCCGCCGGCCTGTCGCGCAGCCTGATGACCTTCCTGGTCGACGCTTACACCGAGGACGAGGCCCCCAACACCAAGGGCGGCGTCGACAAGCGCACCGTGCTGCGCCTCGACCCGCGGCTGGCGCCGGTCAAGGTCGCCGTGCTGCCGCTGAGCCGCAACGAGGACCTGACCCCGAAATCGAAGGCGCTGGCCGCCGAGCTGCGGCAGTACTGGAACGTCGAGTTCGACGACTCCGGCGCCATCGGCCGCCGCTACCGTCGCCAGGACGAGATCGGTACGCCGTACTGCGTGACCGTCGACTTCGACACCCTCGACGACAACGCCGTCACGGTGCGCGAGCGCGACTCGATGAGCCAGGAGCGGATCTCGCTAGAGGGCCTGCGGACCTGGTTCGCCGAGCGCCTGGTCGGCTGTTGATCGGCGCAGGGCGGCGATTCGGGCCTCGGCGCGCGGCGGTCGGAGTGCACAATGTCCGGGTGATTCCGCTCGCTCGCGCCGCCGTCGTTGTCGTTGCCGCCTCGTTGCTGCTGACCGGTTGCGGCGGTGGCAACGTGCCGAAGAAGGCGACCGCATCGCCCTCGGCCGACGACCAGACCGCCGTGCCGGTCCCGGCCGGTGTGCACCTCACCGACTTCGGCACGAACCTGAAGTTCGGCCAGGCCGCGACGGTCGCCTACGAGCCGAACGAGCAGCGCAACACGATCTTGCAGCTGACTGTGGACTCCGCGGTCAAGGGCTCGATCACGGACCTCTCGGCGTACACGCTGGAGGAGCGCACCAAGGAGTCGACGCCGTACTACGTCCAGGTGACGGTCAAGAACGTCGGCGAGGGTGACGTCGGCCAGACGCCGGTCCCGCTGTTCCTGGTGGACAGCAGCAACACCCTGATCTCAGCGTCGAGCTTCACCAACTCCTTCACCAAGTGCCCCTCGCTGCCGCTGCCGACGACGTTCGCGCCGCAGGCAACGTTGACCACCTGCCTGGTCTACCTCGCGCCGGACCACGGCACGATGACCGGTGTCAGCTTCCGCGCGGTCCAGGAGAACGCCCCGATCCTGTGGACCGGTGCGTTGACCGTGCCGACGCCGCCGGCCAAGACGAACAAGAAGAAGTAGTCCTGACCTCCGACAGCTCTCCGGGCAAGCATCCCGGTCTCACCCTCGGCTCGGTCCGTGTCGAGGTCCCGGTCGTCCTCGCGCCGATGGCCGGGATCACCAACGCGGCGTACCGGCGCCTGTGCCGCGAGCAGGGGGCGGGCCTCTACGTCTGCGAGATGATCACCAGCCGCGGTCTGGTCGAGGGCGACGCGACCACGAAGTCGATGCTGGTCTTCGACGACCTCGAGGATGTCCGCTCGGTACAGCTCTACGGGACCGACCCGAGCTACATCGGCAAGGCGACCGAGATCCTCTGCGCCGAGTACGGCGTCGCTCACGTCGACCTCAACTTCGGCTGCCCGGTGCCCAAGGTGACCCGCAAGGGCGGGGGAGCAGCTCTGCCGTGGAAGCGGAACCTGCTCGGTGAGATCCTCACAGCAGCGGTCAGCGCCGCGTCCCGGTACGACGTCCCGGTGACGATGAAGACCCGCCTCGGCATCGATCCCGAGCATCTGACGTACCTCGACGCCGGCCGGATCGCGGAAGACTCCGGCGCCGCGGCGATCGCCCTGCACGGCCGGACCGCCATCCAGGGCTACTCCGGGACCGCCGACTGGGAGCCGATCGCCCGCCTTGTGGAGCATGTGAGCATCCCTGTCCTCGGCAATGGCGACATCTGGGAGGCCGACGACGCACTGCGGATGGTCGCGGAGACCGGTGCCGCCGGGGTCGTCGTCGGGCGCGGCTGCTTAGGCCGTCCGTGGCTGTTCCGCGACCTCGCCGCGGCGTTCGCCGGCTCCGAGGTCCAGGTACTCCCCGACCTTGGCGAGGTGCGCACGATGATGTACCGGCACGCCGAGCTGCTCAGCCAGCACATGGGGGAGGAGCGCGGCTGCAAGGAGTTCCGCAAGCACGTGTCGTGGTACCTCAAGGGTTTCGGCGCGGGCGGCGAGCTCCGGCACGCCCTGGCCCTGGTCAGCACGCTGGCCGAGCTCGACGCACTGCTGGGCGAGCTCGACCCCGACGAGTCCTTCCCGCGGGTGATCCTCGGTACGCCGCGCGGGCGGCAGGGGAGCCCCCGCAAGCGCGTGGTGCTGCCGGACGGCTGGCTCGACGACACCGACGGCAGCGGTCTGGAACTCGCGGAGGACATCGACGAGGTCTCCGGCGGCTGATTGGCCAACGGGGTCGTTACCGTGTTGTGATGTTCGGGCCCTTTCGGGAGGGCACGCCCTGCTGTCGACGTTAGGACGCCAGGTGACCCGAGGCCGCCACAGCCTTGCTTCACGCAACGCCCGAGTTCAGAGACTCACCCTGATCACCGCTCCGCTGGTGACCTGTGCCGTTGTCGGCACCGGCATCGCGTTGAGCGGCGGCGGGGCTCACCAGATCGTCTTCAGCTCCTCCGGCGCGCGGGCGATCTCCGCTGCGATGTCGCAGCGCACCGTAGCGATCTCGCGTAGCGCCAGCCGGGCTGTCGCCGTCCCGAGCGTGACCCGCCGGCTCTGGACCACCAGCGACGTCGACCTCCGCCTGACCCCCGAGACCAACGCCAGCACGAGCGGCGACCTGAAGAGCCTGCGCAAGGTCGGAGTCACCGGCGTACGCCGCAACGGCTACGCCCAGGTCGTGGTGGGCGCGAAGACCTACTGGGTCACCGCCGACTACCTCGCCAAGGCCAAGCCCACCGACCCCGCTGACCTTCCGCTCTCGGACAAGCCGTGCCCGAGCACCAGCAGTGTCGAGTACCGCCTCAAGCCCGGCGCGATCCGCGTCTGGGAGGCCGTCTGCAACAACTTCCCGCAGATCACCCAGTACGGCGGCTACGCCCCCCGCGGCGAGCACGCCGACGGCAAGGCGATCGACATCATGACCACCGATGCCACCCTCGGCGACGAGATCGCCGCGTTCCTGCAGGCCCACGCCGCGCAGCTCGACCTGTTCGACATCATCTGGCGCCAGCACATCTGGACCCCGGTCCGGGCCAGCGAGGGCTGGCGCGCGATGCCGAGCCGCGGCTCGGAGACCGCGAACCACATGGACCACGTCCATGTGTCGACGAACTGACTGCTAGGGCGACCTCCGGCTTCGCGGGAAGGGTGCTCGCCTGCGGCGGGCTTGTGGTGGCCGGGGTGCGGAGTGCACCGGCGAGCACTCCTCGCGCCAGCGGTCGCACCGTGTCGCTGCGACTTCTGCGCCGTGCCCGACTCAGGCGTGCGGCGCCACGCTGCGCCTTGATGCTGGCCGCTCCGGGCCCTCCCCGGCACACCCCGCGCATGCGGCTCACCCCGGTGGGTGGTGACAAGCCAACTCCTGCGTCAGGCCGATGGTTGAGCCTGTCGAAACCGCCCGACCGCAAATCGGAGGCGGGAACACGCCAACGCAACCTAGGGTTGGTCCACTGTGAGCTCCCTCGACCTGACCGGCACTGCCGCGGCTGATCCCGAGGGGGCGACCCTGATGGACGGGTTCCGCGTCCTGGCGGTCGCGATCCGTCGGGAGCCGTGGATCTTCACGCTGTCCACGTTGGGCAGCGTGCTGTTCGGTGCATTGACGGTGGCCGACGCGTGGGTGCTCGGGTGGTCGACCAACCATGTCGTGCTGCCGGCGTTCAAGTCCGGCGCGACGACCGCAGGCCTCGTCTGGACCGTGATCGGCCTGTTCGTCGGGGTGGCACTGCTGCGTGCGATCGGCATCGTGGCGCGACGGCTCGGTGCTGGCGTGATGCAGTACCGGATGCAGGCGGCGTACCGCCGCGAGGTGACGGCGCAGTACCTCCGGCTGCCGATGTCCTGGCACCAGCGGCACCCGACCGGTCAGCTGCTGTCCAACGCGAACGCCGATGTCGAGGCGGCGTGGGCGCCGATCGCGCCGCTGCCGATGGCGGTCGGCACCGTCGCGATGATGGTGATCGCGGTCGCTCAGATGCTGATCGTCGACCTGCGGATGGCGGCCGTCGGGCTGATGGTCTTCCCGCTGGTCACCGTGACGACCCTGATCTACCAGAAGCTCTCCTCGCCGCTGTTCACCCGGATCCAGGCGCTCCGTGCCGAGTTGTCCGAGGTCGCGCACGAGTCCTTCGACGGCGCGATGGTGGTCAAGACGCTGGGCCGTGAGACCGAGGAGACCGAGCGGTTCGCCGACAAGGCCTATCAGCTGCGCGATCTCGGCATCCGGGTTGGCAGGATCCGGGCGTTCTTCGACCCGATGCTGGAGGCGATCCCGAGCCTCGGCGTACTCGGGGTTCTCGGCGTCGGTGTGTGGCAGATCCGACATGGCAACGCCGATGCCGGCGACGTGGTCACGATCGCCTACCTGCTGACGATCGTGGCCTTCCCGATCCGCTCGATCGGCTGGTTGCTCGGTGAGTTCCCGCGCTCGGTCGTCGGCTTCCGGCGGGTGCACCGCGTGCTCGACGAGCCGGTCACGACGACGTACGGCGCGGAGCGGCTGGCCCGCTCGGACCACGGCGCCGAGCTGGCCGTCGAGAGCCTGGCCTTCGGCTACTCCGCCGAGCAGCACCTGCTCGACGGGCTCTCGTTCGTGGTCGAGCCCGGCCGGACCGTCGCGGTGGTTGGCGAGACCGCGTCGGGCAAGAGCACCCTGACGACGCTGCTGACACGTCTCGTCGACCCGCAGCAAGGCCGGATCCGCATCGACGGCACTGACCTGCGCGACCTGGCCCCAGGCGAGCTGGCCCGCCACGTGGCGCTGGTGCCGCAGTCGGCGTTCCTCTTCGACGACACCGTGCGCGACAACATCGCGCTCGGCGAGGACGTGCCGGACGAGGACGTCTGGGCCGCCCTGCGGATCGCCCAGGCTGACGGCTTCGTAGCAGCGCTGCCGCACGGGATCGACTCTCGGCTGGGCGAGCGCGGCACGACGCTGTCGGGCGGGCAGCGGCAGCGACTCTCGCTGGCGCGCGCCCTGGTACGCCGCCCCCGGCTGCTGATCCTCGACGACGCGACCTCAGCGGTCGACCCCGAGGTCGAGGCGCGGATCCTCGGCGGGCTGCGCAGCCAGCGCTCCGGTTCCGGTTCGGTCGACTCCACGCTCGTCCTGATCGCCTACCGCAAGGCGACCATCGGCCTCGCCGACGAGGTGCTGTTCCTCGACGACGGCCGGATCGCCGACCGCGGCCCACACGAGGCCCTGCTCGAGCGGAACCCGGCCTACGCGCGCCTGGTCAACGCCTACGAGAACGAGGACGCCGACCTGGAGGTGACTCCGTGACCGCGGTGGTGAACGACCCGGCGGACAGTCCCGCAACCGAGCACCTCGGCTCTGCGACAGCGATGGACTCAGGCGAGGAGATCTCCGCCTGGGACACGATCAAGCGCGGCGCTGAGATCTCCCCGGAGCTGACGGCCGGCATCTGGGGGACCGTCGCACTCGCCCTGCTCGGGACGGCCGGCCGCGTCGTCGTGCCGATCGCTGTGCAGCAGACCCTCGACAAGGGCGTGAACGGCCCGCACGGCGTCGACCTCGGCTTCGTCGGCGAGATGGCGGTGGTCGCGGCGATCGCGATCGGCATCACCGCGATCTCGTCGTACTGGATGACGGCGCGCCTGTTCACCACCGCCGAGCGCGGGCTGGCGACCCTGCGGATCAAGGCGTTCCGGCACGT
>DASRRQ010000118.1:0-31943 GCA_035695505.1 Marmoricola sp. | reverse complement strand
GCCGCGGCAGGCTGAGGTCGTCCAGGCTGATCGGGATGCCGACGGTCAGCGGCTTGGAGGGATGCTCGTCGTGAGCCTCGAGCCAGTGACGCAACGCACCCGAGACGGAGCCGAGCACCAGGTCGTTGAGGGTGACGTCGTCGTCCTGGCCCTGGTACTGGGCACGGAGCTCTCGGAACCTCGCGAGCGGGATGGATGCCGTCGCGAACTCGCGGCGCGCGGTGAGCCGGCCGTTGAACGAGACCCGCGGGGTGCTGCCCAGCGGGCCGGGCACCGTGGCCCGATGCACGCGCTGGTAGCGGGAGGCGGCCGACATACCGCGGGCGGTGCGCAGCACCAAGGCCGGCACGATCCGCAGCTGGATGATGAGGTCGCGCAGTGCCTCGCGGACCAGGCTCGCCCGGCTGGGGGCGACCCGCACTGCCTCGGGCAGGCGCTGGGGTGGATCGAACGCGGCCGGCGTCGCGATGATGTGCTCGAGGAGGGCGCTGATCGCAACCCCGTCGGCGAGCGAGTGGTGCAGCTTGACGATCACCGCGACCCGGCCGTCGGCCAGGCCCTCGGTGTAGTGCATCTCCCAGAGCGGGTGGTGCTCGTCGAGCGCTGAGCTCGCGATGGCCGAGACCAGGTCACGGACGTTCTCGGCGGTCCCGGCGCCACCGAGATCGTGGTGCCGGAAGTGGTGCGCGGTGTCGATCTCGAGCACCGGGAGGATCACCGGGTGATGCAGCGCGAACGGGACCCGGATGGTCCGGTGCCGGAGCGGCGGCAGCAGCGGGAGCCGGGACGAGACGGCTGCGGTGAAGCTCTCGAACGTCAGGACGCCGCGGTGCCCCTCTCGGGGCCCGTCTCGGAGCCCGACGCGCTCAGCATCGAGGAGGGCGACCACGTGGATGTGCTGGTGGACCTCGGGAGTCTGGCTGTAGAAGAAGCCGGCATCGAAGCCGCTGAGCCGGACGAGCGGAGCGTCCATCGGGCCACCCCCTGTTGCCGTCGGAACCAGGCTAGACCGCACCGGCTGAGGAGGACCGGGGAATGGACCTGCGTTGACATTGTTCGAACACATGTTCGAACATGGGCAGATGTCCGTACCTCTCGCCCTGGCGCCCCGCGACCAGACGCTCGCGCAGCTGCAGGAGCGGATCAAGGGCATGCAGGACGGGGTCGCCCGGCTGCCGGTCAGCACCCATCCGGCTCTGGCAGGGCTGGTCCAGCTCCGCACTGGCGGCGCCTACGAGGTCGACCACGCAAGCCTGGCGATGGCCCTGCTGGCGGCTCCCTCGTCCGAAGGCGCCTGGTCGGCGGTCGTGGGGGCCGGCGACTTCGGGGTCGAGGCTGCGGCCGAGCTCGGGGTCGATCTGACCCGGACGGTGCTGGTGCCGGACCCCGGCGAGCAGTGGCTCGAGGCGACCGCGGCGCTGGTCGACGTGGTCAGTGTTGTGGTGCTCCGGCCGCCCCCCGGGGTCAGCGAGCGGACCGCGAGCCGGATCGGGGCACGGCTGCGCAAGCGCTCTTCGGTCCTGATCGTCTGGGGCCGCTGGCCCGGCGCCGAGGCGCGGATCAGCATCCGCTCCTCGACCTGGTCCGGGGCCGAGGCGGGGCACGGTCGGCTGCGCAGCAGGCGGGTGCTCCTCGGGGTGCAGCAGGGGACGGCGCCGGTGCGGACCGCCGAGCTGCTGTTCCCTGCCGAGACTGCCGCGCTGGCCCGGGTCCCGGGCATCGGGGGCGAGCAGGTAATCCAGCGCAGTAGCGAGCGCAGTTTCGAGCACGCGGCGAGCACGGCATGAGATCGCTGGTGCTGTGGTGCCCGGACTGGCCGGTGACAGCTGCCCTCGCCGACGGCGACCTGGCTGCCGGGGTGCCGCCGGCCTCACGCCAGCGCGCCTGTGCCGTGGTCACCCGCAGTGCGGTAGTGGCCTGCAACGCCCTGGCCCGGGAGCACGGCGTACGCCGGGGCATGCGGCGCCGTGATGCGCAGTCCCGCTGCCCCGAGCTGGTGCTCTTCGAAGCCAATCCTGACCGGGACGTCCGCGCCTTCGAGCCGGTGATCGCCGCGGTCGAGGAGCTGCGCCCGGGGGTCGCGCCGCTGCGTCCGGGGATGCTGGCGATCAAGGCGCCCGGGCGGTTCTACGGCAGCGAGGAGCACGCCGCTGCGACGATCGCCCAGAGGCTGGTCGAGGTCGGCGTACGCGACGTCCGGATCGGTGTCGCCGACGACCTCTTCGCCGCTGAGCAGGCAGCCCGGCTGGCTGAGGTCCAGGGCTGGTACGTGGTGCCCTCGGGGTCCTCGGCATCCTTCCTGGCGGCCCTGCCGATCGAGGTGCTCGAAGCGGGTGCCGGCGAAGCCGTATCTGAGAAAGCAGGGGACCTGGTGGGCCTGCTGCGACGGCTCGGGCTGCGCACCCTCGGGGATCTGGCGGCGCTGCCGGCGCGGGACGTGCTGACCAGGTTCGGTGCGTACGGAGCGCAGGTGCACCGGCTGACCCGCGGCGCCGACCCGGTCCAGCCGCCGACCCGGACGCCGCCCCCCGACCTGGTCGCCGAGGTGGTCTTCGAGCCGGCGCTGGTCTCGGTGGAGGCGGTCAGCTTCAGCGTCCGGCGGACCGCGGAGGAGTTCGTCGCCACGCTGGCCGACCGAGGCCTGGTCTGCACAGCCCTGCGGGTCGAGGCCGAGGGCGAGGACGCCAAGCGGTCGCTGCTCTCGGCGCGGTCCTGGGTGCACTCGCGCTGGTTCGGTGCGGGTGACGTCGTGGACCGGGTGCACTGGCAGCTGCAGGCGAGCCCCGCCGGCCAGCTGGTCGGGGCGCCGGTCGGGCTGGTGCGTTTCGTGCCCGAGACCGTCGAGCAGGCGGCGGCGCATGCCGACGGTCTCTGGGGCGGCGGCACCGACGAGCGGGTCGACCGCGGGGTCGCCCGGGTCCAGGCGATGCTCGGGTACGACGCCGTGGTGGTGCCGGTCCGCCAGGGCGGTCGCAGCCCGGCTGATCGGCAGCTGCTGGTGCCGTGGGGCGAGCGGCCCGCCTCGGTACGACCCCCGGATCTGCCCTGGCCAGGGGGTATTCCTTCCCCGGCCCCGAGCCGGGTCTTCGCCGAGCCCTGGGCGACCTCGGTCGTCGGTGAGAACGGCCGATGCGTGAGCGTGGACGACCGCGGTGTGCTCAGCTGCGCACCCGCCCGGTTCCATACCGGCAGCGGCTCCGGCTGGGTCCCGGTGGACTCCTGGGCAGGCCCGTGGCCCGTCGAGGAGCAGTGGTGGGAGGCGCCGGCGCGCGGCCTGGTCGCCCGATTCCAGGTCGTCGGCGTCGATGGCCGCGCCTGGCTGATGCGCTGCGAGGGCGGCCAGTGGTGGACCGAAGCGAGTTACGACTAATGGGATGGTCGAACCCGCCGATCCCCTGGTCCGAGCTCGAGCGCCGGCTCTCACCCCCGACCCAGGCCGCCAACGCCGCCCGCGACGAGGGTCCCGTTACCCGCAAGCGGAAGCGCGCGGTGCTGGCCGACGTACGCCCTCCGACCGGGCCGGTGACGCCGTACGCCGAGCTGCACGTGCACAGCAACTTCAGCTTCCTCGACGGTGCCAGCGGCCCGGACCGGCTCGTCGAGCAGGCCGTCCGGCTGGGGCTGCACGGCATCGCGCTCACCGATCACGACGGCTTCGCCGGGGCGCCGCTGTTCGCTGAGACTGCCCAGAAGTACGGAGGCATCAAGACCATCTACGGCGCCGAGCTCTCGTTGGGGCTGAGCACTCCGCAAAACGGCGTACCCGACCCCGAGGGCACCCACCTGCTCGTCCTGGCTGAGGGCGTCGAGGGTTACCACAGGCTGGCGGCCGCGATCACGCAGGCGCAGCTGCGCGGTGATGAGAAGGGCCGCCCGCTCTACGACCTCGAGGAGCTCTCCGAGCGAGGTCGCGGGCACTGGCTGGTCCTGACCGGGTGCCGCAAAGGAAGCGTCCGCAGCGCGCTGGCCTCCGCCGGCGCGCGGGCTGCAGCGCTCGAGCTGGACCGGCTCACCGCGCTCTTCGGGCATGACCGGGTGGTGGTCGAGCTGGTCGACCACGGCTATCCGCTGGACCACGAGACCAATGACGCCCTGGCCGGGCTGGCAGCAGTGCACGGGCTGCCGGTGGTCGCGACCAACAACGTGCACCACGCGACTCCCGACGAGCACCGGCTCGCCTCGGCGATGGCCTCGATCCGGGCGCGCCGGAGCCTGCCGGAGATGGATGGCTGGCTGCCGCCGTGGGGAGCTGCCGGGCTGCGCTCGGGTGCCGAGATGGCGCAGCGGTTCGCGCGGTACCCGGGTGCGGTCGCCCACTCGGTAGTCCTGGCCGACCAGCTCGCCTTCGACCTGCAGAAGGCCACCCCGCGACTGCCCAAGCAGGGCATCCCTGAAGGCCATACCGCCAGCACCTGGCTACGGGTACTGACCAATCAGGGTTTCGAGACCTACTACCGCGGCACGCCGCATGAGCAGGCCGCCCGGGACCGGGTCGAGCACGAGCTGCGGGTCATCGAGGACAAGGACTTCGCCGGCTACTTCGTGATCGTGCACGACATCGTCGCGTTCGCCCGCAGCCAGGGGATCCTCTGCCAGGGCAGGGGATCGGCGGCCAGCTCGGCAGTCTGCTACGCGCTCGGCATCACCGCGATCGACTCGGTCTACTACCGGCTGCCCTTCGAGCGGTTCATCTCCGCCCACCGCGACGAGGAGCCGGACATCGACGTCGACTTCGACTCCGACCGGCGCGAGGAGGTGATCCAGTGGGTCTACGAGCGGTACGGCCGGCACAACGCGGCCCAGGTCGCCAACGTGATCACCTACCGGCCCAAGATGGCGGTCCGCGACGCCGCCAAGGCGCTGGGTCACTCGCCGGGTCAGCAGGACGCCTGGTCCAAGCAGATCGATCACTGGTCCGGTGCGGTCACGGCCGGCGAGACCGGCATCCCGGTGCCGGTGATCGACCTGGCCAACCAGCTGCTGAAGTCGCCTCGGCACCTCGGCATCCACTCCGGCGGCATGATCCTGACCGAGCGGCCGATCGGCGAGGTCTGCCCGATCGAGCGCGCCCGGATGGAGAAGCGGACGATCCTGCAGTGGGACAAGGACGCCTGCGAGTACATGGGGCTGGTCAAGTTCGACCTGCTCGGCCTGGGCATGCTCGGCGCGCTGGACCAGATGATGGTGATGATCGCGGCCGACCTCGACGAGCACTGGACGCTGCAGAGCATCCCCAAGGAGGAGCCGGGCGTCTACGACATGCTTTGCCGCGCCGACTCGATCGGGGTCTTCCAGGTAGAGAGCCGGGCCCAGATCGGCACTCTGCCGCGGTTGCGGCCGCGCAGCTTCTACGACCTCGCGATCGAGATCGCCCTGATCCGTCCAGGCCCGATCCAGGGCGGCGCGGTGCATCCCTACATTCGGCGCGCGACCGGGCGCGAGGAGGTCGGCTACGCCCACCCGGACCTGGTGCCGGTGCTGCAGCGCACCCTCGGCGTACCGCTGTTCCAGGAGCAATTGATGGAGATGGCGGTGGCGATCGGCGACTGCACCCGCGACGACGCCGATCTGCTCCGCCGGGCGATGGGCTCCAAGCGGGGGATCGAGCGGATCGAGTCGATCAAGGCGACCCTGTTCCAGGGGATGGCCCGACGCGGGCTGTGTGGCGAGCAGGCCGAGCAGATCTATGTGCAGATCCTCTCCTTCGCCAACTTCGGGTTCGCCGAGAGCCATGCGCTGAGCTTCGCGCTGCTGGTCTACGCGAGCTCGTGGTTCAAGCTGCACTACCCGGCGGCGTTCCTGGCTGGGCTGCTGGGCTCGCAGCCGATGGGGTTCTACTCGCCGCAGTCGCTGACCCAGGACGCCCGCCGGCACGGGGTAGAGGTGCTGCGCCCGGACATCGTGGTCTCCGGCGCGCAGGCCGGGCTGGAGGCGCTCGCCTCACGTTCGTCGAGCTTGTCGAGACGCGCCCCGACTGGTCTCCCCTCCTGCATCGCCTCCCACCACGAGCCGGTGCCGTACGACGAGACCGCGCCGGACCCGACCCTGACCCACCGGCGCGACGGGGCCTTCGCGGTCCGGCTCGGGCTCGACGAGGTCCGCGGGATCGGGCTCGACGTGGCCCGGCGGATCGTCGCCGCCCGCGAGGAGAAGCCGTACGCCGACATGGTCGACCTGTCCCGGCGGGCAGGGCTGGACTCCGGCCAGCTCGAGGCGCTGGCCACCGCCGGTGCCTTCGAGAGCTGGGGGCTGTCTCGCCGTGAGGCACTATGGAACGCCGGGTTCACCGAGCGTGCGGACCAGCTCGAAGGGGCCGGCGCCGTGGTGGCTGCGCCGATGCTGCCCGGGCTCGACCCGCTAGGGGTGACCCTGGCGGACCTCTGGGCCACCAAGATCTCGCCGGCCTCGCACCCGGTGGCGCACCTGCGTCCGACCCTGGACGTCGTCGGGATCCTGGCGGTGGATGCCTTGAGGACGGCCGAGCCGGGCCGACGTGTCCATGTCGCTGGCCTGGTCACCCACCGGCAGCGACCGGGCACGGCCGGCGGGGTTACCTTCCTCAACCTCGAGGACGAGACCGGGATGCTCAACGTGATCTGCACCGAGGGCGTCTGGAACCGCTACCGGAAGGTGGCCCGCACGGCGGCCGGGATGGTGATCCGCGGCCTACTGGAGCGCAACGACGGCGTCACCAACCTGCTCGCCGACAAGATCTCGTCACTCGACAGCGTCAGCCCGGCCGCCGAGCAGGCGCTCCGCGAACGGCACCAGGCCCGCGACTTCCAGTGACCGGGCGAAGATGCCCCGCCCCACTACGCCGACCGGGCGCAGATGTCTCACCCCGTGCCAGCCCGACGGGACATCTACGCCCTCTCGGCGCGTGTCCGCGGGACATCTGTGCCCTCTCGCGGATCAGGGGAGTAGGCAGCGTCGATCGCGGTGGTGCGGTCCGTCGGGCGGTCGGGGGTGGTGCCGGTTGCCGAGCTTGTCGAGACGTGGTCACGAGCCCGCTTAGTAGACCAATGGCGCCAAGTAGGTGCGGGCGTACGCGCGGACGGCCCGAGGGTCGGTCATGTCGACCGCGCCGTGCGGGTTGAGCATGTAGGTATAGGCGATCCGCAGCATCAGCTCGGCGACGACGTACAGCTCGTCGTCCGGCATCGTGGCGCCACTGCGCCGCAGGGTCTGGGCGACCCGGTCGGCGACCGACAGGATGGCGTTGGTGGTGGAGCTGCCGCCGACGCCGGTGATGATCTCGGGCTCGGTTTCGACCAGCCGCGCCAGCAACGGGATCTCCCGGTTCAAGGTGATGCCGGCGGTGAAGCACTCGACGACGGCCTCGCGCGGTGGCTTGCCGGCCGCCAGGGCGTCGAGCTGGTCGAAGAACTCGCCGGTCTCCCGGTCGAGCACGGCGCGCAGCAGCGCCTCTTTCGTCGGGTACGCGCGGTACAGGGTGCTCCGGCTCACCCCGGCTGCGCGGGCGACGTCCTCGACGTTGGCGCGCCGGGCGCCGTACTGCTCGAAGACCTGCCGGGCGGCGTCCAGGATCGCGCTCGTCATGGGCTCAGTGTCACAACTTCTCCAGCGTGACCGGGAGCCGGTCGCTGGGGAACGGGAGCGCGACCAGATCCAGGGGCCACACGTAGTCCTCGGGCACCGACCACGTGTAGGTGCGCAGCAGCTCGTGGAAGATCGCGCGGACCTGGACGCCGGCGAAGTACATCCCGATGCACTTGTGCACCCCGCCGCCGAAACCGTGGAACGCCATCCGGTGGCTGTGGTCCTCGCGGCGCGGTTCGGCGAAGCGATCCGGGTCGAACCGCGTCGGGTCCGGCCAGTACGCCGGGTCGTAGTGGCTGTAGAACGGCGAGACCGTCACGAACGCGCCCTTCGGGATCCGGTAGCCGTTGACCGAGACCTCTTCGGTCGCGACCCGAGGCATGTTCGGCACCGGGCTGCACAGCCGCAGCGCCTCCTTCATGATCCGCTCGAGCAGCTCGTTGCCGACCACCGAGTCGTAGTCGTCGCCGGTCGCCAACGCACTTGCGCGCGCCTTCTCCTGCCACTCGGGGTTCTTGGCCAGGTAGTAGGCCATCGAGCTCATCGTGATCGTGGTGGTGTCGTGCGCGGCCATCAGCAGGAAGATCATCTGGTTGACGACGTCGGAGTCGCTGAACACCTCACCGTCCTCGCTGGTCGCAGTGCACAGCTGGGCGAAGAGGTCGTCCCCGCCGGTACGCCGCTTCTCGGGCAGGTGCTCGTAGAAGAAGGCCTCGAGCACCTTGCGGGCCGCCAGCCCTCGTGCCCACGGTGTCCCCGGCACGTTGGCCCGGATGATCGACGTCCCGCCCTGCACTGCTGCAATGAACGCCTTGTTGATCCGGTTCTGCTCCTCGCGCGAGAGCTCGACGCCGACGAAGGCCTCGAGCGCCAAGTCCAGCGTGTGCTCCTTGAAGAGCTGGAAGAGCCGCGGGTCCTCGACGTCGGCCCACTGCGCCAGGCCGCTGCGGATGTGCGGCACCATCACCGCGTGGTAGCGGCGCATCGCGTCGTTGGTGAACGCGGACTGCATGATCCGGCGGTCGTGCAGGTGCTCCTCGCCGTCGAGCAGCATCAGGCCGCGGTGGAAGAACGGGCCGATGAAGTGCGACCAGGCCGGGCCATTGGCGAAGACCCGGTCCCGGTTGATGAGGATCTGCTCGGCCGCGTCCATCCCGTAGCAGGCGTACATCGAGGTACCGAAGACGTTGATCTTGATGACCTCGCCGTACTTCGCCCGGACTTTGTCGTTCTCGCCGATCGGGTTGCGCCGCATCTTCAGGATGTAGAAGATCCCGGGCTTTGGACCGCGAGGCTCCTGAAGGCCGGTGCTGGTGCTGATCGTCGCGGTCACGGGCTGCTCCCTTGCAGAACGGTGCTGGCAGAACGTTGGTGAGAGACGTTGAAACAAACTTCATTCAATGTATCATCAGGAACTGTGACCAGGAACCCTTCGCCGCTCGTCGGACTTGTCGAGACGCCCGCCGCCGACGCTTGCGCCAGCGCCCGCCCGCTCGGTCCTGACTCGCTCACCTGGCAGCTTTTCGCCGACAGCCGGATGGCGCTGCTCGGCCCGCGAGCCGCCGTCCTGCAGAACATGCTGCCCTCGCTCGGGCAGGGCGTCGAGGACCACTCGGTCTGGTTCGCCGAGACGCTGGCCCGGCTGCAGCGCAGCATCCCGCCGATCTTCAACACCGTGTACGGCGCCGAGCCGGTCGCCTCGGGCCACGAGGTCCGCGACTTCCACAAGCACATCAAGGGCAAGCTGCCCGACGGCAAGCCGTACAGCGCGCTCAACCCCGACACCTACTACTGGGCGCACGCCACCTTCGTAGAGCACCTGGTCGTCGCCACCGAGACCTTCATCCGACCGCTCTCGATGGCGGAGAAGGACCAGATCATCGGCGAGCACATCACCTGGTTCGAGCGGTACGGCGTGAGCGCTCGGAACGTCCCGACGACCTGGTCCGAGTTCGACGCCTACTGGCAGCACGCCCTGGCCGAGCGGCTGGTCGCACACCGTACGGCGGCGTACGGGGTCGGCTATGCCACCAAGGGCTGGCCTCGTCCGCGCCAGATTCCCTCAGTCCTGTGGTTCGTGCTGCATCGGCCGATCAACGCGATCAGCTCCTCGATCACCATCGGCGGCATGCCCGAGCGTGGCCGCGAGATCCTCGGCTTGGCCTGGGATGAGGGCCGCGAACGGCGCTACCGCCGGTTTGCCGCGGTGAGCCGCGCACTCGACCCGGCGTACCGGCGGCTGCCCGGCAGACTCCGGATGCACCCCATCGCGCTGCGGGCCTTCAAGCGCGAGGGCCGGGCCGCGTGAGCATCCTGCGCTCGTCGACGCGCCGCTCGAGCGCCACATCGGACGCCGAGCTCCCGCCGCACCTCAATCCCGCCGACATCATCCGGTGCGCCGCGCAGGTGCTGGCCACGGGCGAGGACACCGCCCAGGCCGTCGCCCCGTTCACCGGCCGGTTGCTGCCGCCGGTCCCGCAATCCTCCGCGCTCGACGTGGCATTGGCCGCCTCGCGAGCCCGGGACGCTCAGCCGGCCTGGGCGGCCCGTCCGCTGGCCGACCGGACCCGGATCATCCTGCGCTTCGGCGAGCTGATGCTGGCCGAGCGGGACAAGCTGATCGACCTGGTGCAGTGGGAGACCGGCAAGTCCCGGGTGCACGCCGGGATCGAGGCGTACGGCGTACCGATGGTCGCGGCGCACTACGGCGCCGAGGCTGCCGGCTACCTGCGCCCCCGGACAGTGCGCTCCGGCGTACCGGGGGTCGTCAAGGCGCGCGTGACCCGGCATCCCAAGGGGCTGGTCGGTGTCATCGCTCCCTGGAACTATCCGCTCTTCCTGGCCGTCGGCGATGTCGTCCCGGCGCTGGTTGCCGGCAACGCGGTGCTCTCCAAGGCCGATTCGCAGGCGCCGCTGACGCTGCTCGCGGCCAGGGCCCTGGCCCTCGAGGCGGGCGTCCCCGAGGACATCTGGCAGGTCGTCGCCGGGCCTGGCCGGGTGCTCGGCTCGGCGATCATCGAGGCTGTCGACCACCTCGCCTTCACCGGCTCCACTGCCACCGGCCGGCAGTTGGCTGCGGCGGCCGGCCAGCGCCTGATCTCAACCTCGCTCGAGCTCGGCGGCAAGAACCCGATGGTGTTACGCGCGGATGCTGACGTCGACGCGGCCGTGACCGGCGCGGTGCAGGCCTGCTTCGCCAGCGCCGGCCAGATGTGCATCGGCATCGAGCGGATCTATGTCCACGAGTCCCTCTACCCGGCGTTCGTGGAGAAGCTGGTCGCCGCCACTGCGGCGATCAGGATGGGCGCGTCCTATGACCACGACGTCGAGATGGGCTCGCTCACCTCGGCCGAGCAGCTCGCCGTCACCGTCGGCCACGTGGAGGACGCCGTCCGCAACGGGGCCCGGGTCGCTGTCGGCGGCCGTCCCCGTCCGGACCTCGGCCCGTTCTTCTTCGAGGCGACGGTGCTGACCGGCGTCGAGGCGGGGATGAAGGTGTTTTCCGAGGAGACGTTCGGCCCGGTGGTCTCGGTCTACCCCGTTGTCGACGACGATGACGCCGTCGCGCGTGCCAACGCCACCGAGTACGGACTCTCGGCGAGCGTCTGGGGCAAGGACCTCGCTGCAGCCCAGGCGGTCGCCGCCCGGATCCAGGCGGGGGCAGTCAACATCAACGACGGCTACCTCTCGGCGATCTCGTCCCTGGCCGCGCCGATGGGCGGCATGAAGGCCAGTGGGGTAGGCCGACGGCACGCCTCCGACGGGATCCTTCGGTTCACCGAGTCGCAGACGACCACGACGCAACGGGTCTCCACGGCCTACCCGTCGCAGACCAAGGCCTACCTGGCAGCGACCCGGCTCGTGGTCCTCGCACAGCTCAAGGCAGCCAAGCTGCGTACTGGCCTCACGGCCCGGAAGGACAACCGATGACGAACGTAGGCGGCAAGGTCGTGGCGATCACCGGCGGGGCCCGCGGGATCGGCGAAGCGACGGCGAGGGCGCTCGCGGCCGCCGGCGCGAAGGTCGCCGTCGGCGACCTCGATGCCGAGCTGGCCCAGGCCTCGGCCCAGTCCTACGGCGGCCTCGGCCTGCCGCTCGACGTGACCTCCCAGGAGTCGTTCGCCGGCTTCCTGGACAAGGTGCAGGCCGAGTTCGGTCGGATCGATGGCCTGGTCAACAACGCCGGGATCATGGTCATCGGCCGGCACCTCGAGGTCCCCCTGGAGGGCCAGCTCAAGCAGCTTGATATCAACCTGCGCGGGGTGATCCTCGGCGTGCACGAGGTGGCGCCGCGGATGATCGCGGCCGGCGGCGGTCAGATCATCAACATCGCCTCGCTCGCCGGCCGGATCCCGACACCGGGCTCAGCGGTGTACTCCGCAACCAAGGCCGGTGTGCTCGCGCTGACCGAGGCGCTCGACGCCGAGCTGTCCGCGCAAGGCGTCCGCGTCGCCGCCGTCTTGCCGTCGTTCACCAACACCGGCCTCATCGACGGCACCACCCCGCCGCGCCTGAGCCCGCCGATCCAGCCCGAGCAGGTCGGCGCGGCCGTCGTCGGCCTGATGATCAAGCACCGCCCGGTCGCGACCGTCCCCGCCTCGATGGCCGTCTCGGTCGCGCAATGGGGCCTGATGCCCAACCGGGCGAAGCGCTGGATGGGCCGCAAGACCGGCATGGACACCATGTTCACCGAGTTCGACCACTCCGCCCGCGCCGATTACGACCACCGCACCACCGGCGACTAACCCGTCGGGGTGGGCCTTCCGCCGGTCCGTTCGTCGAGCTTGTCGAGACGTGGTCAGTCGGCTGCAGTCCGCCCGAGGATCACCGTGGTCCCGTCCGGGTCGATCAGTCCGGTCGTGAGCAGTCCCGCTGCCTCGAACGCCGCCTTGGCCGCGTCGTACTGGGACTCGCTGATCTCGATCAGCACCGTGCCGCCGGGCCGGAGCCATGCCCCCGCCTCGCTCGCGATCCGGCGCAGCAGGTCGAGTCCGTCGAGCCCGCCATCCAGGGTATGCAACGGCTCGTAGTCCCGCGCCTCGGGCGGCATCAGCGGGACCTTGTCGGTCGGCACGTACGGCGTATTGGCGACCAGGACGTCGACGGCCGCACGCAGCCCTTCGGGCAGTGGCTCGAACAGGTCGCCGACGAGCACCTCGGCATCGGGCAGGTTCTCCTGTGCGCACGCGGCAGCCGTCGCGTCGAGGTCGGCGGCGACGATGCGCGCACCCGGGACCCGGTCATGCACGAACGCCGCGATCGCACCGCTCCCGCAGCACAGCTCGACCAGGACGCCGTCCTCGGGGAGCGCCTCGACCGCGGCCAGCGCGAGCTCGATGGTCCGACCGCGCGGCACGAACACCCCGGGCCGTACGACGACCCGCACCCCGTCGCCGCTCTCCTCGGCGAACCGGGCCCAGCCGAGGATCCACTCGAGCGGCTCGCCCTCGACCCGGCGCGCGACCAATTCGGCGAGATTGCCGGGGGCCTCGAGCAGCAGCGCGGCCTCCTCCTCGGCGTATACGCAGCCGGCGGCGCGCAGCGTGCGGACGGTCGCGTCGTATCTCTCGTCGGGTTGACTCATCATCGGAAGAGTTGCAGGTCACATCGCTGACGGCCAACAGGATTCTTCGATCGGAGGATCCCTCCGGTAGTCTTGAGTCACAAGGATCGTCCAGTCTTACCTCGATCCTGATGGCGTGTTGTCAGCCCTCCAAGGTGCTCCACGCCGGCGATCGACCAACGCGACTCAGCGGAGACATTCCGCGTCGCGGCCGTGGTGAGACACCACATGAGATAGCGATTCCCCTTGTCTACGAATTCTTTTGCTGACCTTGGCGTGCCCGGAGACCTGGTTGCGACCCTGGCGCAGCTCGACATCACCGAGCCCACCCCCATCCAGGCAGCCACGCTGCCCGACTCGCTCGCCGGCCGTGACGTCCTCGGCCGTGGCCGGACCGGCTCCGGCAAGACCTATGCGTTCCTGCTGCCGCTGGTAGCCCGGCTGATGGAGTCCGGCCAGAAGCGCAGCCCGAAGCGCCCGCGCGCCCTGATCCTGGCCCCGACCCGCGAGCTCGCCCTGCAGATTGACGCGGCCCTCGCGCCGCTCGCCGAGGTCGCCGGGCTGAAGAGCCGCACCGTCTTCGGCGGCGTCGGCCAGCACCCGCAGGTCCAGGCGCTCAAGGCCGGCGTCGACATCGTCGTTGCCTGCCCGGGCCGCCTGGAGGACCTGATCCAGCAGGGCGCCTGCGACCTGTCCGGCGTCCAGGTCACGATCCTCGACGAGGCCGACCACATGGCCGACCTCGGCTTCCTCCCCGCCGTACGCCGCCTGCTCGACAAGACTCCCGCCGGCGGCCAGCGGATGCTGTTCTCGGCCACCCTGGACGCCGGGGTCAACGTCCTGGTCAAGCGCTTCCTGGTCGACCCGAAGACCCACGAGGCGGATTCGGCGCAGTCGCCGGTCTCCGCCATGGAGCACCACGTCCTGCACGTCCAGCACGAGCACCGCGTCCCGGTCCTGGTGGACCTGGCCAGTGCTCCGGGCCGCACGGTGGTCTTCACCCGGACCAAGCACGGCGCCAAGGCCCTGGCCCGCCAGCTCAACGCCCGCGGCGTCCCCGCCGTCGAGCTGCACGGCAACCTCGGCCAGAACGCCCGCACCCGCAACATGGACGCCTTCCACTCCGGCAAGGCGACCACCCTGGTCGCGACCGACATCGCGGCCCGCGGCATCCACGTCGACGACGTCGCGCTGGTCGTGCACGCCGACCCGCCGGCCGAGCACAAGGCCTACCTGCACCGCTCCGGTCGGACCGCGCGCGCCGGCGCCGCTGGCACCGTCATCACGCTGATGACCGACCAGCAGGTCAAGGACGTCCGCGCCCTGACCCGCGCTGCCGGGATCACCCCGACGACGACGAAGTTCTCCGGCTCGACGCACGAGATCCTGCGCGAGCTCGCGCCGGGCGAGCGGGTCCTGGTGCCCGGTGGTCTAGGCACCTCCGAGGACGCACCCGACTCGGGCAACCGCGGGGGCGGGCGCAACCGTCGTTCGGGTAACGGCGGCGGTGGCGGTGGTCAGCGCTCGGGCAACGGCAGCGGTCGTGGCCGGGCGCCGCGCTCCGGCAATGGTGCTTCGACCAGCGCAAACGGCGATGCGAACGGCCGGCCGCGCCGGTCGCGCTCGGGCGCGGGTGCTGCCAAGCGCAGCGGCTCGGGCAGCAGCGGATCCGGTGCCGCGAGCCACAGCGCTGCAGGCTTCAGCGGCCGTCGCAGCCGCTGAACTGGACTCCATCCGGAACCCGCTCGTGCCGCATGGCACTCTAGGGGGCCATGGAGACCCTAAGCCCGCGTGAGGTGCCGCTGGGGGGTCTGCGCGCGATGACCGTGCGCAGGACCCTGCCCCAGCGTCAGCGCACGTTCATCGGGGCCTGGTGCTTCATCGACCACTACGGTCCGGACCGGGTCGGGAACGGCGGCGGGATGGTCGTCCCGCCGCACCCGCACACGGGCCTGCAGACGGTCAGCTGGCTGTTCAGCGGCCAGATCGAGCACCGCGACTCGGCGGGCTTCCAGACCATGGTCAAGCCTGGCGAGGTCAATCTGATGACTGCCGGTCGCGGCATCAGCCACTCGGAGTACTCCGCCCCCGAGACGACCTCTCTGCACGGTGCCCAGCTCTGGGTCGCGCTGCCTGAGGAAGCCCGGCATACGCACCCCGATTTCGAGCACTACGCGCCGCGCCAGATCGGCACCGACACCTGGCGGGCCCGGGTCTTCCTCGGCTCGGCCCTCGGATCGACTTCGCCGGTGCGGACCTTCACTCCGCTGCTCGGTGTCGAGCTGCGCCTGGTGGCCGGTACGACGCTCCGCATCCCGGTCGACCGCGACTTCGAGCACGGCATCCTGCTCGACACCGGCGATCTGACCGTCGACGGCAAGCCGCTCGCGGTCAACGACCTCGGCTACTTGCCTCCGGGTCAGAACGAGATCGAGATCTTCGCGATCGCCGACAGCATGCTGCTGCTGCTCGGCGGCACCCCGTTCGGCGAGAAGATCGTGATGTGGTGGAACTTCATCGGCCGCGACCATGACGAGGTCGCGGCATCGCGGGAGCAGTGGCAGCGGTTGATCTCCGAGGGCCGCTCGGAGCAGTTCCAGCTGCCCTCGGCTGACCTGATGCCGCCGATCCCGGCGCCGGCGCTGCCGAACGCGCGGATGGTCAAGCGCGGGTGACGGCTGCGATCGTCGGCGTCGACGGCGTGGCGCGCTGTCCCTGGGGCAGCAACGGGGGCGTGCTCGGCGCGTACCACGACACCGAGTGGGGGATGGCCGTCGACGGTGAGAACGGCCTGTTCGAGCGGCTCTCGCTCGAAGGCGCCCAGGCCGGGCTGTCCTGGCTGACGATCCTGAACAAGCGCGAGAACTACCGCCGCATCTTCCGTGGCTTCGACGTCGACGCGGTCGCTGCGATGACCGATGCCGACCTCGACGCGGCGATGCTCGACCCGGGCATCGTCCGCAACCGCGGCAAGGTCAACTCGGTGCGCACCAACGCCCGGGCCACCATCGTCCTACGGACTGAAGGCGGCCTGGAGGCCCTCGTCGAGTCGTTCGCGCCGAAGAAGACCCCGCGTCCGCGCACTACCGCGCAGCTGCCCACCACCTCGGAGGAGTCGCTCGCGCTGTCGAAGGCGTTGAAGAAGCGCGGCTTCTCCTTCGTCGGACCGACCACGATGTACGCGCTCTGGGAAGCGACCGGGATCGTCGACACCCACCTGACCGGCTGTTTCAGACGATCCTGCTCGGGTCGCTGGCCCGCCTGACGCCTGCCACACTGCTCCGGTGCCGAACCCTCCCGTCCTCCGCGGCCTGCTGGTGCTGCTCGGCTGCCAACTCGCGGGCGAGCTGGCCGTCCGGTTCTTCGGGATCCAGTTCCCTGGCCCAGTGGTCGGGATGCTGCTGTTCCTTGTCCTGCTGCGCGCCCGCAAGCCCGCCGACTCCTCGGGCCTGGTCGCCGCACCGTCGCTGCTGCTGCAGCATCTGCACCTTCTCTTCATCCCGGCGGGGGTCGGCATCGTGGTCTACCTCGGCACGATCCGCCGCAATGCGCTGCCGCTCGCGGCCGGCCTGTGGGGCTCGTGGCTGATCGGGTTCGTCGTCACCGCCCTGACCGCCCAGGCGCTGATGCGCTACGTCCGGGAGCGTCCGTGACTGCCCTGGACCTCGGCCTGCACCCGCACGCGACCTGGGACTGGCTGACCACCTCGCCCTTGTTCGGGATCACGATCACGCTGGCGGCGTACGCCGTCGGGCGATGGCTGCACCAGCGCACCGCGAGCCCGGTGTTCCAGCCGGTGCTCGTCGCGATCGTGCTGATCGTGGTGGTGCTGGAGGTCGGCAACGTCGACTACGCCGATTACCTCGCAGGCGGCAACTACATCGGCTTCTGGCTGGGAGCAGCGACCGTCTCGTTGGCCCTGCCGCTGCACCGCGAGTGGCACCTGGTCCGGAACGCCTGGCTGCCGATCTGCGTCGGCGTCCTCGCCGGCGCGCTCGTCTCGATCTCTGCCGCTGTCCTGCTGACCAAGGTCGCCGGCGGCAGCCGTACCTTGCAGCTGACGATGGCGCCGAAAGCTGCCACGACGCCGGTCTCGCTGGCGCTCTCGACCCAGATCGGCGGTATCCCGGCGCTGACAGCCGCCCTGACGATCATCGCCGGCATTACCGGGGCGATCCTCGGGCCCTGGGTGCTGGACAGGATCGGTGTGCGGGACCTGCGTGCGCGCGGCATCGCGATGGGCAGCGTCACCCACGGCATCGGCACCGCGCGGGCTCTCCAGGAGAGCCGCGCCGAGGGAGCCTTCAGCGCCCTGTGTATGGGGCTCACGGCGGTAGCAACGAGCGTCCTGGTGCCCCTGCTGCTGCTCGTGCTCTGAAGTTCCGACCAGGGGAGGATTCCCTGAACGGCGCGTCCCGGCTACGTTCCCTCCCATGACGCTGCCTCCTACCCGCACCCGGGTCCACGCCTTCACCGACGATGCGCTCGGCGACCATGACGCCGTCGGACTTGCCGAGGAGATCCGCAGCGGGCGTGTCTCGGCGCGCGAGGCGGTCGACGCTGCGATCGCCCGGACCGAGGTCCTCCAGCCCGAGCTCAACGGCCTGGCCTGTGCCGACTTCGACCGGGCCCGGGCACGCGCCGACCGCCCGGGCAGCGGGTTCTTCGCCGGCGTGCCGACGTTCGTCAAGGACAACTCCGACGTCCAGGGCCTGCCCACCCAGCAGGGCTGCTCGGCGTACGTCTCAGCGCGCGCCGCAGCCGACGGCGACTATGCCCGGATGCTGTTCAGCCAGGGCCTGATCGGGTTGGGCAAGACGCAGCTCTCCGAGTTCGGCTTCAGCGCCAGCGCCGAGTTCGCTCGATCCAAGGAGGAAGGGGGCGCCGACCCGGTCCGCAACCCCTGGAACACTGCCTATTCCTCGGGTGCCTCCTCGGCCGGATCCGCCGCGTTCGTCGCCGCAGGCGCGGTGCCGATCGCGCACGCCAACGACGGCGGCGGCTCGATCCGGATCCCGGCCGGCTGCAACGGCCTGGTTGGGTTGAAGCCCACCCGCGGCCGGGTTCCGCAAGACAAGATGCTGCGCGAGATGCCGCTGCGGATCGTCGCCGACGGCGTCGTGACCCGGTCGGTGCGCGACACCGCGGCGTTCCTGCGCGAGTCTGAGAAGCAGCATCGCAACCTCAAGCTGCCGCCGATCGGCGACGTCCGTGGCTCGAGCCCCAAGCGACTGCGGATCGCGATGGTGATCGACTCTATCGGCGGCTTCCGCACCGACCCCGAGGTAGTCGAGGTGGTGCGCTCGGCCGCGAAGCAGCTCGAGAGCCTCGGCCACACGATCGAGGAGATCCCGGTGCCTGCCCCGGATTTCTTCCTCGACGACTTCCTCGCGTACTGGAGCTTCCTGGCGACGTTCATGCTCGGCACCGGCAAGCGCACCTTCGGTCCGTCCTTCGACCGCGCTCTGACTGACAACCTGAGCAAGGGCCTCGCCCGACACGGCCTGCGCCAAGCCTGGCGTCTCCCGTTGACGCTGTCTCGCCTCGGCGCCTCCAAGCGCGTCTCGGCGAAGTTCTTCAGCACCTACGACGCGGTGCTCACACCGGTGCTCGCCCTGCCGACCCCGGAGCTTGGCTGGCTCAACCCGGCTCAGCCCTACGAGGTCGTCCTGGAGCGCCTGATCCAGCTGGTCAACTTCACGCCGCTGCAGAACGCCACCGGCGATCCGGCCGTCTCGCTGCCACTGGGGACCAGCCGCAACGGGATGCCCGTCGGCGTCCAGATCGGTGCCGGCGCCGGGCACGAGGCGCGCCTGCTCGAGGTCGCCTTCGAGCTCGAGGAAGCGGTGGGTTTCGCCCGGATCCAGGACCAGTGAGACGCCCGCCATACCGATTTCACGGAACGGCTCGCGCCTGTGTATCCTTCACGTCGGCCTTGATCCACGAGGCCTGCAGCACGCCCCTTTAGCTCAGACGGCAGAGCGTCTCCATGGTAAGGAGAAGGTCTACGGTTCGATTCCGTAAAGGGGCTCTGGGAATGGTCGCTGGACGGCGGCTGTTACCGAGGCGGGGTAGCTCAGCTGGTTAGAGCGCACGACTCATAATCGTGAGGTCGCGGGATCGAGCCCCGCCCCCGCTACCAGCGTCCGACCAGCACTACCGAAGTTTCGCAAGCAGGAAGAAGGCACACCGTGGCCAGCAAGAGCTCCGACGTCCGCCCCAAGATCACCTTGGCGTGCGTGGACTGCAAGGAACGCAACTACATCACCAAGAAGAACCGCCGCAACGACCCCGACCGCATGGAGCTGAAGAAGTTCTGCCCGCGCTGCCGGACCCACACCGAGCACCGCGAGACCCGCTGACCGCAGCGGTCCCGTCGCCGGAGCGGCACCCCCACGTGGGGTCGCCGCTCCGCTGCGTTCCGGCTCCGCTCGTTCGCGTAGCCTCGACTCGTGGCAATCGACCAGTCCCTGGTGGGACGCACCTTCGGCCCCACGCCCGTCCATGAGGTGACCGAGGAAGGGCTCGCGGCGTTCGCCGCAGCCACCGGGACGCCGTACGCCGCCGGCGGCCCCGCGCCGGCCACCTACCCGATCGTGGTCTCGTTCGCGGCGATGCAGGATCTGATGGTCGACCCGAGCGTCGGTATCGAGCTGCACCACGTCGTGCACGGCGAGCAGCGCTTCGCCTACGAACGGCCCGTCGCCGCCGGTGACCGGCTCAGCGCCGAGATCGTCGTGGACAGCCTGCGCCAGATCGGCGGCGCCGACATCATCGCTACCAGCAGCGCGATCACCGATGCCGACGGCAATCTGGTGTGCACCGCCAAGGCGACGCTGGTCCACAAGGCAGGGGAGTGAGATGGCCGACGTAGACCAGCGCAGCCTGGAGCCGCGCACCTACCGCGTCACCCGGGCCGACCTGGCCGCCTACGCCGCCGCTAGTGGCGACCACAACCCGATCCACGCCGACGAGGACGTCGCCCGGTCGGTCGGCCTGCCGGGCGTGATCGCGCACGGGATGTACACCCTCGCCCTGGCCGCCCGGTACGTCGATGAATGGACCGGCGAGCCGGGCCGGATCGCCGAGCTCGGCGCCAAGTTCACCCGGCCGGTGGTCGTGCCCGCTGGTGCCGACGGGGCCGAGGTGACAGTGGCAGGCGTCGCCGAGGAGCGCGACGGCATGACCACGGTCGCCCTCACGGTGACCTGCGGCGAGGACAAGGTGCTCGGCAACCCGCGTGCGGTGCTGCGTGGCTGAGCAGGCGCTCGCGGCATACACGACCAGCCGCGTCGGCGGCCCCGCGGCGGAGCTGGTGACTGCGAGGACCGAGGCCGAGCTGATCGAGGCGGTGCGCAGCGCCGACGACGCCGGCATCCCGCTGCTGCTGCTCGGGGGCGGCAGCAACCTCCTGGTCGGCGACGACGGCTTCGAGGGCCGGGTCGTCCTGATCCGGACCGAGGGCGTCAGCGCCGATGTCGATGCCTGCGGCGGAGCGGTCGTGCGGGTTGCAGCGGGGGAGTCCTGGGACGCCCTGGTTGCGCGCGCCGTCGACAACGGCTGGATCGGCGTCGAGGCACTCTCCGGCATCCCCGGCCAAGTCGGTGCAACGCCGATCCAGAACGTCGGCGCCTATGGCCAGGAGGTCGCCGAGACGATCGCCTCCGTGCGCTGCTGGGACCGCCGTGCCGGGGCGGTCACGACCCTGTTCAATGTCGATCTGCGTTTCGGCTACCGGACCAGCCTGTTGAAGGCCGAGCCGGGCCGGTTCGTCGTCCTGGAGGTGGTCTGGCAGTTCCGGTTGGGCGACCTCGGTACGCCGGTGGGCTATGCCGAGCTCGCCGGGCGGCTGGGCGTCGCGATCGGGGAGCGGGCGCCTGCTGCCGACGTACGGGCCGCGGTGCTCGGGCTGCGCCAGGCCAAGGGGATGGTCCTTGATGAGACCGACCACGACACCTGGTCCACCGGGTCGTTCTTCACCAACCCCGTCGTCGATCCCGCCGAGGTGCCGCAGGGTGCACCGTCGTGGCCGCAGGACGGGGGCCAGGTCAAGACCAGCGCTGCCTGGCTGATCGAGCACGCCGGCTTCGCCAAGGGGTACGGCGCCGGCGCCGCGACGCTGTCGACGAAGCACACTCTGGCGCTGACCAACCGCGGCTCGGCGAGGACCGAGGACCTGCTCGCTCTGGCCCGCGAGGTGCGCGACGGCGTCCGCGAGCGGTTCGGCATCACGCTGGTCAACGAGCCGCACCTGATCGGCTGCGCGCTGTAGTCAGGGGCGCCTGATCAGCAGCTGGAGTCGCTGCAGTCGAAGTTCGGGTCGTTGATCGCGACGATGATGAGCACGATGATCGCGATCACGGCCAGCACCAGGAAGACCGTGCCGATGATGCCCATGACCTGGCCGGCCACAGCCTGGCCCCGGCCCTCGTAGCGATCAGGCTCGGCGTCGATCTGCTTCTTGGCCCGTTGGCCCAGTACCCAGGCGAACGGCGCAGCCAGCAGCCCGATGCCGCAGAACAGGCCGCCCACCAACCCGACGATCCCGAGCACCATCGCGGTCGTCGACTGCGGGTGGTTGGGCTTGGGTGCACCTGGGTAGCCGCCGTACGCGGGCGCGCCGTAGGTGGGCTGTCCGTAGGCGCCGTAGGCAGGCTGTCCGTACTGCGGAGCCGGCTGTCCGTACTGGGGCTGCTCGTATTGGGGGGCTGGCTGCCCGTAGGCAGGCGGGGCCGGCTGCCCGTAGGCCGGCGTCGGCGGCTGCCCATGGGTCGGCGTCGCCGGCTGGACGTACGGCGGCGTGGCCGGTCCCGGGTAGGCGGGCGGGGTCGGCTCGCCGGGGTTGGCGCTGCTGTCGGGGGTCTCACTCATCGGGGGAAGTCTCCATCCAGGCGTCGATGTCCTCAAGGTATCGGGCCTTGGCTTCCTCGGGCGCACGCGAGGCGCGGATCGAGGACCGGGCCAGCCCGGCGAGCTGGTCGTCGGTGAGGTCGTGGGCCGCGCGCATCGTGGCGTACTGCGCCGCAAGGCGCGAGCCGAACAGGAGCGGGTCGTCGGCGCCCAACGCGATCTCGGCACCGGCCGCCATCAGCTCGGGCAGCGGCACCGAGGAGAGGTCGGAGTAGACGCCGAGCGCGACGTTGGAGACCGGGCACACCTCGAGCGCGATGCCGGCGGCGACGATCGCGTCCAGCAGTGCGGGGTCCTCGGCCGAGCGGACCCCGTGACCGAGGCGGCCGGCGTGCAGGGTCTCGACGCAGGTACGGATCGAGCCTGGTCCGAGCAGCTCGCCGCCGTGCGGCACCAGCAGCAGCCCGGCGCGCTCGGCGATACCGAAGGCCCCGGCGAAGTCCTCGGTGCGGCCCCGGCGCTCGTCGTTGGACAGGCCGAACCCCACCACGCCCCGGTCGGCGTACTGCGCGGCGAGCCGGGCCAGGGTGCGCGCGTCCAAGGGGTGCCGGGTGCGGTTCGCGGCGATCACGACCGCCATCCCGATGCCGACCTCGCGCGATGCGCTGGCGACGGCATCGAGGACTAGGTCGGTGAACGCCGTGATCCCGCCGAACCTGGCGCCGTACCCGCTCGGGTCGACCTGGATCTCCAGCCACCGGCCGCCGTCACGGAGGTCGTCCTCGGCAGCCTCGGTGACCAGGCGGCGTACGTCGTCTGGCGTCCGCAGTACCGAGCGGGCGACGTCGTAGAGCCGTTGGAAGCGGAACCAGCCCTTCTCGTCGGCCGCCGAGAGCTGCGGCGGCCAGTCCTCGACCAGCGCGTCGGGCAGGTTGATCCCGTCGCGCGCGGCGAGCTCGAGCAGGGTGCTGTGCCGCATCGACCCCGTGAAGTGCAGGTGCAGATGCGCTTTGGGAAGCGTCGTCAGGTCGCGCCGAGCGCCCGGACCACGCACGCTCAGGCGCTCAGCTTCTCCGCCGCTGCGAGCAGCACGCAGGTGGCGACCCCGTCCATCGCCGAGGACACCTCGGCGAGCTCGGGGAAGGTGGGGGCGAGGCGGATGTTGCGGTCGTCAGGGTCGTCGCCGTTCGGGAACGACGAGCCGGCCGGGGTCAGCGCGATGCCGGCCTCCTTGGCCAGCGCGACCACCCGGGCGGCGGTGCCGTCGACGACGTCGAGGTTGACGAAGTAGCCGCCCGTCGGCTTGGACCAGGTGGCCACGCCCAGGCCGTCGAGCCTGTTGGTCAGCACGTGGTCGACCTCGGCGAACTTCGGCGCGATGATCTCCCGCTGCTTGACCATGTGCTCGCGTACGCCGGCCGGTGACCCGAAGAATTGCGCGTGCCGGAGCTGGTTGAGCTTGTCCGGGCCGATCGCGCCCTTGCCGAGGTGGCCGACGTACCACGTCACCGTCTCGACCGAGCCGCCGAGGAACGCGACGCCCGCGCCGGCGTAGGTGATCTTCGAGGTCGAGGCGAACATGATCGGCCGGTGCGGGTGCCCAGCGGCCGATGCCAGGCTGAGGATATCGGCACTCTTGGCCTCGTCCTCGGTCAGGTGGTGGAACGCGTAGGCGTTGTCCCAGAAGATCTTGAAGTCTGGCGCCGCGGTCGGCATCGAGGCCAGCCGCTCGGCAACCTCGAGGGTGACCACCGAGCCGGTCGGGTTGGCGTACGTCGGCACGATCCAGATGCCCTTGATGCTCGGGTCGGAGGCGGCCAGTGCGGCGACCGCTGCGGTGTCCGGGCCGTCGGCGTTCATCGGCACCGTGACCGTGTCGATGCCGAACCAGTTCAGCAGGGTGAAGTGCCGGTCGTAGCCGGGGACCGGGCAGATGAAGGTGACCTTCTCCTCGGCACTCCACGGCCGCTCGCTGTCCACGCCGCCCTTGAGCATCAGGTCGGTGAGCACCTCGCGCATCATCACCAGGCTGGAGTTGCCGCCGGCGACGACTTGCTCGGGCTCGATCCAGAGGAGCTCGGCGAACATCTCGCGCAGCTCGCGGATGCCTTCGAGGCCCCCGTAGTTGCGGGTGTCGACCCCGTACGCGTCCCTCGGGCCGGCGGGCAGGCCGAGCAGCTTGTCGGAGAGGTCGAGCTGCGCCGTGGACGGCTTCCCGCGGGTCAGATCGAGAGCCAGGCCGCGGCCCTTCAGTTCCTCATATGCCGCCTGCTGGGCGACGAGGAACGCCGCCAGCTCGTCGGGACTCTGCTCGGACAGGGGGGTGGTGGAAGCGCTCACGGGCCCATCGTCCCAGAGGAACGACGGGTCCCGCGAGGCGGTTCTTCGACTAGTCCCCGGACGGGGCGAACCAGACGTCGCTCTGAGCGATCGCAGCAAGCTCGGCGTTCGTCAGCGGCGGCTGTGCTCCGGTCGTGGTCCCGGTCTTCTCGCCCGTCGCGTTGTACGCCGCGGAGTACACCCGCCACCCGTCGGCAGACCAGTAGTACGCGTCGTTCTGGGTTCGGCTAGCCGGAACGCCGACGCCGCCGGTGCGCCGGGAGAAGTTGTTCTGCCACGAGCCGTCGGGGAGCTCGCTGCAGCCTGCCGGCATCGGCTGGCTGCCGGTGCACTCTGAGCCGGGCCCGAGCTCGGAGAGGCCTGATGCTCTGCGCATGCTGTTCGGGTCGTCGACATAGAACGTCACCAAGGCACCTCGCAGCTGGAGCGAGATCCGGTATCCGGTCGCGCTCGGATCGCCGTGAAGCCCTTCGATCTGCGGCTGGGTCACCGTCCCCGCCGGCAGCGCGGCCAGTACTCCGTCGAGCACTGCCTGGGCGCCGGCCAACCGGCGGTCCGAGCCCGGAGGGCCGGCTGGTGCTGAGGTCGAGGGCTGAGCGGCTGGCCCGGTAGCGCCGGACGGTGTCGCGGGGCCGGACGAGTGCGGAAGCACCTGATAGCCCAGTCCGACGGCGCCGAGAACGGCCACGGCTGCCACCCCGATGCCACCCCGATGCCGGCGTCGCGCGATCCGGCCGCGACGCAAGCCGCCCGCAGCCAGGCGGCCAACCGGTACGTCGACGTCGCGGGTTGCCTGGCGCATCAAGACTGCCAGGTCGTGCCTGCTGTCGGGGTCGTGCAGATTGTCGTTGTTCATCGCAGTGCCTCCTCGGCATCGAAGTCGCCCAGGACGACCCTGATCCGGCGCAGCGCCCGGTGGGTGCGGGTGCGCACGGCTCCGGGCTTGATGCGCAGGATCTGGGCGACCTGGTCGACGGGTTGGTCTTCGAGGTAGCGCAGGACCAGGACCGCACGGTCACGTGGGTCGAGTTCGGCCAGTGCGCGGATGAGATCGGTACGCTGCGTGGCGTCCTGATCCAGGTGCTCGCCGTCAGGCAGCACCGCAGTCGGGCGCTCTGCGGTGCTACGTCGGCGGACGTGGCTCAGGAAGGTCCGCGTCAGTGCCACGTGTGCGTAGGCGACGGGATCGTTGACGCGCGGCCACGCGACGTACAGCTTGGCCAGCGTCTCCTGGACCAGATCCTCTGCGGTGTGCTCGTTACCGCACAACAGCAGTGCTGAGCGGTACAGCCGTGGCGACCGGATGAGGGCGAACTCGCCGAACGCCAGGTCCTGGCTGCGCATCGTGCCTCCTCGAGTTTCATTGTCATTCCAAGGACTCAGAACCCGGCTGCCGCGTTACATCCTCACCGGTTCGACTTGGCTGGCACTGACCCGTAGACTCATCGACTGGTGTCTTCGGGCAATGCTTTGGCATGCCCCGAGGTCGCCGTAGGGCACTAGCTCAACTGGCAGAGCATCGGTCTCCAAAACCGAAGGTTGGGGGTTCAAGTCCCTCGTGCCCTGCGCGGGAATGTCTGCAAACGTGGCAACGACGAATGGAAGAAGGAAACCGTGGCGGAAAGCTCCTCGGCGCGATCGGCGAAGTCCGAGCGCACGAGCCCGATCACGTTCTACCGACAGATCGTTGCCGAGCTCCGGAAGGTCGTGTACCCCTCCCAGCAGCAGCTGGTCACCTACTTCATCGTGGTGATGGCGTTCGTGCTGGTGATGATCGGGCTGGTCTCGGTCCTCGACCTCGGCTTCGGCAAGCTGGTGTTCTGGATGTTCGGGAACAGCAAGACCACGAACTAGCCCGCACGAGCCAGTTAGTACGACCGGAGCAACAGAAACCAGTTCGGAGAAAAAGTGTCGGAGCAGGACAACGAGCTCATCATCGAGCCCAGCGACGAGTTGAGCGACGAGATCCTCGGCGAGGCGACCGAGGCCGCCCAGGAGACCGTCGAGGAGTCCGAGACGGCCGAGACCGAGACGGCCGAGGTCAGCGAGACCGAGGACGAGTTCGTCGCGCCCGCCGAGGCTGACGACGCGGCCGAGTCCGACGAGGACTCCGGCGACGACGTGTCGATTGACTCCGACGAGGTGGACCCGCTCGAGGAATTCCGCGCCGCGCTCCGCGCCAAGGTCGGCGACTGGTTCGTCGTGCACACCTACTCGGGCATGGAGAACCGGGTCAAGGCCAACCTCGAGAACCGGATCACCTCGCTCAACATGGAGGACTTCATCCACGAGGTGATCGTCCCGACCGAGGAGGTCGCGGAGATCAAGAACGGTCAGCGCAAACTCGTCAAGCGCACCGTCCTCCCCGGCTACGTGCTGGTCCGAATGGACCTGACCGATGAGTCCTGGGCCGCCGTACGCCACACGCCGTCGGTGACCGGCTTCGTCGGGCACAGCCACCAGCCGGTGCCGCTGAGCCTCGAAGAGGTCGAGAACATGCTCGCCCCCGCCGTCCAGGCCGAGGCGGAGGCAGCTGCAGTGGCCGAGGCCGCCAGCACCGGTGCGCCGGTCCGCGTCAGCACCCGGGCGCCTGTCACGGTCGCCGACTTCGATGTCTCCGACTCGGTGATGGTCGTCGACGGCCCGTTCGCCACGCTCCACGCGACGATCACCGAGATCAACGCCGAGGCGCAGCGGGTCAAGGCCCTCGTCGAGATCTTCGGCCGGGAGACCCCGGTCGAGCTGAGTTTCGACCAGATCGAGAAGGTTTGAGGCCCAGCTCTGAGCTTGCGAAGAGCTGAAGGCCGAAGAGATTGAGGAGCGGCTCGCAGCACTGAACGAATTGAAGGACTGCGAACCGCGTCTCGAAATCTCGGTGAGACACTCACCGAGGTAACACCAGGTGGCAGGGACAAGAGATCCCGTCATGACCACGAGATAGAAGGAAGATAGAAATGCCTCCGAAGAAGAAGATCGCCGCGCTGGTCAAGGTGCAGCTGCAGGCAGGTGCCGCTACGCCGGCCCCGCCCGTGGGTACCGCGCTCGGCCCGCACGGCGTCAACATCATGGACTTCTGCAAGGCGTACAACGCCCAGACCGAGGCCATGCGCGGCAACGTCATCCCCGTCGAGATCACGATCTACGAGGACCGGACGTTCGACTTCATCACCAAGACCCCGCCGGCCGCTGAGCTGATCAAGAAGGCCGCCGGCATCGCCAAGGGCTCCGGTGTCCCGCAGAAGGACAAGGTCGGCAAGCTGACCAAGGATCAGATCCGCGAGATCGCCGAGACCAAGATGCCCGACCTCAACGCCAACGACGTCGAGGCCGCCATGAAGATCGTCGAAGGAACCGCCCGCTCCATGGGCGTCCTGACTGACTGACCCCGTGGGAGGACCGCGCTGGTCCGCCAACCACGCCCTTCCCGGTGCCGCCTGACGGCCGCACCACCAGAGAAACGAGAAGACTCATGCAGCGCAGCAAGACTTACCGCGCGGCGGCTGAGCAGTTCGACAAGGACGAGCTCTACGCCCCGCTTTCCGCGATCAAGATCGCCAAGACCACCTCGAAGAAGAAGTTCGACGAGACTGTCGACGTTGTCATGCGCCTCGGGGTCGACCCGCGCAAGGCCGACCAGATGGTCCGCGGCACCGTGATCCTTCCGCACGGCACCGGCAAGACCGCCCGCGTCCTGGTGTTCGCGAACGCCGAGAAGGCCGACGCCGCCCGCGAGGCCGGCGCCGACATCGTCGGTGGCGACGAGCTCATCGAGAAGGTCAACGGCGGCTGGACCGACTTCGACGCCGTCGTCGCGACCCCGGACATGATGGGCAAGGTCGGCCGGCTCGGCCGCGTCCTCGGTCCCCGTGGCCTGATGCCCAACCCGAAGACGGGCACGGTGACCCCCGATGTCGCCAAGGCCGTCAACGACATCAAGGGCGGCAAGATCGAGTTCCGGGTCGACCGGCACGCGAACTTGCACTTCATTATCGGCAAGGCCTCGTTCTCCGAGGTCCAGCTCGCGGAGAACTACGCCGCGGCGCTCGAGGAGGTGCTGCGGCTCAAGCCGTCCAGCTCCAAGGGCCGCTACCTGAAGAAGGTCACCGTCTCCACGACCATGGGCCCCGGCGTCCAGGTCGATCCGAACCGCACCCGCAACGTTGCGGGCGAGGACGAGAACGCCTGACGCATCCGCCGAGAGGGCGCAGATGTCCCGCATCCAGCGGGCATCTGCGCCCTCTCGCTGCAACTGCGCGGGACATCTGTGCCCGCTCGGCGTTTCGGGGTGGGGCTTGCGGGTACCGGGCAGGCATGACGAAGACCACGTTGCACTACACGGTTCCCGGCATCGAGCGCGCTGACGCCGAGCGGGTGGTCGAGCTGCTGCAGGGACGGCTGCACGCTTGCAACGACCTGCACCTGACTCTCAAGCACGTCCACTGGAACGTGGTCGGACCGCATTTCATCGCCGTCCACGAGATGATCGACCCGCAGGTCGACGCGGTCCGTGGCTTCGCCGACGACCTCGCCGAGCGGATCGCCACCCTGGGCGGATCGCCGAAGGGCACCCCGGGGGTCCTGGTCGCCGAGCGCACCTGGGACGACTACGACATCGGCCGGGCCGGCACCCAGGAGCACCTCGCTGCCCTCGACGTCGTCTACCAGGGCGTGATCGAGAGCTACCGCTCTGGCATGAAGGAGCTTGACGACCTCGACCTGGTCACCCAGGACATGTTCATCGGCCAGATCGAGCAGCTCGAGTTGTTCGGTTGGTTCGTACGCGCCCACCTCGAGGACAAGGGCGGCCGACTCTCCACCTCGGGCCAGACGACCGAGGAGGGTGCCGCCCGAGCGGCGAGTTGACGCGGCGTCGCCTCAGACCGCCCACGGCGGCGTACCGATCGCGGTGCCGTCGGCCAGCGCAGCGCTGAAGCCGGCCGAGACGGCGACGTGCACCCGCGCCGGGACCGCGCCCGGGTTGGCGAGCTGGATCGGCTCGCCTGCCGGTACGACTACCACGTCGCCGGCGGCTGCGACGTCCCCACCTGGAGCGAGCCGGATCTCCCCGGCCACGACGAGGAAGATCTCGTCGTGGTCCAGCCAGTGGGCCTCGGGGGACTCCAGGCCGGGCTCGACGGTGATCAGCCAGGCGCACAGTTGCGCCGAGCCGCGGCTGGGAGCGGCCAGCGCAGTGAAGGTGACGCCGGGCAGGTCGAAGGACTCGGCACCGGCGGCTCTGATGACGTGCATGGACTCTCCTCAAATAGACAAGCGTACTTGTACAAGCGAACTTGGCTATTGTGGGGCCATGGCAGCCTCAGCGCAACCCCGTTCTGATCTCGGCATCCTGGTCTTGCTCGCCTACCAAGGATTCGTGCGCCAGTTGCATGAGGACATGGCCAGGCGGGGGCACGACGACCTCGGGCGCTCCGACGGGGTCGTCTTCCGGATCCTGAACGGCGGCCCGCGGACCGTCAGCGAGCTCGCCTCACTGCTGGAGATCAGCAAGCAGGGGACTGCGCAGATCATCGAGGACATGGAGCGGCGCGGGTACGTCGTACGCACCCCGGACCCAGCCGACGCACGGGCGAAGCTGGTCGGGTTGAGCGAGCGCGGGCGCGCGGCGCTGACGGTAGCTCGGGACTTCCACCGTCAGTACGAGCGCCGGCTGGTGCGCGAGCACGGCACGGAGCAGGTGGAAGCCGTTCGCGGGCTGTTGGCGGCGATGGCGGCCCAGGCGCCAGATGGGCTCGATCGCGAGCTTCGCGGGCTCTATCTCTAACGCGCGTTGGCTTCAGGGGCGTCTGGGTCCGATTTGGCGCTCGCGCCTGCCCGCCGGTACAGTTCCGCTGTTACCAAAGACCGCCGGTTCATCGCCCAGGGTTGATTCTGGAGTGATGTGAAGGTTCGCGAGAGCGGACGGCCTGCGCAGGAGACACTGAAGCCCAGGCTGCCTGCAGCCCCACGCCCCGTGTGCCCTGCACCGGGGCGTTCGTCTTTCCTTGCCCCTGTCGGTTCCACAGATAGTTCTCCAGACAGAGTTGGAAGGAGTCCCCATGGCGCGGCCAGACAAATCGGCAGCCGTTGCGGAGATCGTTGATTCGTTCAACGACTCTGCCGGTGCTGTGCTGACCGAGTACCGCGGACTCACCGTGAAGCAGCTGCGCGACCTGCGCCGTGCTCTCGGCGAGAACGCCAACTACGCCGTGGTCAAGAACACGCTGACCAAGCTCGCGGCCAAGGAAGCCGGCGTCGAGGGATTCGACGACCTGCTCAACGGCCCGACCGCGATCGCCTTCATCAATGGCGACGTTGTCGAAGCGGCCAAGGGTCTGCGTGACTTCGCCAAGGCAAACCCCGCCCTCGTCATCAAGGGCGGCTTCATCGACGGCGCCACGATGGACGCGAAGGAGATCGGCAAGCTCGCCGACCTCGAGTCGCGTGAGGTCCTCATGGGCAAGCTCGCGGGCGCCATGCTCGCGTCGCTCTCCCAGGCCGTCTACCTGCTCAACGCCCCCCTCGCCCAGGCTGCCCGGCTCGCCGGCGCGCTGCAGGCGAAGGCAGAGCAGGACCCCTCGATCCTCGCGGGTGGTGCCGGCAGCGCTGTTGACAGCGCACCGGCCGCTGCCGCGGAGGAGGCTCCCGCCGTGGAGGAGGCCGTCGAGGCCCCCGCCGAGGAGGAGCCGGCTGCTGAGGCTGCCGAGACCGAGGCCCCCGTGGCCGAGGCCGAGGTCGCCGAGGAAGCTCCCGCCGAGCCTGCTTCGGAGTAAGCAGCCAGGCACACCACCCACAAGAAACCTTGGCTGCCCCGAGACGGGGCGACCATGAACGGAAGGAACGCCATCATGGCGAAGCTCAGCACCGACGAGCTGCTCGACGCTTTCAAGGAGATGACCCTCCTGGAGCTCAGCGAGTTCGTGAAGCAGTTCGAAGAGACCTTCGGCGTCACCGCGGCCGCTCCGGTCGCCGTTGCCGCTGCCCCGGCTGGCGGCGGCGGCGCTGCTGCCGCCGAGGACGCTGGCGAGCAGGACTCCTTCGACGTGATCCTCGACGCCGCAGGCGACAAGAAGATCAACGTCATCAAGGAGGTCCGCGCGCTGACCTCCCTCGGCCTGAAGGAGGCCAAGGACCTCGTCGAGGCGGCTCCGAAGGCCATCCTCGAAGGCGCCACCAAGGAAGCTGCCGAGAAGGCCAAGGAGGCCCTCGAGGCCGCTGGCGCCTCGGTCTCGCTCAAGTGATCGAAGCAGCTCCCGAGTAGCACCTGTTCCACCCGCGCGAGCGGCCGTCCCCTTGGGGCGGCCGCTCGTTGTGCGAAGAAGGCGCGGCATGTCCGTTTCAGATCACGATTTTGAGACGCTTTGGCTGCATGCTGACGTGGTTGAAACTTGCGCGTAACTTAGCCCCCGGTTGCCTCGTTTGGTAGCCGAGTGGGAGTGTCGGGGGTCACACCCGCTGCATATCGATCTAGAGGGAGTTGTCCATGGGCGTCGAGATCAAGATCGAGCACCTGACGAAGTCGTTCGGGAAGTCTCTGATCTGGCGCGATGTGTCCCTGACGGTCCCGGCGGGTGAGATCTCGGTGATGCTGGGTCCTTCGGGTACGGGCAAGTCGGTGCTGCTCAAGACGATC